>NZ_JBITDK010000013.1:0-196278 GCF_044454165.1 Streptomyces sp. NPDC051567 | reverse complement strand
GCCCCGGGGGCGCCCCCGCGGGGGGGCCGGGGCCGTGTGGGGGGGGGGGCGGGGTACTGTCGCCGGCCGGGGGTCTCCCGGGGGGGGGGGGCGGGGGGGGGCCCCCCCCCCCCCCCCCGGCACACCTCAGCCGCGGTCCGTTCTGGAATTCTTCAGAGCGGGTCGCGGCTGAGGCGATGCAGGTCCTTCCCGGACACGGTCCGGGAGGCACCCGGTTCTTTCTGCGGTTCCCGAACAGCGAGGAGGTCGGTGAAGATGCTCCTCGCTCTGCTTGTGAGCGGCCTGGTGGTGGCCCTGGTGGTGGTCGGGCTGTTTGTCTTCGGACTGCGCCGCAGACTCATCCAGCGCTCCGGCGGCACCTTCGACTGCAGCATGCGCTGGGGCGTGGCCGAGGAGCCCGACATCTCCGGCAAGGGCTGGGTGTACGGGGTCGCGCGCTACAGCGGTGACCGGATCGAGTGGTTCCGGGTGTTCTCGTACTCCCCCCGGCCGCGCCGGCTGCTGGAGCGGTCCTCCATCGAGGTCCTCGCCCGCCGCGCCCCCGAGGGCGAGGAGGAGCTGGCGCTGCTGTCCGACGCGGTCGTGCTCGGGGCGGTGCACCAGGGGACCCGGCTGGAGCTGGCGATGAGCGACGACGCGCTCACCGGCTTCCTCGCGTGGCTGGAGGCGGCGCCGCCCGGCCAGCGCGTGAACGTCGCCTGACCCTTCGCGTCGCCTGACCCTTCGCGTCGCCCGGTCCCTCGTCACCCGGTCCCTCTTTCCGGCCCGGTCCTCCGGCCCGGCTTCTTCGGTCGGCCTCTCCCGGCCAGTGGCCTCTCCCGCCCCGCGTTTCCCGCCCGTCGCCGGTCCGTACCGGCTCGTACGGGCCCGTACGCCGTGTGGCCCCGGGAGCCCCTGTCGCCGTGCGTCCCGTGTGCTCCGCCTCCCCGCTCCCGGCGGTGTCCGGCGCGTGTCCGTGACTCCTCCGGGTGCGTGCCCTCGTACGTCCTTCGCACCGCCTCCGCCTCCGTGCCCGTGCGCCGTTCCGGGCGGGCGGGCACGGGAGGCGGACATGAAGAAGCCGGGAAGAAGGGGGACGGACCCTTCTTCCCGGCTTCGTTCGTGAACCGGTTTCAGTACGTGGGGTTACTGGAGACCGGAGTGGACCGCGTTGGCGAGCTCACCGTTGCTGGTGTCGCCGCTGAACTCCCAGTAGAAGGCGCCCTTGAGGCCCTGCTGCTTGGTCCAGGCCATCTTGCTGCTGATGGTGGCCGGGGTGTCGTAGCTCCACCAGTTGGTGCCGCACTTGGCGTAGGCGGTGCCGGCGACGGTGCCGGTGGGCGGGCAGATGTTCTTCAGGACCTTGTAGTCCTCGTTGCCCGCCTCGTACGTGGCCGGCGCGGGCCCGGTGGCGGTGCCGCCGGGGGTGTCCTGGGTGACTCCGGTCCAGCCTCGGCCGTAGAAGCCGATGCCGAGGACGAGCTTGGAGGCGGGGATGCCCTTGCCCCTGAGCTTGGTGATGGCGGCCTCGGAGGTGAAACCGGCGGTCGGGAGACCGGCGTACGAGGTCAGCGGGGAGTGCGGGGCGGTCGGGCCCTTGGTCGCCCACGCACCGAAGAAGTCGTACGTCATGACGTTGTAGTAGTCGAAGTACTGCGCGGCTCCGGCGTAGTCGGCGACGTCGAGCTTGCCGCCGTTGGAACCGTCGGCCGAGATGGCGGCGGTGACCAGGTTGCTGGTGCCGAACTTGGTGCGCAGCGCCGAGGCCAGGTTCTTCAGGGAGGCCGCGCCACTGGTGTCACAGGTCAGACCGCAGGCGTTCGGGTACTCCCAGTCGACGTCGATGCCGTCGAACACGTCGGCCCAGCGCGGGTCCTCGACCAGGGCGTAGCAGGAGTCGGCGAAGGCGGCCGGGTTGGCGGCGGCCTGGCCGAAGCCACCGGACCAGGTCCAGCCGCCGAACGACCACAGGACCTTGAGGTTCGGGTTCTGGGCCTTCAGCTTGCGGAGCTGGTTGAAGTTGCCGCGCAGCGGCTGGTCCCAGGTGTCGGCGACGCCGTCGACGCTCTGGTCGGCGGTGTACGCCTTGTCGTAGTCGGCGTAGGAGTCACCGATCGTGCACTTGCCGTTCTGCACGTTGCCGAAGGCGTAGTTGATGTGCGTGATCTTCGAGGCGGTGCCCGAGGTGACCAGGTTCTTCACGTGGTAGTTGCGGCCGTAGACGCCCCACTGGGTGAAGTAGCCGAGCTTGATCTTGGCGCCCGGGTCGGGGTTGGGACCGCCGCCCGTGGTGGTCACCGATACGGGCGCGGAGGCCGGACCCGTCTGGTCGATGGTGTCGCGGGCGACCACGGTGTAGTTGTACGCGGTGGCCTTGGTGAGACCGGAGTCCCCGTAGGTCGTGGTGTTGACCGTGGCTATCTTGGCGCCGTTGCGGTAGACGTCGTAGTTCTTGACGCCCTTGTCATCGGTGGCCGCGCCCCAGCTCAGGGTCAGCGCGGTGTCGGTGACGCCGCTCGCGGTGGGCGTACCGGGAGCGGAGGGGAGGCTGTCGCCGGGCTGGGGAGTCCCGTCACAGGAGTTGCCGTTGATCTTGCAGCCTGTGGGGGAGCCGGGGCCGGTGCCGTTGAAGCCGAAGCTCACGATGGCGCCGGGGGCGAGCGTTCCGTTCCAGCTGATGTTCTTGCCGGTCCAGTGGTTGTTCGCGCCGGTGACGGTGGCGTCCCAGGCGGAGGTGACCGTGGTGCCGGCGGGGAAGTCCCACTCGACGGTCCAGCTGGTCAGGGTGGTGGTGCCGGTGTTCTTCACCGTCCACCTGCCCTCGAAGCCGGAGCCCCAGTCGGACGCCTTCGCGAAGGTGGCGCTCGCGGAGGTGGCGGCCTGGGCGGGGCCGGCCAGCGCGACGAGCCCGGAGACGGGCAGGGCGAGGGCGGCGACGACCGCTGCCACTCGGGTGAAGAATTTGGTGCGCCTTGTGCGGGGTGGGGGTGCTGTGCTCAAGGGTGTTCCTCCGTAGGTCCGTCGAGGCCGTCGGGCCGGCCACGACATGGGGGTGGGACCTGCGCCGCCCGTGAGCACGCTTGGTATCGCACGCTCACCACAGTGTTGCCGTGAGACTAGAAAGGTCTGGACCAAGCGTCAAGAGGTCCAGACCTCCTGGAGGAACGGTTCCGAGTGATTTTCTAGAGCCCCAACTCCCGCGCCAGCACCGCGGCTTGCACCCGGCTGCGCAGTTCCAGCTTGCCCAGCACCCTGCTGACGTGCGTCTTCACCGTCGCCTCGGCCATCTCCAGCTGCGCCGCGACCTCCGCGTTGGACAACCCCCGGCCCAGAGACGCGAGTACTTCCCGTTCCCGGGGTGTCAGGGATTCCAGAGCGGCCGAGGTGCCCGGATCGGGTTCCTGACGCCGGTGCCGGTCCGCGGCGAACTCGGCGATCAGCCGCCGGGTCACCGCCGGGGCGATCAGCCCCTCCCCGCGCGCGACGGTCCGTACCGCCCCGATCAGCTCCGCCGCCTCCGCGTTCTTCAGCAGGAAGCCGCCGGCTCCGGCGCGCAGCGCGCCGAAGACGTACTCGTCCAGGTCGAAGGTGGTCAGGACCAGGACGTCGGCCAGCCCCTCCGCGACCACCTGACGGGTCGCCGACACCCCGTCCAGCCGGGGCATCTGCACATCCATCAGGACCAGGTCCGGCCGCAGCTCACGGGCCAGGCGCACCGCCTCCTCCCCGTCCGCGGCCTCGCCCACGACCTCGATGTCACCCGCGCTGCGCAGGATGAGGACCAGCCCCGCCCGTACCGCGCTCTGGTCCTCGGCCACCACCACCCGGACGGTCATCCGGTCACCATCCTCTCCTCGGCGGGCAGGGCCGCCCGTACCCGCCACACCGTCCTGGCCGGACCGGCCGGCAGCACCGGACCGGCCGGACCTGCGGCGAACTCCCCGCCCAGCAGCTCCGTCCGCTCGCGCATGCCGATCAGCCCGGCCCCGGAACCGGGGGCGCGGGGGCCCGGCCGGTCCCCGTACGGGGAGTCCACCGCGACGGTCAGCAGCGGGCCGGTACGGGCCACCCGGACGGTGACCGTGCCCGGCACGGCGTGCTTGAGCGCGTTGGTCAGCGACTCCTGGACGATCCGGTACGCGGCCAGCTCCACCGGGGCCGGCAGCGACGGGCCGGGTGGCCGGTCGTCGTGGAGCACGCAGTCCAGCCCGCTCGCCCGGCCGTTGGCGCGGGCCTGGCCGAGCAGGGCCTCCAGCCCGTCCAGGGAGGGGGTGGCGACCGCCTCCGACCCGGCCCCGGCGTCCCGCAGCAGACCGATCAGCCGTCGCATCTCGGCCAGGCCCTGCACGCTGTTCTCCCGGATCACCCCGAGCGCGTCACGGCTGGTCGCGGGCGAATCGATGGAGAGCGCGGCGGTGGAGTGGATGGCGATGGCGGAGAGGTGGTTGGCCACCATGTCGTGCAGCTCCCGGGCCATCCGGGCCCGCTCGGCGGCGACGGCCTGGGTACGGTCCATCTCGGCCAGCAGCGCGGTCTGCTCGGCGCGCAGCCGGGCGGCCACGGCGGCCTCGCGGTGGTTGCGCAGCGTGGCGCCGGTCAGGGCCGGGCCGAAGCTGACGATGCCGGTGATGACGCCGATCAGCAGGGCCTGCGGGGTGCGCAGCCAGACCAGCGAGGCGAAGGTGACGGCGAGGGTGATCAGGCCGGTGGTGACCGGGAGCCGCCGGGCCATGGACGGTTTCCCGTAGACGACGGCCGCGTACATCAGGTCGGTGAAGATCAGGACGGTGGCGGCGCTGCCCACGGTGAACTGGTCGGCGATCAGACCGACGGTGCCGACGCCCAGGGTCACCGAGGGCGCGGAGCGGCGCAGCAGCTCCATCGCGCCGAGGGCGAAGAGGGGGACCAGGGCCGCCCATGCGGGCAGGAAGTACCGGTTGCCGGTGCTGTACACGCCGAGCGACCAGAGCAGGACGCCGACGGCCACGCTGAGCGCGGCGAGGAGGACGTCGTCGCGGTGCGGGCGCAGGCTGCGGACGGTCATCCTCCCATCCAACACGGTGCCGGGGCCCCCGTCCTCGGTGCCTGGGCGGAAGCGGGCCCCGGGCGGGTACACCGAAGGATGCAGCCGTCTCTCCTCACCGCGGACGACGCGCCGGGCCGGGCGGGACGGGAGGCTGGGAAGAGCCGTGACGTGATCGCTCCTCCTCCCTCTTCTCCCTCTCCTCCTACGGCTGACACCACCACCATTGCCACCACCACCGCCGGAAGGAAGTGCCGTGCTCGTCGCTCTGATCATCGCCTGCGAGGTCGGGTTCTGGGTGCTGCTGGCCGCCGGGCTGGCGCTGCGCTACCTCGCGAAGATGCCCAGGCTGGGGGCGGCGGTCCTGCTGTGCGAGCCGCTGCTGGAGCTGGTCCTGCTGGTGGCCTCCGTCCTGGACCTGAAGAACGGGGGCGAGCCGGGCTGGGCGCACGGCCTGGCGGCCCTCTACATCGGCTACACCGTGGGCTACGGCCACTACACGGTGAAGTGGCTCGACGGCCATGCCGCCCACCGCTTCGCCGGGGGCCCCAAGCCGCCCGGCAGCCTGTACGGCCGGGCCCGTTCCGTCCACGAGTGGAAGCTGTGGCTACGGACCCTGGCGGGGGTCGCCGTCGCGGCCGGGCTGCTCCAGGCCGGGATCTGGTACGTCGGGGACGTGGCCGACACGAGCGGGCTGCGGTCGTGGCAGCTCGTCGCCCTGCGGGTGCTGGGCATCCAGGCCCTGGTCGCGGTGGCGTACACGATCTGGCCGCGCAAGGACCCGGCGGCGGGGGCCGCCGGGGCGGCCGGTCCGGTGCGGGAGCGGGCCGACCACCTCTGACGGCATGGCCGGAAACCGCCGTACGCGGGCGGGCCCTTCCGGTACCGGACCGGGGCCGCTACCGGACCGGGGTCGGGTCCGGACCGGCGGCCGGGGCCGGTGCGGGGGTCAGCGTTCGCCGCCCGGGACCCACAGGACGTCCCCGACCTCCTTGTTGGCCGTGCGGGCCAGGATGAACAGGAGGTCGGAGAGGCGGTTGAGGTAGGTCGCCGTCAGCGGGTTCATCACCTCGGCGTGGACCTCCAGCGCCGCCCAGGTGGAGCGTTCGGCGCGGCGGACCACCGTGCACGCCTGGTGGAGCAGGGCCGCGCCGGGGGTGCCGCCCGGGAGGATGAAGCTGCGCAGCTTCTCCAGCTCCTCGTTGAAGGTGTCGCAGTCGGCCTCCAGCGTGTCGATGTAGAACTGCTCGACGCGCAGGGGCGGGTACTTCGGGTCCTCGACCACCGGGGTGCACAGGTCCGCGCCCACGTCGAACAGGTCGTTCTGCACCCGGACCAGCACCTTCACGACCTCGTCCGCCAGCCCGCCGAGCGCGATCGCCGCCCCGATGGCCGCGTTGGCCTCGTTGGCGTCGGCGTACGCGGAGATCCGCAGGTCGGTCTTGGCCGTCCGGCTCATGTCACCGAGGGCGGTCGTGCCCCGGTCGCCGGTACGGGTGTAGATGCGCGTGAGGTTCACCATGCCGTCAGCGTAGACGGGCCGGCCGGGGAAAACCGGGCGCGGGAACCGCCCCGGCCCGCGTAGCGTCGGGGGCGGCGCACCCCGCCCGGGGGTCGCGGGCGGGTTCCGTACCGGCCCGCGGCGACTGGCCGAAACGGTGCGGTACGGCCGTCCCGGGGCGGTCCGGGAGGGGCCGGGGAGGAGTACGGGCGGCCGTGCGTGCGGCCGTGCGGCGCGCGAACTGGGCGACTGCGCAAGGGTGCTGGGCCGTCCCGGTGTGATGTCCGTCATCTGAGACGTGACGCGTGTTACTTCCCGGTCACACGGCACCGCACGGGCGCTAGTCTCCGCCGGAGAGGCCGTGGGACCGGTCCGCGTCGGGACCGGTGCGCTATCAAGAACGTGGGGTGTGCAGTGGCTGGGAAGCTCGCCGTCATCGGTGCCGGACTCATGGGTTCCGGAATTGCTCAGGTCTCCGCTCAGGCGGGGTGGGAGGTCGTGCTGCGCGATGTCACCGACGCCGCGCTGACCCGTGGCACGGACGGGATCAAGACCTCGTACGACAAGTTCGTCTCCAAGGGCAGGCTGACGGCCGAGGACGCCTCGGCGGCACTGGCGCGCATCACCACCACCACCGACCTCGACGCGGTCGCCGACGCCGACATCGTCGTCGAGGCCGTCTTCGAGAAGATCGAGATCAAGCACGAGATCTTCCGCGCGCTCGACAAGCTCGTCCGGGAGGACGCGGTCCTCGCCTCCAACACCTCCGCCATCCCGATCACCAAGATCGCGGCGGTGACGGAGCGTCCGGAGCGGGTCGTCGGCGCGCACTTCTTCTCTCCCGTCCCGATGATGCAGCTGTGCGAACTCGTCCGCGGTTACCGGACCAGCGACGAGACCCTCGCCACCACCCGGGCGTTCGCCGAGTCGGTCGGCAAGACCTGCATCGTCGTCAACCGGGACGTCGCCGGGTTCGTGACGACCCGCCTGATCTCCGCACTGGTGGTCGAGGCCGCCAAGCTGTACGAGTCGGGCGTCGCCTCCGCCGAGGACATCGACATCGCCTGCAAGCTGGGCTTCGGGCACGCCATGGGGCCGCTGGCCACCGCCGACCTCACGGGTGTCGACATCCTGCTGCACGCCACCGGAAACATCTACACCGAGTCGCAGGACGAGAAGTTCGCGCCGCCGGAGCTCATGCGGCGGATGGTGGACGCCGGTGACATCGGCCGCAAGAGCGGCCGGGGCTTCTACCAGTACTGAGGCCGTCCGGGCCCGGGCCGGCCCGGACGACGGGGGTCCGGACCGGTGGGAGCCGACCGGTAGGGACCCGGCCGGTCACCCGGGCACTCTCGTTCGAACGTCTTCACTCCTCGGAGTGAAATAGGTACCGGTTCACTCACGGGCGGCAACTTCCCCGCCCGCACGGCAGTCAGTTGCTGTGAGAGTGGCCGACCACGGACCAATCGGACCATACGTACGCAGTTACGCCGTACCGCCGGGAGCACACATGCACATCAGGGGCGACCACGCCGAACTGGCCGTCGGGGGCCGCCTCGACGTGCGCAGCGCGGCGGACGCCCGTACGGCCTTGCACACCGCCCTGGACGACGGCCACGGCGACCTCGTGCTCGACCTCACCGGGCTGGACTCCTGGGACGCGACCGGCCTCGGCGTGATCATGGGGGCCCACCGGCGGGCCGGCCGCGGCGGGCGCCGGCTCGTCCTGCGCGGGGTGCCGCCGCAGATGCAGCGGCTGCTGGTGGCCACCCGGCTCCACCGCATCCTCGCGATCGAGGGCGGCCTGGAAGCGGAGTCACTGCCCCGGGTGTGAACCCCGCGCCCCCGCACCCCGGGGGAGCACCACCGCCCCCGCACCGTCCCCGCCGGACGCGGGGTTCCTTGACGGGAGCACCCCGGCGGTTCCCGCCCCGGCGGCCACGGTCTAGGGTCGGGCGGAAACCGAACCGGCGGCGACAACGGTGTGCGAAGACCGGGCGGGGTGGCACGACGGCGAGGCGTACGGCCCGCGATCGGGGGACTTGGTCATGGACCGCACGCACGGGCGCACTCAAGGACAGGACACGGGCGTGCCCGGCACGGGCGGCGCACGACAGGCCGCGCTGACCGCCGGGGCCTTCGCCCTCACCGTCGACCCCGCCGACGGCACCGGGATCGAGGCGAGACCGTCCGACACCGGAACCGGAACCGGATCGGGGGCCACGACCGCCGTGGCCGGGCCGGGCGCCGCCGGAGCCGACCGCCCGGACCGCACCGCCCGCGCCGAACGCCCCGCCCGGCGCGCAGCCGCCGCCCGCGCCGCGCGGGACGCCGCCGCACGGCCCCCCGTACCGCCGGGGCCCCTCCCGGCCGCCCGGCTGTCGCCGGAGCGCGAGGAGGAGCGGGACCGGCTCGTCGCACTGCTGGGCCGGGGCCGGTCCGTACGGCTCACCGGGCCCGCCGGATCGGGCCGTACCACCCTGCTCGACGCGGTCGCCGACCGCTGCGCGCACCTCGCCCCCGACGGCGTCGTCCGGCTGTCCGGACACGGCCACCAGCACCCCGGCGAGCTGCTCCACGCGCTCCACGCGGCCGTGTACGAGGCCCCGGGCGAGCGGCCCGGCCGGGACGTGCTCCTGGACCGCGTACGGGAGATCGGGGCCGTCGTCCTCCTCGACGACCTGGAGCTGAGCGGCCCCGCCCTCGACGAACTGCTGCGCGCCACCCCCGAGTGCGCCTACCTGCTGGCCGCCACCCCCGAGAACCGCGCCGCCTGCGACGACACGCACCTGGAGGAGGTCTTCCTCGGCGGACTGGGCGAGGAGGCCTGCACGGAAATGCTGGAGACCGCGCTGGGACGGCCGCTCACGGAGGAAGAGGGCGACTGGGCGCGGGAGCTGCGCACCGCCTCCGGAGGGCTGCCGCTGCGCTTCGTCCAGGCGGCGGCGCTGCTGCGCGGGCGTGACGGGCTGCGCCGCACCGAGGACGACGACGAGGAGCCCGGGGTCTTCGAGGGCCGCCCGCGCGAGGCCGTCGAGGTCCCGCTGCCCACCCCGGCCGAGGCGGCGGCCCCGGCCGCGCTGCTGGCCGCACGGGCCGGCGGGTCGGTGCGCGCGGCCCTGCGGATCGCGTGCGCGCTGGGCGGCGAACTGCCCCACCACGCGCACCTGCCCGCGCTGGTCGGGGACGCGCACGCGGACACGGCCGTGGCGGAGCTGCTGGGCAGCGGACTGGTGACCCCGGTCGGGCCCCGCTACCGGCTGGCCGCCGGGGTCGCCCGGCAGCTCGCGGAGGCCGGGTACGCGGACACCGCGGCGGAGGAGGCCCGTACGGCCGCCCGGCACTACGCCTGGTGGACCGGGCACGCCTCGGTGACCCCGGGGCGGGTCGCGGCGGAGGCGGACGCGGTCCTGGCCGCGCTGGCCGGGGCGGACGTGGTGGCGGCGGTCCTGCTGGCCAGGACGGCGGCCCCGGCGTTCGCGGCCTCGCTCCACTGGGAGGCGTGGGAACGGGTGCTGCGCGCGGGCGCCGAGGCCGCGCGGAAGGCGGGGGAGGTCGCGGAACAGGCGTACTTCCACCACGAACTCGGGGTCCTCGCGCTGTGCGAGGGACGGCTGGACCGGGCGCGGGCGGAGCTGGAGACCTCGGTCGGGCTGCGCGGGGCGCTGGCGGACCGCCGGGGCACGGAGACGGGCCGGCGGGCGCTGGCACTGGTCGCCGACGGCGAGACGGCCGGGGCGGCCGGGGCGACGGTGTCGCCGCCCCTGCGCCTGGAACCCCCGGCGGCCGGGACGGCGGCCGTGCCCCCGGCGGCCGGAGCGGTGGCGGCGGCAGCGGGCCCTGCGGCTCCGGTGGTGGTTCCGGCGGTTCCGGCGGCGGGGGGTGCCGGGCCGGTGGTGTTCGCGCCGGTGATCCCGGTGCCGCCGGCCGCCGGGCCGGTGGGGCGTCCCGCGGCGGCGGTCGTGCCGGGCACCACGGACCCGGTGGTGTCCGGGGCGTCGGGGGAGCGGGCCCCGGCGGCTCCTGTGGCACGGGCGGCTCAGGATGCCCGGGTGGTTCCAGCCGTTTCTGAGGCGGTGACGCGGGTGACTCCGGTGACACCTGTGGCGTCGGAGGCTGTGACCACCGCGACCCCGGTGGTGGCCGCGACGACGGTGACGGCCGCGCTGCCGGTGGTGCAGGTGACCACGGTGACTCCCGTGGTGCGGGTGTCCCCGCCGGCCTCCGAGGCCTCGTCCGCCCCCGGTACCCCGCCGGTTCCCGGGGCCCCGCCGTTCCCTGAGGTCCCGGCCTCCCGGTCCACCCCGGTGACCGTGGTCACGCCCGTGATCCGGCCCCCGGGTGCCACGGTCGCCCTGCCCGCGATGTTCGAGGACGCCTTCCCGCCCGCACCCGCGCCGGAGCTGTCGCCCGTCCCGGAGCCCGTGCCCGGACCGGCCCCGGCCTCCGGCCGGCGGCTGGTTCTCCTGGCGGTGGCGGGGGCGCTGACGCTGGTGGCGCTGGGCACGGTGGTGGCTCTGGCCATGTCCTCGCCGCAGACCGCGCCCCCGCCGAAGGGGCCGGTGGGTTCCTCGGCCCCGGTCCCGGCCCTCCCCGCGGTGCCGGGCACCGGCGGGCACGACCCCGTACCGGAATCCGCCTCGTCGGCCCCGGTCCCGTCCTCGACGTCCTCGCCGTCGGCCCCGTCGGCGACCGGCGCGGGCCGGTCCCCGAGCACCAGGCCGGAGGGTGGGCCCAACCCGGCGTCCTCGGCCCGTACGACGCCCCCGCGCCGCCCGGCCTCCACCTCTCCGGCGTCCCGGCCGACCAGGACCGCCTCGCCGTCGAAGACCACCGGGGAGCCCCCGTCGACGCCCCCGACACCCGGCGGTTCCGCGTCGGCTTCCCCGACGGGTCCGGCCGCGGCGGCGCACGGCAGCGGCACCTGACCGCCTCCGGCCCGCCCGGAACCGGAACCGGCGTGCGCGGAACCGGGACGACGCGAACAGGCGCGACCGGAACAGGGGCCAGGTGATGGAGAAAAGCCCCTGTTCAGGTTCTGAACAGGGGCTGGCCAGGTTCGGCAGGGCGGCCGGGGAGCGAACCGGAACGGGGTCCGGGGCTCAGAACAGGCGGAGCTTGTCGTCCTCGATGCCGCGCATGGCGTTGTAGTCCAGGATCACGCAGTCCATCCCGCGGTCGGTGGCCAGGACCCGTGCCTGCGGCTTGATCTCCTGGGCCGCGAAGACGCCCCGCACCGGAGCCAGGTGCGGATCGCGGTTGAGCAGTTCGAGGTAGCGGGTGAGCTGCTCGACACCGTCGATCTCGCCGCGGCGCTTGATCTCCACGGCCACCGTGGCGCCGGAGGCGTCCCGGCACAGGATGTCCACCGGGCCGATCGCCGTCATGTACTCGCGCCGGATGAGCGTGTAGCCCTCGCCCAGCGTGTCGATGCGGTCGGCGAGGAGCTCCTGGAGGTGCGCCTCCACGCCGTCCTTGATCAGACCCGGGTCGATGCCAAGCTCGTGGGAGGAGTCGTGGAGGACTTCTTCCATCGTGATGATGAGCTTCTCGCCCGCTTTGTTGACGACCGTCCACACGCCGGCCTCGTCCCCGCTCCCCTCTTTGAGGGTGCACGGGGGCGACATCCAGTTGAGCGGTTTGTACGCCCGGTCGTCCGCGTGGATCGAGACACTGCCGTCGGCCTTCACGAGGATCAGACGGGGTGCCGAGGGCAGATGGGCGGTGAGCCGGCCCGCGTAGTCGACGGAGCAGCGGGCAATGACGAGACGCATGGTCGGCAACGCTACTCGACCGACGGCCCTCCACGCGATTCGCCCCTGAAAGCCCCGTTCGCGGATGGCGCGTTGTATGCGCATTCTCCTGGTGCGGTCCCCACCGGGCGCCTACCGTGGTGTGCGGGAGGTTGCCGAGCGTGCACGCAGCGTCGCGGCCTCCCTCCCTGCCCGTAAGACTTCGGCTACCCGAACGGCCGGGGTCGCGAGAGGAGAACCCATGTCGCTCGACGTCTCACCGGCCCTACTCGAACAGGCCGAGCGAGGCGAGGTCGACGAAGCAGCCTTCGTCGACTGCGTCCGGACCTCCCTGCCCTACGCATGGGAGATGGTCAGCTCGCTGGTGGCCCAGCTGAAGGTGGACGGCGGACAGTTCGCCGACAACCAGACGCCGCCGCCCGACGAGCAGGCGCGCGGGCAGCTGCTGCGCGCGCTCGCGAGTGACGCGATACGCGGTGCGCTGCAGCGCCACTTCGGAGTGCGCCTGGCCTTCCAGAACTGCCACCGGGTGGCCGTGTTCCCGCTGGACCCCTCGGTGGACGACCGGCTCGCCAAGTTCACGTCGATCCGCGGCCAGCTGCTCAACCAGTCACCGGAGATGCGGGACTGCTAGTGCCAGCACCTGGGCAGTAGGTACCGGGTACTTGCCGGAGGGCGGGCCCGTCCGAGGGCGGCCCGTCGCCTGTCCGCACGCCTGCTGAGCCTGTGCTTTCTGCATGCCCGTACTTCTGTATGTCTGTCTGTAGTTCCGTACTCAGTTCCGTGTTCCCGTACATCGCTCATCGCTGCCGCTCCTGCCCGGGGCGGCAGCCCTGGTCTCAGCCGAGGCGGGGCAGGACGTCGGTGCCGAGGCGCCGTACGTTCTCCTCCGTCGCGGCGAGGTCGCCGGAGCCTTCCGTCAGGAGGGCGAACCGGGTGATGCCGGTGCGTTCGGAGGTCGCCGCCAGCCGGTCGGCCGCCAGCTCCGGGGTGCCCACGGGATGCAGGGAGCACAGCAGCTCCGTGTACGCGACCGGGTCGCGCATCGCGCGTCCCCGGCCGTCGACCGTCACATGGGCCTCCAGCCCCTGCCGCAGCCACCCGGGCATCGACTTCAGCAGGGTCTCGCGGGCGTCCTCGGTACGGTCCGCCAGCTGGCAGACCCCCGCCGAGACGTGTCCCGCACCGGTCACGGACTCCGGCGCGTGGCCCGCCGCCAGGGCGGTACGCCGCCACAGCGCGACCATCTCGGCCTTCTCCTCGTCCCCGCAGTGCATGCCCAGCAGCATCGGCAGCCCCCGCGCCGCGGCGAGCCGTACCGAGGCCGGCGAGGTGCAGGCGACGATCACCTCCGGTCCCGGCCCCGGCCCGTCGCCTCCGGTCCGGCCCAGCGCCTCCGCGGGCCGTGGCACGACGGCCACCTCACGGAACGCGTACCGCCCGCCCGAGGCCCCCACCACCGGCTCGTCCAGCCAGCGCCGCAGCAGGTCCAGGGCCTCCGGGAAGCCGTTCTCGTACGCGTCCAGACCTCCGCCGAACACCTCCAGGTCGACCCACGGGCCACCCCGCCCGACCCCGAGGCTGAACCGGCCGCCCGAGGTCAGGTGGAGCAGGGCCGCCTGCTCGCCGAGGGCCACCGGGTGCGTGCTCGGCAGTACGCTCACCGCCGTGCCCACCCGCAGCCGCCGGGTCCGGCCCAGCAGCAGGGCCGCGAGGGTCACCGCCGAGGGGCAGACCCCGTACGGCACGAAGTGGTGCTCGGCGAGCCAGACCGAGTCGAGCCCGGCCTCCTCGGCGACCTCGGCGGTCCGTACCGCCCGGTGCAGCGGCTCGCCCTGTCCCTGGCCCGGGAACTGGGCCGCCAGTACAAACGCTCCTACGCGCATCGCGCTCAGCCTCCTCGCGGCCGGGACGGCCTCCCCCAGGTGGACCGTCCCTCTTCCGGCAACAACGTCTGACACGTGCCAAGGGCACGGCCCGGAAGGAAAGTTATTGGGATTGTCGGGGAATCCTTCACCCGCGACCCTGCGGTGCCCCGGTCTCGCTGCGCGTAGTCTTGGAGAAAGCCGTTGCCGTCCCCCCATCCGTGAGGTATTCCGTGTCACCGCGCCACAACCGCCCCAGGGGCGGCGGGAATCCAGCCGACCGTCCGGACGCGGACCAGGGGCCCGGCCCGGGGAGTCTGGACCGGTACGGACTGGAACGCACCGAGGAGTACCAGGGCGAGGAGTGGAGGGTGCGGCACGTCGCGGGCGCGAGCGCGGCGGGCAAGCGCTACCGCTGTCCCGGCTGCGACCAGGAGATCCCCTCCGGCACCCCGCACCTGGTGGCCTGGCCGGAGTACGGCGGCGTGGACGACCGGCGGCACTGGCACAAGGCGTGCTGGAACGCGAAGGACCGCCGCACCTCACGGGTGCAGCGGTCCAGGAACGCGCCGAAGTACTGACCGCACGGGTCAATACACCTAGGTGTCCTGGCGGCCGACCACCACGTACGACGCGGCGACCGCCGCGCCCGTGACCAGCAGGATCAGCGCCATCTGGGCGAAGCCGCCCGGCAGCTGCGCCCCGCTGGTGTCGGACAGCCCGAAGAGCTGCATCAGCGCCACCGGGGCGTTGTACCGCAAGGTGGTCTCCCCCACGGACGCGGCGGCCTCCCAGGCGATGAGCATGCCTCCGATCACCGGCGGCAGCGTCACCAGCCCGAGCATCACGGCCACCGCCCCGGCGGAGTGCCGGACCAGCGAGCCGACGGCGAGGGCGAGCACGCCCAGCAGCGTGACGTAGACGCAGCCCGCCAGCGCGCCGAGCCAGTCGCTGTCGGGGTGCGGCCCGGCGACCGGTCCGCTGTGCACGATCTGCGCGGCCAGGCCGACCACGAAGACCGAACCGGCGGTGGTGAGGAGGGCCGTGACCCCGAAGACGAGGTACTTCGCGGTGAGCACCCGGTAGCGGGTGGGGGAGGCGGTGAACGTGGTGCGGATCAGTCCCGTGCCGTGCTCGGAGGTGATGGTCAGGACGCCGAGCAGCATCACCGCCAGCTGTCCGACGAGCAGGCCGAAGAGGGCGGGCGCGGTGAACGGCATGTCCACGTAGTCCTGGTCCACGGTCTTGACGATGAAGAGCAGCCCGACGCCGACGACGGTCACCACGAGCGAGCCGAGCGTCCAGAGCGTGGAGCGGACCGAGACCAGCTTGGTCCACTCCGAGGCGAGCGCGTGCCCGAGGTGGGGCCGGGGGGTGGGCAGCGGCGAGGAGTAGACCCGGGGCCGCTCCGGGGGCGCGGCGGCCGGGCCGGTGAGGCCGCGCGCCGGGCCGGCGGGGGTGTGCGGGGGGCCGGTCGGGGCGGGGCCGGTCATCGGGTGTCCTCGGGGTCGTTCGGCGCGGTGCGGGCGAGCTCGCCGGGGGCGGCGGGCATCAGGAAGGGCTGCCCGCCCGCTCCGGGCGGCGCGGGCGCGTAGAACCCCCGCTGCGGGACCTCCGGCGCCGGGGCCTCGTCCTCCCACACCGGGAGGGTCAGCGGCTCCGGCTCCCACAGCTCGGCCCGCGGGTCGACGGAGGAGGTGTACTCGACGGAGGAGCGGGTCATCCGCAGGTACGCCTCCTCCAGCGAGGCCCGGTGCGGCGAGAGCTCCCACAGGCGGACGCCCGCCTCGTGGGCGAGGTCCGCGATGCGGGGCAGTTCCAGTCCGGTCACGCGCAGTGCTCCGTCGGGCTCCTGGAGGACCCGCCCGCCCGCCCTGGTCAGGACCGCACCCAGCGCGTCCCAGCCGTCCGGGCCGGTGTCGGCCGCGCGGACGCGCGCGAATCCGGCCGAGTTGTGCGTGATGAACTCCTGGGTGCCCATGTCGGCCAGCAGCCGTCCCCGGCCGATCACGATCAGGTGGTCGGCGGTCAGCGCCATCTCGCTCATCAGGTGGGAGGAGACGAAGACGGTACGGCCCTCGGCGGCGAGCCGGCGCATCAGCTCGCGGACCCAGAGGATGCCCTCGGGGTCGAGCCCGTTGACCGGTTCGTCGAACAGCAGCACCTGCGGGTCGCCGAGCAGGGCGGCGGCGATGCCGAGCCGCTGGCCCATGCCGAGCGAGAAGCCCTTCGCGCGCTGCCGGGCGACGTCCTGGAGCCCGACCACGGCCAGCACCTCGTCGACCCGCTTCTCCGGGATGCCGGAGAGCTGGGCGAGGGAGAGCAGGTGGGTGCGGGCCCGCCGGCCGCCGTGGACGGCCTTGGCGTCGAGCAGGGCCCCCACGTGGCGCTGGGCGTTCGGCAGCTCGCGGAAGGGGTGCCCGTTGATGGTGACCCGGCCGGAGGTGGGCCGGTCGAGGCCGAGGATCATGCGCATGGTGGTGGATTTCCCGGAGCCGTTGGGCCCCAGGAATCCGGTGACATGACCCGGCCTGACCTGGAAGGACAGCTGGTCGACGGCGGTCTTGGCGCCATAGAGCTTGGTCAGCCCGACTGCCTCGATCATCTTTGCTGCCCCTTGCCGGCCGGGGCGTCCTTCGTCCCGGGTGAGGATTAAGAGGATATCGAGTCCCCGGCGGTTCCCTCCCGGGCCGTGTCCCTGAGCTGCCCCTGAGACCGACCCGGGAATCTCCCGTACTCCTTGGGGCGTAAGCCGCCCGCGGGGGTCGCGGGTGGGGTCACGCGTCCCGCTTCTTCAGGACCAGGTAGCCGCCGAGCACGGCGGCCAGCGTCCACAGGGCCATGATCCCGAAGCCGCCCCAGGGGCCGTAGGGGGTCTGGGTGCCGTCCATCGCCGCCGGTACCACCTGGATGATCTTGGAGCCGGCCTGGTCCGGGAAGTACTGGGCCACCTTCCGGGTCGCCGAGACCGCCCCGAGGATGTTCGACACGAGGAAGAAGAACGGCATCAGGATGCCGAGCGCCAGCATCGGGCTGCGCAGGATCGTGGCCACGCCCATCGAGAAGAGCGTGATCATGGCCATGTAGAGCCCGGCGCCGATCACCGCGCGCAGCACGTTCTCCTCGCCGATGCCCACGCCGTGGGAGCCCAGGATCGCCTGGCTGAGGAAGAAGGAGAGGAAGCTGGTCACCAGGCCCGTGACCAGGGCCAGCCCGGTCGCGACGAGGAGCTTGCCGAAGAGGAAGCCGCCGCGGCGCGGCACCGCGGCCAGCGAGGTGCGGATCATGCCCGAGCTGTACTCGGAGCCGACCACCAGGACGCCGAAGACGATCATCGCCAGCTGTCCCAGGCTCATCCCGGCGAAGCTGGACAGGGTCGGGTCGAAGGTGACCTGCTGCTCCGCGGGCATGTCCTGGAAGGAGGAGGCGATGAACGCGCACAGCGCGACGCTGATCCCGACCGTGACCACCAGGGCGGCGATCAGGGTCCAGATCGTGGAGGAGACCGTGCGGATCTTGGTCCACTCGGACAGGAGGACGGCGGGGAAGGAGCCCATGGTCACTCGCCGCCCTTGCGCGTCGCGTCGAACCCGGCGCCCCAGGCGGGGACGTCGGCGGGCCGGGCCGGGTCGCCGGTGGCCGTACCGGCCGGGGCCGGTCCGCCGGGGAGGCCGGCGCCCGGGGCGTGGGCGTGGTACTCGACGGAGTCCGCCGTCATCCGCATGAACGCTTCTTCCAGTGAGGCCCGTTGCGGGCTGAGTTCGTGCAGCACGATCCGGTGCTGGGCGGCCAGCTCGCCGAGCCGCTCCGGGCCCACGCCGTCGACCTCCAGCGCGCCGGTGTCCGGGACGTCGACGGAGGTGATGCCGGCCGCGTGCAGGGTGTCCTTGAGCTGTTCCGGCTGCGGTGAGCGGAGCCGGACGTAACTGCGGGAGTTCTGCTGGATGAAATCGGCCATGGACAGGTCGGCGAGGAGCTTTCCCTGTCCGATGACGACCAAATGGTCTGCGGTCAGTGCCATTTCGCTCATCAGGTGGGAGGAGACGAAGATCGTCCTTCCCTCCGAGGCCAGGCCCTTCATCAGATTGCGAATCCAGAGAATTCCCTCGGGGTCCAGACCATTGACGGGTTCGTCGAACATCAGGATTTCCGGATCACCGAGGAGCGCGGAGGCGATCCCCAGCCGCTGCCCCATGCCGAGCGAAAATCCTTTCGATTTCTTCCTGGCCACGGGCGTCAGGCCGACGAGGTCCAGCACCTCGGTGACCCGGCGCTCCGGGATGCGGTTCGACTGCGCCAGGCACAGCAGGTTGTTGTAGGCGCTGCGGCCACCGTTCATGGCCTTCGCGTCGAGCAGCGCTCCGATGTACTTCAGTGGCTCCGGCAGGTCCCGGTAGTGCTTCCCGTCGATCCGGACCGTTCCGCTGGTCGGGTTGTCGAGGTCGAGCATCATGCGCATGGTCGTGGACTTCCCCGCCCCGTTGGGGCCGAGGAAGCCGGTCACCACCCCCGGTCTGACCCGGAAGCTGAGGTGGTCCACGGCGGTCTTCGCGCCGAAGCGCTTCGTAAGGCCCTCAAGCTCGATCATGGGGCTCACGCTAGAACGCCGAAGGGCCGTACGCCACCTCGGAAAGAGGTGAGGTACGACCCTTGTCCCGGCGCTTGCGCGGCCGGGTCCGGCCAGGTCTGCGGGGTGCCCGCCGGACCGGTGACTACCGGGTCTGCTGCGCCGGGACGCCGCGGGTGACCGGCTCGTCGTCGATCGGGGAACCGGCGGCGGCCACCGCCGCGCCGGTCAGCGTGGCCAGCATCTCGCGGACGTTGGTCAGCTGCGCGTTGATCGAGTCGCGGCGGTTGGTGAGCGCCGCCAGCTCGCGCTCGGACTCGCTGCGGATGCGGTCGGCCTTGGCGTTGGCGTCGGCCACGATGTCCTCGGCCTGGCGCTGCGCGGTCTCCACGGTCTGGCGGGCCCGGCGCTCGGCGTCCGTACGGAGCTTCTCGGCCTCCAGACGCAGCTGCTCCGCGCGGTGCTCGATCTCGGCGAGACGCTTCTCGGCCTTGGCCTGACGCGAGGCCAGGTCGCGCTCGGACTGCTCACGGCGCTTGGCGAGGTTGGTCTCGAAGTCCGCGGCGGCCTGGGCGGCCTTGGCGCGGGTCTCCTCGAAGAGCGCGTCGGCCTCCTCGCGCTTGGAGGCCGCGTCCTTCTGGGCCTCGGCGCGCAGGGTGGAGGAGTCGCCCTTGGCCTTCTCGACGATGCGGACGCCCTCGTCCTCCGCCTTCGACTTGCGGTCGGCGGCGAACGACTCGGCGTCGTTGCGCACCTGCTGGGCAGCCGACTCGGCCAGCTCACGGTGCTGCTCGGCCGCGCGACGGGCCTCCTCGCGAAGGTCCTTCGCCTCCTCCTCGGCCAGCCGCAGGATCTTCTCGACCCGGGCGCCGAGACCGGCGTACGACGGCTCGGCGTCGCTCACCTGGGCCTGGGCGTTCTGCGTTTCGAGGTGCAGCTCCTCGATCCGCTTTTCCAGAGAGTTGATACGTCCAAGGGCGCTGTCGCGGTCGGAGACCAGCTTGGTAATGCGGTCGTCCACCTGACCGCGGTCGTAACCACGCCGCACGAGCTCGAAGCCGAAGGGGGAGGAAGTGTCGCTCATGGGGTTCCTGTCGAATGAGACGATGAGGTGCTACGTGAGTGAGGTGTTGAGGGGAATCCTAGGCGCCAGGGCGGCGTGTCATCGAGTCAATCCGCGTTTGATCTGGACAATGACACCCCTTTTGAGTGGCGGGACCACGGAGTGCTTGTCGCCCGCCCGCCTGAACATCCGTCAGAACCACACATCTCCGGTCGTTGGCTAGCCTTCTGACGTCTTGCCACCCGAACGGGTGGAACCCGCTGCCGCGCCGGCCTTCACGCCCCCCGAGCCCTGGCCACCGGCCGCGGGCCTCGCGCCACCCGAAGGCGCCTCGAATGACTCCAACGCCTCAAGAACGTCCTGGACACGGGAGATCTCCGCCTGGATGTCCTCACGCCGGCGCACCAGGACCTCCAGCTCGCCGCGGCCCTCGTCGACGATCCGCGCCGCTTCCGCCCGCGCCTCGGTGAGGGCCGCGTCGGACGCCCGGACCACGTCGGCCTTCTTCTGCTCGGCCTCCTTGAGGAGCGCCTCCGCCTTGCGCACCGCGGCGATACGGACCTTGCTCGCCTCGCTGCTCGCCTCCGACACCAGCGACTTCGCCTTCGCCTCGGCCTCGACGCTCTGCTCGGTCGCCGCCCGCACCAGCTTGTCCACGCGCTCGCCCGCCGACTTCATCTGCTCGGCCGACTCCCGGCGGGCCCGCTCGTGCAACTCCTCGACCTCGGACTCCACCCGGCCGCGCAGCTCCTCCGCCCGCTCCCTTATGGCCGACGCGTCCGTACGCGCCCCGACCAGCAGCTCGTCCGCGTCCGTACGGGCCTTCTCCACCAGGGAGTTGCCCTCGACGGTCGCCTCCGAGGTGATCCGTCCGGCCTCCTCGCGGGCCGCGTCCACCATCGCGTCGGCCTGCTCCTCGGCCGACGTGGTCGCGGCGAGGGCCCGCTCCCGGGCGTCCGCCGTGAGCCGGTCCGCCTCCGCGGACGACTCGGTGACGAGCCGGTCGGCCTGGGCCGCGGCCTCGCTGCGCCGCTTGTTGGCCTCCTCGCGGGCCTCGTCCAGCAGCCGCTCGGACTCCGTACGGGCCTCGGCGCGGGTCCGCTCCGCCGCCTGTGCCGCCTGCGCCTCGACCCGTCCGGCCTCCGACCGGGTCCGGGCCGCGTGCTCCTGCGCCGAGGACAGCGCCTGCGACGCCTGCGCGCGCAGCCGCTCCGCCTCGGTGGCCGCCTCGCCGACCGTCGCCGCGTTCTCCTCGCGGGTCCGCTCGGTGAGCCGTTCCGCTTCGGTCGTGGCCTCGGTGATGAGGTGGTCGGCCTGTTCGGCGGCCTCGGTGCGCAGCCGTCCGGCCTCCGCGCGGGCCTCGTCCAGCGTCTGCTCGGACTCGCGCTCGGCGCCCGCCAGGGTCTCGTTCGCCGCGACCGTGACCCGCTCCGCCTCCGCGGTGGCCTCGCCGATGACCCGGCCGCCCTCCGCACGGGCCTCGTCCAGGGTCCGCGCCGCCTCGGTGCGCAGCCGCTCCGCCTCGGTGGCGGCCTCGCCGACCGTCGCCGCGTTGGCTTCGAGGGTCTCCTCGGTGAGCCGTTCCGCTTCGGTCGTGGCCTCGGTGATGAGGTGGTCGGCCTGTTCGGCGGCCTCGGTGCGCAGCCGTCCGGCCTCCGCGCGCGCCTCGTCCAGGGTCCGGGCCGCCTCGGTGCGCAGCCGCTCCGCCTCGGTGGCCGCCTCGCCGACCGTGAGCTCGTTGGCCGCGCGGGTCTCGGCGACCAGCCGGCCGCCCTCCGCGCGCGCCTCCTCCAGCGTCAGCGCGGCGTCCCGCTCCGCCCCGGCCAGGGTCCCGGCCGCCAGCCCGGTGAGCCGTTCCGCTTCGGTCGTGGCTTCGGTGATGAGGTGGTCGGCCTGTTCGGCGGCCTCGGTGCGCAGCCGTCCGGCCTCCGCGCGGGCCTCGTCCAGGGTCCGGGCCGCCTCCGTACGGGTGGCGTCCGCCGCCGCCGCGGCCTCGGTGGTGATCCGCTCCGCCTCGGCGGTGGCCTCGCCGACCGTCGCCGCGTTGGCTTCGAGGGTCTCCTCGGTGAGCCGCTCGGCCTCCGCCGTCGCCTCCGAGACGAGCCGCCCGCCCTCGGCGCGCGCCGCCTCCAGCTCCTGGGCCGCCTCGCCGCGGATGCGGTTCGCGTCCTGCCGGGCGTCCGCCCGGGTCCGGGAGGCGTCCCGCTCGGACGAGGCCAGCGCGTCCGTGGCCTCGGTCCGTACCCGCTGCGCGTACTCGGCGGTGTCGCCGCGCAACTGCTCGGCCTCGGCGATCGCGTCGCCGACCGTGCGCTCCGCCAGCGCCTTCGCCGCGTCCGTCTCCGCCCGCGCCTCGCTGCGGATGCGGTCGGCGTCCCCGGTGGCCCGCTCGCGCTCCGAGGAGGCGTCCGCGCGCACCCGGGCGGCCTCCTCCTCGGCCTCGGTCCGGGTCCGCCCCGCCGCCTCCTCGGCCGCGCCGCGCAGCCCGGCGATCTCCTCCTCGGCCTGCTCGTGCAGCCCGGCCACGGAGTCCCGTACCTGCTGGGCGGTGGTCTCCGCCGCCGCCACCAGCTCCGACGCGCGCCGCTCGGCCTCCTCGGTCAGCCGGGCCGCCTCGGCC
The DNA here is from genome assembly GCF_044454165.1 of Streptomyces sp. NPDC051567. Classification (NCBI taxonomy): domain Bacteria; kingdom Bacillati; phylum Actinomycetota; class Actinomycetes; order Kitasatosporales; family Streptomycetaceae; genus Streptomyces; species Streptomyces sp. NPDC051567. Next base: position 173,907 of record NZ_JBITDK010000013.1, on the reverse strand, counting down.
TGGGCCTCCTCCGAGCGCCTGCGGGCCTGCGCCAGCAGCTCCTCGCTCTGCTCACGGGCCTGCGCCCGCTCGTTCTCCGCGTCCGTCCGGGCCGACGCCAGCGTCTGCTCGGCCTCCCGGCGCCGCCGGGCGGCCTCCTCCTGGGCGGCGGCCAGCGCCTCCGCGGCCTCGGCCGCGACCCGCTCGCCCGCCGCCTTCGCCTCCGCGCGCAGCCGGTCCGCGGTCTCCTGGGCCTCCGCGCGCACCCGCTCCGCCTCGGCCTCGGCCTCACCGCGCATCCGCACGGCGGACTGCTCGGCCTCCGCGCGCGCCCGTCCGGCGTCCTGCGCCGCCTCCGTGCGCAGCTGGTCGGCCTCGGACTCCGCCTGGGCCTGGAGGCCGCGGACCCGCTCGGCCGCCTCGGCCCGCAGCCGGTCGCCCTCCTCGGCGCTCTCCCGGCGGATGCCCTCCGCCGCCGTGCGGGCGTCGCGCAGCGTCTGTTCGGCCGTGGTCAGCCGGGACTCGGCGTCCGTCTGGAGCCGGCCGAGCTCCTCCTCGGCCTCCGCGCGCTTCGCGGCCAGTGCCTGTTCGGTCTCCTCGCGCCGGCTCCGGGCCGCCGCGTCCGCCTCGGCGCGCACGCTCTGCGCGTGCTCCGCCGCCTCGGTGTGCAGCAGCTCCGCCTCGGCGCGGGTGCGCTCCAGGGTCTCTTCGGCCTGCCGGCGCAGCGTGGCCGCCCGCTCGACGGCCTCGGAACGCACCCGCTCGCTCTCGGCGCTCGCCCCGCCGCGCAGCTCGTCCGCGTCCGCCTTGGCCTTGCCGAGCAGCTCCTCGGCGGTCCGGGCCGCCTCCTCGATCTGCTGGACCGCCTCGCGGCGGGCCTCGCCCCGGATGCGTTCGCCCTCGGCGACGGCCTCCGCGCGCAACTGCTCGGCCTCGCCGCGCAACCGCCGGGCCTCCGCCTGGAGTTCGACCGTACGGGCCCGGTACTCCTCGGTGTCGTCCTTCGCGGCGCCCTTGAGCTGGTCGGCCGTGGCCGCCGCCTGGGCGCGCAGCCGTCCGGCCTCCGCCTCGGCCTCGCCCCGGATGCGCTCGGCCTCCTCGGACGCGGCCCGGGTGGTGGCGCGGGCGTCCTCGGACGCCTTGTTCAGTACGTCCTCGGCGGTGCGCGCGGCCTTCGCCAGCTGCGCCGCCGTGTCCTCGGCCGCGGTGGTACGGGCCTGCTCGGCGACCTCGGCGCGCAGCCGCTCGGCGTCCGCGCGGGAGTCCGCCAGCGCCTGCTCGGCCTCGGCCCGCAGCGCCTCGGCCTCCTTGGTGGCCTCGCCGACCAGCCGGGCCACCTGCTCCTTGGCCGTCCGGGTGCGCTGCTCGTTGACCGACTCCGCCGACGCCAGCTGCCGGGAGGCGCTCTCCCCGGCCTCCGCGAGGAGCTTCTCGGCCTCGGCGCGGGCCCCGCGCAGCGTGCCGTCCGCCTCCTGCACCCGGGACTCGGCCACCCGGCCCAGGTCCAGGGTCTGCTGCCGGGTCTGCTCGGCCTCGGCGGTGGTGGTGGTGCGCAGCCGCTCCGCGTGCTCGGTGGCCTCCTGGGCCTGCGCGGAGGCGGCGGTCAGCAGCCGCTCGGCCTCCTTGCGGGCGCGCAGCAAGGTCGACTCGGCCTCGGCGCGGGAGGTCTCCGCGTCGGCCGCGAGCCTGCGCCGGGCCTCCTCGGCGAGCCGGGCGGCCTCGGCGCGGGCGCCGTTCAGCGACTGCTCGGCCTCGGCGCGGGACTCGTCCATGAGCCGGCGCGCCTGGGACTCCGTACGGGCCCGCAGCTGCTCGGCCCAGGCCACGTTCTCGTTGACGTGCGCCTCGACGGTCTGGCGGCGCTCGTTGAGCTCCTGGTCCAGCCGCTGGCGCCGGTTGACGGCCTCGGTGTGCAGCTCGGCCTGGAGCCGTGCCTGGTGCTCGGCGTGCTCCTGGAGGATGCGCTGGGTCTGCGCCCGCGCGTCCCGCAGCTCGCGTTCGGCGTCCGAGCGCATCTGGTCGGCCTGGATCTGAGCGTTGCGGAGCATCTGCTCCGCCTGGTAGCCCATGTCCGCGCCGTCGTAGGCGGGGCGGGACGCCAGGGCCCGGCGCACCTCGTGGAGCTTGGCGCGCAACACCTCGACCTGGTACCCCAGGTCATCGGCGTGCTGGACGGCCTTCCCGCGTTCCTTCTTCAGCCGCTCCATCTCGGCCTCGAACCGCGAGAGATGGTCGGCCTCGGCCTGATGGCTCTCCTGGCTTTCGTAGCCCCGCACAGCGCGGTCCCATCCGTCCCCTGGTCGCAAGCTCACTCCCAAATGAGCACCGTCCGCCCGCTGAACGGCGCCCCCGGGGAATCGTGTCAGATACCGGGGCAGAGGTCACAGGACCCGACCCCGTCTCCGCACCGAACCCCGGCCGAGCCAGTGCCACTCTACCGGCCGGGGAATCGGGGCATCAGTGCCGCGGGGCGGCGGTGACCAGTTCCGTGAGCACGCCGTGGCAGTCCTTGGGGTGCAGGAAGGTGATCGAGGAGCCCATGGAGCCGGTGCGGGGCTCGTCGTACAGGACGCGGACGCCCTTGCCGCGGATGACCTCGGAGTCGCCGTGGACGTCCTCGGTGCCGAAGGCGATGTGGTGGACCCCCTCCCCGTTCCTGGCCAGCCACTTGGCCACCGCGCAGTCCTCGCGGACCGGTTCCAGGAGCTGGATGTAGGAGGCGCCGCCGTCGGAGGTCCCGTTGATCCTCAGCATGGCCTCGCGGACGCCCTGCTCCTCGTTGACCTCGGTGTGGAACACCTCGAAGCCGTACGTGGCACGGTAGAACTCGACAGTCCTGTCGAGGTCGGAGCAGGCGATCCCGATGTGGTCGATTCTTGTCAGCATGGGACCAGTGCACCGCCGGGAGGCCGGTCACGCAACGTGCGCGCGATCACACCGGCAGCCCGGTGACCGCCGCCGTACCGCTCAGTACATTGAAGTAAACCCTCGTTCACTTCTCAGCTTCCCCGCTGAAAGGGGATTCGCCCTCATGACCGGATCGAACCACACCACTTCCGTGATCGTCGCCGGGGCACGCACGCCCATGGGACGGCTGCTCGGTTCGCTGAAGTCCTTCTCGGGCACCGACCTCGGAGGCTTCGCCATCAAGGCCGCACTGGAGCGGGCCGGGATCTCCGGCGACCAGGTGCAGTACGTGATCATGGGCCAGGTCCTCCAGGCCGGTGCGGGCCAGATGCCGGCCCGCCAGGCGGCCGTCAAGGGCGGCATCCCGATGAGCGTGCCCGCGCTCACCGTCAACAAGGTGTGCCTGTCGGGCCTGGACGCGATCGCCCTCGCCGACCAGCTCATCCGCGCCGGGGAGTTCGACATCGTGGTCGCGGGCGGCCAGGAGTCCATGACCAACGCGCCGCACCTGCTGCCCGGTTCCCGCCAGGGGTACAAGTACGGCGCCGTCGAGGTGCTCGACTCGATGGCCCACGACGGCCTCACCGACGCCTACGAGAACATCGCGATGGGCGCGTCCACCGAGAAGCACAACGCCCGCCTCGGCATCGGCCGCGCCCCGCAGGACGCCTTCGCCGCCGCCTCGCACCAGCGGGCCGCCGCCGCGCGCAAGAACGGCCTCTTCGCGGCCGAGATCACCCCGGTGGCCGTCCAGGGCAAGGGCGAGCCGATCGTCGTCTCCGAGGACGAGGGCATCCGCCCGGGGACCACGGTGGAGACCCTCGCCGGGCTGCGTCCGGCCTTCGCGGCGGACGGCACCATCACCGCCGGCTCCTCCTCCCCGATCAGCGACGGCGCCGCCGCCGTGGTCGTGATGAGCCGGGCCAAGGCCGAGGAACTGGGCCTGGAGTGGCTCGCCGAGATCGGCGCCCACGGCAATGTGGCGGGCCCGGACAACTCGCTCCAGTCGCAGCCGTCGAACGCGATCCTGCACGCCCTGGCGAAGGAGGGCCTGGACGTCGCCGACCTGGACCTCATCGAGATCAACGAGGCGTTCGCGGCGGTCGCCGTGCAGTCGATGAAGGACCTCGGCGTGACCTCGGAGAAGGTGAACGTCAACGGCGGCGCGATCGCCCTCGGGCACCCGATCGGCATGTCCGGCGCCCGCCTGGTCCTGCACCTGGCGCTGGAGCTGCGGCGCCGGGGCGGCGGAACCGGCGCCGCGGCGCTCTGCGGCGGCGGCGGGCAGGGCGACGCGCTGATCGTGCGCGTCCCGCGATGAACACGGTGCGGGAGGAGAGGCGCGGGTGGTAGCGCGATGACGACGGTGGACGTCCCCCTGCTGGTGGCCCAGGCCCGGGAGGGCCGGCCGCGCGCCGTGGCCCGGCTGATCTCCCTGGTCGAGGGGGCGTCCCCGCAGCTGCGGGAGGTGATGGCGGCCCTGGCCCCGCTGACCGGCGGGGCGTACGTGGTGGGCCTGACGGGGTCCCCGGGCGTGGGCAAGTCCACGACCACCTCGGCCCTGGTCTCCGCGTACCGCAAGGCGGGCAGGCGGGTCGGCGTGCTCGCGGTCGACCCCTCCTCGCCCTTCAGCGGGGGCGCGCTCCTGGGCGACCGGGTGCGGATGTCGGACCACGCCTCCGATCCGGGGGTCTACATCCGCTCCATGGCCACCCGGGGCCACCTGGGCGGCCTGGCCTGGGCCGCCCCGCAGGCGATCCGGGTGCTGGACGCGGCCGGGTGCGAGGTGATCCTCGTCGAGACGGTCGGGGTCGGGCAGTCGGAGGTGGAGATCGCCTCGCAGGCCGACACCTCGGTGGTGCTGCTGGCCCCCGGGATGGGCGACGGCATCCAGGCCGCGAAGGCGGGCATCCTGGAGATCGGCGACGTCTACGTGGTGAACAAGGCGGACCGGGACGGCGCGGACGCCGCCGCCCGGGAGCTCCACCACATGCTGGGCCTGGGGGAGTCCCGGGGCCCGGGGGACTGGCGTCCGCCGATCGTCAAGACCGTCGCCGCCCGTGGCCAGGGCATCGAGGAGCTGGTCGAGGCGCTGGAGAAGCACCGGGCGTGGACGCGGGAGCGCGGGGTGCTGGCCGAGCGGCGGACGGCTCGGGCGGCGCGGGAGGTGGAGACCATCGCCATCACCTCGCTGCGGGCGCGGCTGGCGGACCTGCACGGTGACGCCCGGCTGGACGCGCTGGCGGCCAGGGTCGCGACCGGCGAGCTGGACCCGTACACGGCGGCGGACGCGCTGCTGGACAGCCTGGCCGAAACCTGACCCCGCCGGGCCTGGTGGGGTCAGGTTCCGGTGGGGGCGGGGTGCGGCCCGCCCCCACCGGTCAGGCCCGGCCCGATCAGATCCGGTCCGGCCCGGGTCAGGCCTTGCCGCGGTTCTCCCGGAGGTGGTCGGCGACCGGGCCCAGCGAGGTCCGGAGCGCCGCCAGCGCCTCCGGCGGCAGCAGGTCGATGAAGTGGCGGCGGACGGACGCCACGTGGTGCGGGGCGACCTTCCGCATCGTCTCCATGCCCTCGTCCGTGAGCACCGCGTACAGGCCGCGGCGGTCGGACTCGCAGTTCACCCGGCGGACCAGCCCGGCCGCCTCCATACGGGTGATCTGGTGGGACAGCCGGCTCTTGGACTGCAGGGTGGCGGTGGCGAGGTCGCTCATCCGCATCCTGTGGTCCGGCGACTCCGAGAGGTTCACGAGGATCTCGTAGTCGTTGTTGGTGAGCCCGAAGGGCTGGAGATCCTTCTCCAGCTGGTGCATCAGCAGTCTGCTGACGTCCAGGTGGGTGCGCCAGACGCACTGTTCGGCATCGGTCAGCCAGGGGGTTTCCCCGGACGGGGTCCGGGGGAAGGTGGCCGTCTCGGTCTCGATGGTCTCCATGAATGAATTCTACCTAAGAAGTTGAATTACGTACAAAAAATGGGAGGAAGATCGGGAAGGAAGATCGGGGAGGGACCGCGAAAGGGCTGCCAAGGGGCTCAGAGCCCGAAACGGCGCTGGAGATCACCCAGCTGCCCCGGCATCCGGGGCACGCCCAGCTGACCTGCGGAGCCCTGTGACCCGGGGCCGCCGTGACCACCGTGGCCGCCGCCCGGGACGCCCGGCTCCGCGTCGATCACGCCCACCGCACGCTCCGGCATCAGCATCTCCGACGACTGGAGCAGCACCGTCCCCGCCCCCACGAACTCGAACTGGTGCTCCTCGCCCGAGGCGCCGCCGGCGCCGGTCAGCGCGCGCAGGCCGCCCATGACGCCGGACAGGTAGCCGTGGTCGTAGTGGTGGCACGGCGAAGGGCAGTCCGCCCAGCCCACCAGCGCCTGCGGGTCCACCCGCAGCGGCGGCTCCATGAAGACCACCGGCCCGTTGGACGCCGCCACGAACGTGCCCGTCCCGATCAGCGTCAGGAACCCCGGGACGATCGACTGCTTCAGCGCCAGCGAGGGCTGGTACGCGAGCAGGTTGCCCGACCTGATCGTCAGGTTCCCGTTCTCCAGGTCGTACGAGTTCACGTCGAAGGCCCGGTCGGCCAGGAGCATCTTGCCCTGCCCCTCGGCCACCACCCAGTCGCCCGCGTGCACCGGCGAATGGAAGCTCGTGCGCAGCAGCCGGTCGAACCGGCCGTGGCCGATGCCGTTGAACTCGATGTTCCCGTAGTACGCGATCATCTTGCCCTTCTGCAGGAACCACTGGTTCCCCTTGAGCTCCACGCAGAAGGTGTACGGGTTCACGTTGTCGTCGCGGGGCAGGGTGTACGGATCGAAGACCTCCGGACCACCGGCGCCGCCCGGCGCGGGAGCGTGGATCACAGCTTCTCCTCCGATGCCTGGACGAACACCGCACCCTGACCCGACAGTTCCAGCTGGAACGCCTCGCCCGAGCCGCGCCCCACCATGTCCCGCCAGCCGAGCGCGGTGGAGAGCCGGTTGCGGAGTTCGCCGTGGTGGGCGACGTACGCCTGCGGGTCCACGTGGACCGGGCGCTGCGGGGTGACGGGGAGTTCGACGACCCCGCCGTGGGCCATCACGGCGACCGAGCCGTGGCCCTTGAGCGTCGTGGTGAACAGGCCCTGGCCGGTCACCTGGCCGCGCACCACGCCCATGACCCCGCCCTGCGCGCCCAGGAACACGGTGCCCTGCTGGAGGGCGCCGTCGAAGGCGAGGAGCCGGTCGGCCTCGACGTGCAGGGTGTCCCCGGCCAGGTTGATCACCTGGATGTGGTGACCGCCGTGGCCGAAGAGCACCGTGCCGTTGCCCTCGACCGTCATCAGCGGCGTCTGCTCGTTCGCCACCCGGCGCCCGATCATGCTCATGACCCCGCCCTGGCCGCCGGTCAGGCTCGGGGTGAAGGAGACCTCGCCGCGGTAGGCGAGCATCGCGCCGCGCTGGCTGTACATCCGCTGCCCCGGGACGAGCTGGGCCTCGACCACCTTCGGGTTGATCTCACGGAACGGCATCAGATCTCGCCCCCGACGGTGTTGCGCTCGCTGGGCTGCACGTACACGAGCCCCTCGCCCTCGAAACGGATCTGGAACGCCTCGCCGGAACCCTCGCCGATCAGCGTGCGGAAGTTCACACCGGACTGGAAGGACTGCCGCAGGCCGCCGGTGTGCGCGATGTACGCGCCCGGGTCCACGGAGAGCGGGTACGCGGCGCTGACGCGCAGCACCACCGCCGGGCCGTCGGACAGGATCGCCGCCCGGCCCGAGCCCTCGACGGTCGTGGTGAACAGGCCCCCGCCGTGGGAGGCCCCGCGCAGGCCGGTGAAGGCCGTCCCGGTGCGCAGGCCGGCGTCGGCGCACAGCAGGTTGCTGGACTCGACGTACAGCTTCTCGCCGTCCAGGCCGACCAGGTTGATCTCGCTCGCGCGGTCGGCGAAGAAGCAGGTGCCGTGTCCCTCGACCTCCATCACGGTCATCTGCTCGCCGGTCAGCCGCCGGGTCACCATCCCCCGGAGCCCCTCACCGCCGCCGGTCATCTTCTTGAAGGTCATCCGGCCGTCGTACGCGACCATGGAGCCGTTCTTCGCTTTGACGGCGTCCCCGGTCAGGTCGACGGCGAGCACCTTGCTGCCTTGGAGTCGGAACTGAGCCACGGGAAGACGGTATCGGCAGCGGGCGGGTACGAACAGGGCCCTGTGGCCGATATCCCGCCCATCCCGTCACACCCGGACGGCCGGGGCGCGGGCCGGACGCGGTCGCCGGGTGCGGTGGGCGGCGCGCGGTGGCCGGGCGCGTCGTGGGTCCGGGGGCCCGGGTCAAGATCGCGCAAAGCGGCTGAGACACTGGGACCGCCCCCCGGCCGCCACCCCCCGAAGGTTCCACGTGGACATCAAGACCGCCTCCGCCCTGCACCGGCTGCGCCTCATCTCCGTACCGGAGGCGCTCTCCTTCCCGGCCCTGCTGATCTTCGGCTCGCTGCTGAGCCGGGTCTCGGACATCGACTACCTGATGATGCCGCTCGGCATCATCCACGGCATCCTCTTCGTCATCTACGCGGTCTTCCTGCTGGACGTCTGGTACCGGGCGAAGTGGCCGTTCACGAAGGCCCTCCTGTTCTTCGTGCTCGCGGTGGTCCCCTTCGGCGGTCTCTACGGCGACAAGATCCTCAAGCGCGACGAGGCCGACAGCGTGATCGCGGCCCGCGCCCGAGAGGCGGCCGACGCGTGATCGTCGCGTTCTCGGTGACCCCGCTGGGGGTCGGCGAGGAGGTCGGCGAGTACGTCGCCGACGCCGTCCGGGTCGTGCGCGAGTCCGGGCTGCCCCACCGCACCGACGCGATGTTCACCACCGTCGAGGGCGACTGGGACGAAGTGATGGACGTGGTCCGGCGCGCGGTGGCCGCGGTGGAGGCCCGCGCCCCCCGGGTCTCCTTCGTCCTCAAGGCCGACATCCGCCCCGGTGTCACCGACGGCATCACCTCCAAGGTGGAGACGGTGGAACGCCACCTCGCCACGGACTGACCAGCCTGCGGGGCTTCACGCGGGTGGACGGCCTGGCCTTGCGGTCGGTGAGAGCGGTGAGAGCGGTGAGCATCCCGCTGTCGTGGACCGGGATTGCGGTGCTCACGCGGTGTGTCCTGGACGTGTACCTGTCCGATCCGGTCCGTGGACGAGGCCGAGGGCGGCTTCGATCTCCTGCCGCTCCTGCTCCGTCAGCTCCCCGGTCGCCGCGTCCGCCTCCGAAGGCGCCCTCGTGGCCTCGGCTTCCGACGCCGCGATCAAGGCGTCCACGCCCGCGAACTGTGCCTCTACGGTCTCGGTCTCCGCGATCTGCCGCGTGGCGGCGTGCACGAGGTAGGCCGAGACGCCCAGGCCGGCCCGCTCGGCGTGCTGCCTGATGCGCTCGGCGGGGTCCTCGTGGTCGGGGATCAGATCGACCAGGATTCCCACCCGCCCGTACGCGTCCTCGACCCGCGCGCCGATGTCCGCCCGTGTGATCACTGGTGCCCCTCGGGGTGCCCCTCGGGGTGCCGCCGCATGAAGACGTTGCAGTCGGTCACGGTCGTCATGTCGCCCCCGGCCCGCGCCCGGTCCCGTACGCTCGCGAGCTCGGCACAGCCCGCACAGCCCTCGGCGGGGGTCGGCTCCGGCTCCATGCGCAGCGGCAGTTCGATGGGTGCGGTGCTGTACCGCGTCGGCTCCGTCATACGTTGATCGTGGCGCCGGGCGACGTAGGTCCACAGGGACGGAACGTCCTACTCTCGCGACGCTACTCGGCGACTCCGAGGAACTCGGCGAGCCTGCGCAGGCCCGGCGGTCGTGCGGGTCCGTTCCACAAGTCGCTGACGACGGCGACGGCCAGCGTGTGGTGACGCATCCACCCGGGGGCCACCCGCCGTAGCCTCTCAAGTGCTCCCACGGCCCCGGCGGCGTCCCCCGTGTCGGCGTGCGCGCGTGCCACGTCCAGCAGCAGCCATGTCCGCCACGAGGGAGGGATGTCCTTGCTCAGCCGTATGTCCTTGGCCAGTGTCAAGGCTTCCTCGGGCCGCTCGTGCTGCACGGCCAGGCGGACCCGTTCGATGCGCACCGACGACCGGCTGAACACCGACACCAGCTTGCCGTCGACCGGGGGCGGGAGCGCCGCCAGGCGGCCCGCCGCCTTCTCGGCCGTCACCATCATGTCGTTGGCGGTCGCGTAGTCGTCGCTCCGCGCGTACGAGGTGGCCGCAGACATCAGCAGCCCCCCCCACACGCGGACACCCTCCGACGTACCCGTGTACTCCCGCTCCACCCCGTCCGCGGCGTGAACGGCCAGGCTCCGGGCGTCGTCCAACCGGGCTTGGCGCTGGTAGGCCCACGCGACCGAGTTCGACACCATCGGGGCGAGCAACGGGTCCGACGAGTCCCCGGCGGCGGCGTAGGCCCGCTCCAGGGCCGAGAGTGCGAGGTCGGTCTTACCGAGACGGATGGCCAGGTGTCCGCCGAGTTGCAGAGCCTTGCCGAGCGCCGCCTGTCCGGCCGCCCGCTGGTCCGGGTTCCCTGCCGCGGCGAACAGGCGCGCGTCCGCGATGATGCCCGGCAGCACGTCCATGAGGCGGCCGAACTCCGCCGCGTGGTAGAGCGTCCAGCCGTCCGCCAGCTCGGCCCGCAGAAGGGACAGGGACAGCCGTTCCGCCCCCGCCGGTTCAACGGGCGGAGCGAACAACGGCGGCATGATCGCGCGCCGGACGGCGACGAGCTGCGGCGGGTCGGCCGCACCACTGGACGGGACTCCCGGCGGGTCCCCCAGAAGGGCCGTCAGCTCCACACCGAGCCCCTTGGCGAGTGAATGCAGCGTCGGTAGGCGCGCGCTGTGCTTCCGGTGCTGCTCAAGCTTCCGGATCACGTCCACGGACACGCCGGACCGTTCGGAGAGTCCCTCTTGAGTGAGGTCAGCAAAGCGCCGCAGCCTGGCCACGCGGTCGCCCAGGTGCTCAGTAGCCATGCCCCGAAACTACGCCTGATCGGTACGGGGGCGTCAGCGATCCCCGCTTCGCGCACGCCACCTCACACGTACAGTTTCAGCGCGGTTCGGGAGACGGCTCGTCCGACGTCAGGCACAGCGCGTCGTCGGCGCACATCCGGCCGGCCCTGCCACCGGCCGGGCCGGCCGCCCCGTCTCCGGCCTCCCCGGCCCGGCTCAGTGGGTGGGGGTGAGGAGGCGGTGGAGCCAGTGGGTGCGGGTGTGGTGGGCGGCCCGGCTGAGGGCGGCCCCGGGGGCGAGGGTGTCGAAGCCGTGGAAGGCGCCGGGCCATACGTGGAGTTCGGCCCGGCCGCCCGCCCGCCAGATCGCGTCGGCGTAGGCCACGGCCTCGTCCCTGAGGGTCTCGGCCGACCCGACCTCGATGTAGGCCGGGGGCAGCCCGGACAGGTCCGTGGCGCGGGCGGGGGCCGCGTAGGGCGGCAGGTCCGCCGCGCCGTACCGGTCACCCAGCAGGGCCTGCCAGGCGGTCGCGCCGGAGGTCCGGTCCCAGGTGTCGGCGCCGTCCATCTGGTGGCTGGAGAACGTGGCGCCGCGGTCGTCGAGCATCGGGGACAGGAGCAGTTGCCCGACCGGTACGGGGCCGCCCCGGTCGCGGGTGAGCAGGGCGAGCGCCGCGGCGAGTCCGCCGCCCGCGCTCTTCCCCCCGACGACGACGCGGTCCGCGTCGATGCCCAGGTCGGCCGCGTGCCCGGCCGCCCAGACGAGTCCGGCCCAGCAGTCCTCCACCGCTCCGGGGTACCGCGTCCGCGGGGCCGGCCGGTACGCGACGGAGACGACGGCCAGCCCCAGCGGGAGCGCCCATCCGCGGAGCAGCCGCGGGAGCACGGACCACGCGTTGCCCGTGACCATCCCGCCACCGTGCAGGTAGTACAGCAGCGGCAGCGGCCCGGTGACCCCGGCGGGCCGGGCGCTCACGAGCGTGACGTCCGGCCCGCCCGGCGCTCCCGGCACGCGGACCTCGTCCACCTCGAAGCGGCCGTCGGCCCGGAGGTCGCGGACCGTCGGCCTGGGCCGGGCCGCGGCGTCCCGCTCCTGCCGGGCCGCGAGGTTCTCCGGGGTGAGCGGCCCCCCGGCCCGGCCGCCCGAGGCCGCCAGCGCCGCCCGCAGCTCGGGGTCGAACGGGGGCGCCTGCCGGGCCGCCGGGGCGGGGCCGGGCTCCGAGGACGGGCCGCCGGCGCCCGTGCTCATGACCGGCCGTCCCGCCGGGCGGGGAACGCGTGCGCGAAGTCCATGCGGGGCAGTCAACCACCGGCCGGGCACGGGCCGCAGCCCCTCCGCGGCCCCTCCGCGGCCGACCCGCGGCCCCCGGTCAGGGGCGCGGGCCCGCAGGCTGTCACCCCGGCACGGCCCGCCCGTACGGGGCCGGGGGCCGAGGTGTGAGACGGGTCCCGGCGCCCGACGGGCGCCCGGTAGGGTCTGCTCCGTGCCCAAGCCGCTCAGCCTGCCCTTCGACCCCATCGCCCGCGCCGACCAGCTCTGGCAGCAGCGCTGGGGGCCGGTGCCCTCGATGGCCGCCATCACCTCGATCATGCGGGCGCACCAGATCCTGCTGGGCGAGGTCGACGCGGTGGTCAAGCCGTACGGGCTGACCTTCGCCCGGTACGAGGCGCTGGTGCTGCTCACCTTCTCCAAGGCGGGGGAGCTGCCGATGTCGAAGATCGGCGAGCGGCTGATGGTGCACCCGACCTCGGTGACGAACACGGTGGACCGCCTGGTGCGGTCCGGGCTCGTCGCCCGGCGCCCCAACCCGAACGACGGCCGCGGCACCCTCGCCTCCATCACCGAGAAGGGCCGCGAGGTCGTGGAGTGCGCTACCAAGGCCCTGATGGAGGTCGACTTCGGCCTCGGCGCCTACGACGCCGAGGAGTGCGAGGAGATCTTCGCGCTGCTGCGGCCCCTGCGGGTCGCCGCAGCGGACTTCGACGAGCGGTAGGAGCGGTAGGAGCGGTGGGCTCCAGGCCGGGGCCGCGGGGCTCCGGGGGTGGGGCGCGGGCGCCGGACGGGCTCGCTCCGCTCCCCGGGTCAGCGGGGACATTCCGGGCGGTTAGGCTCGTACGCATGAAACGAAGCGTGCTGACCCGCTACCGCGTCATGGCCTACGTGACCGCGGTCATGCTCCTGATCCTCTGTGCCTGCATGGTGGCGAAGTACGGCTTCGACACCGGCGCCGGCCTGACCTTCGCGGTCTCGCAGACGCACGGCGTCCTCTTCATGATCTACCTGGTCTTCGCCTTCGACCTGGGCTCCAAGGCCAAGTGGTCCTTCGGCAAGCTGCTGTGGGTCCTGGTCTCCGGGACGATCCCGCTGGCCGCCTTCTTCGTCGAGCGCACCGTCCGCGCCGATGTCGAACCCCTCATCGAGGGCTCCCCGGTCACCGTGCGGGCCTGACCGGACCGGAGCCGGATTCCGGCTCCCGTACTCGCGCGGCGCTGGAGCCGGACACCCCCGGGGCGAGTCCCCGGGGGTTTGCCATCGACATTTACTAGGACGTCCTAGTAAATTCATGGGTATGGAAGCTGACGCCATCGAGGAGGGCCGCCGTCGCTGGCAGGCCCGGTACGACAAGGCCCGCAAGCGCGAGGCCGCCAGGGAATGGACACGAACCACGCTCTCCGGCGATGCCGTCGATCCGGTCTACGGGCCCCGGCCCGGGGACGCGTACGAGGGCTTCGAGCGCATCGGCTGGCCGGGGGAGTACCCGTACACCCGCGGCCTGCACGCCACCGGCTACCGGGGGCGGACCTGGACGATCCGCCAGTTCGCCGGGTTCGGCAACGCCGAGCAGACCAACGAGCGGTACAAGATGATCCTGGCCGCGGGCGGCGGCGGCCTCTCCGTCGCCTTCGACATGCCGACCCTGATGGGACGGGACTCCGACGACCCCCGCGCGCTCGGCGAGGTCGGGCACTGCGGGGTCGCCATCGACTCCGCCGCCGACATGGAGATCCTCTTCCGGGACATCCCGCTCGGTGACGTCACGACCTCGATGACCATCAGCGGGCCCGCCGTACCCGCCTTCTGCATGTACCTGGTCGCCGCCGAACGGCAGGGCGTCGACACCGCCGTGCTCAACGGCACGCTCCAGACCGACATCTTCAAGGAGTACATCGCCCAGAAGGAGTGGCTCTTCGAGCCCGAGCCGCACCTGCGCCTCATCGGCGACCTGATGGAGTACTGCGCGCAGGGCATCCCGGCGTACAAGCCGCTGTCCGTCTCCGGCTACCACATCCGCGAGGCCGGGGCGACGGCCGCGCAGGAACTCGCGTACACCCTCGCCGACGGCTTCGGGTACGTGGAGCTCGGACTCTCGCGCGGGATGGACGTGGACGTCTTCGCGCCCGGCCTCTCCTTCTTCTTCGACGCGCACCTCGACTTCTTCGAGGAGATCGCCAAGTTCCGCGCCGCCCGCCGGATCTGGGCGCGCTGGATGAAGGAGGTGTACGGGGCCGAGGCCGACAAGACGATGTGGCTGCGCTTCCACACCCAGACCGCCGGGGTCTCCCTGACCGCGCAGCAGCCGTACAACAACGTCGTCCGCACCGCCGTGGAGGCCCTCGCGGCCGTCCTGGGCGGCACCAACTCCCTGCACACCAACGCCCTCGACGAGACCCTCGCCCTGCCGAGCGAACAGGCGGCCGAGATCGCCCTGCGCACCCAGCAGGTGCTGATGGAGGAGACCGGGGTCGCCAACGTGGCCGACCCGCTGGGCGGCTCCTGGTACGTCGAGCAGCTCACCGACCGCATCGAGGCCGAGGCCGAGAAGATCTTCGACCAGATCAAGGAGCGCGGGACGCGCGCCCACCCGGACGGCCGCCACCCCATCGGGCCGATCACCTCGGGCATCCTGCGCGGCATCGAGGACGGCTGGTTCACCGGGGAGATCGCGGAGTCGGCCTTCCAGTACCAGCGGTCGCTGGAGAAGGGCGACAAGCGGGTCGTCGGCGTCAACGTCCACCACGGGTCGGTCACCGGGGACCTGGAGATCCTGCGGGTCAGCCACGAGGTCGAGCAGGTCCAGGTGCGCGAGCTGGCCGCGCGCAAGGAGCGGCGCGACGACGCGAAGGTGGCGGCCGGGCTGGCCGCGATGCTGACCGCCGCCCGGGACGGGTCGAACATGATCCCGGCCATGCTGGACGCGGTGCGCGCGGAGGCCACGCTGGGCGAGATCTGCAACGTGCTGCGGGACGAGTGGGGCACCTACACGGAGCCGCCCGGCTTCTGAGCCCGTCCCCGGCCCCGTCCCCGCCGCCGCGAGGCCGGTCATGGCGCCCTGTGCGGTGGCGCCATGACCGGCCTCACGCGCGCGTTGCCGGTGCCTGGCCCCGGGCTTCGGGCCCGGTGGCGCGGGCCCGCGCCCCGGCGGGCAGGTCCGGCGGGCAGGTCCGTCGGGCCGTCACCGGCCCCGGAGGCCGTGCATCAGGAGGGTGGTGAAGGCGGCCACCCACACCTCGTCCACCGGCTCGGAGCTGACCAGGGCGCGGTGCACCACCGTGCCCGCGATCACGTCGAAGATCAGGTCCGTGGCGCGGCCCGCGTGCGAGGCGTCCGTCTCCTGCGGCAGCTCCCCGCGCAGCCGGGCCCGCTCGCGCCCCAGGACGACGAGACGTTTCTGCCGGTCCACGATCGCCGAGCGGATGCGGTCGCGCAGGGCCTCGTCCCGGGTGGCCTCGGCGACCACCGCCATCAGGGCCGTACGGGCCTCCGGGCGCCGCAGCAGCTCCGCGAACCGCAGGACCACGTACGCGACATCCGCTTCGAGGGAACCGCGGTCGGGGAGTTCGAGCGTGTCGAAGAGCTCCGCCACCGCGTCCACGACCAGCTCGTTCTTGCCCGCCCAGCGCCGGTAGAGGGTGGTCTTCGCGACCCCGGCCCGCGCCGAGACGTCGCCCATCGTCAGCTTCGACCAGCCCAGTTCGACCAGCGCGGCCCGGGTCGCGGCGAGGATCGCGGCGTCCGCGGCGGCGCTGCGGGGACGGCCGGTGCGACCGGTCGGGGGGCCGGCGGCGGGGCTGGGGTTGCGCATGGCGGTGACCTTACCGGCCGGTAGCCGGGGCGCCGGGGGTCACGTCACTGTGGTTCAGATCACGCCACGGTCCGCGGCCGGGAGAAGTCCGGGAGGAGTTACGCTACGGCCCGTAGCGTAAGAGCGACAACCACGCGAAATGCTGCTGGCGCCAGGTGGGGACCCGGCGCCGTCACGTACCACCGGTCACGCACCAGCAGGGTGATTCAGGCGGTCTTTTTCGTCGGCGCGCGCCCACGGGGGAGGATGTACGCATGCAGCCCAGAAACATGTCCATGAGTGGCGTCGTCGACCTCGCCGCGGTGAAGGCGGCCGGCGAGGCCAAGGCCAAGGCCGAGCAGGCCCGTGCCGAACAGGCCCGGCAGGCGGGCCAGGGGGGCGCGACCGCCCCGGGGTCCGCCGCCGGTGTGCCGCCGTCCGCGCTCGTCATCGACGTAGACGAGGCGGGCTTTGAAAGCGATGTCCTCCAGCTCTCCGCCGAGGTTCCGGTCGTCCTCGACTTCTGGGCCGAGTGGTGCGAGCCGTGCAAGCAGCTCAGCCCGCTGCTGGAGCGCCTGACCGTCGAGGCCAACGGCCGTCTCGTCCTGGCCAAGGTCGACGTCGACGCCAACCAGATGCTGATGCAGCAGTTCGGCATCCAGGGCATCCCGGCCGTCTTCGCCGTGGTCGCGGGCCAGGTGCTGCCGCTGTTCCAGGGCGTCGCCCCCGAGCAGCAGATCCGCGAGACCCTCGCCCAGCTCGTCCAGGTCGCCGAGGAGCGGTTCGGGATCATCGGGATCGAGGTGGACCCCGACGCCGGGGCGACCGCCCCGGGGGGCTCGGCCCCGGCCCCGGCCGAGGTTCCGGCCGGCCCGTACGACGCGCTGCTGGAGGCGGCCGTCGTCGCGCTGGACGCCGGTGACCTGGGCGGCGCGGTGCAGGCGTACAAGAACGTCCTCTCCGACGACCCGGGCAACACCGAGGCCAAGCTCGGCCTCGCCCAGGCCGAACTGCTGGTCCGCGTACAGGGGATGGACCCGCAGGCGGTGCGCGCGGCGGCGGCCGGGAAGCCGGCCGACCCGGCGGCGCAGATCGCCGCGGCCGACCTGGACCTGGTCGGCGGTCACGTGGAGGACGCCTTCGGGCGTCTGGTCGACACCGTACGGGTGACGTTCGGCGAGGACCGCAACGCGGTACGGCTGCGCCTGCTGGAGCTGTTCGAGGTCATCGGGGCGGACGATCCCCGTGTGACGGCGGCCCGTACGGCCCTCGCGCGGGTGCTGTTCTAGGGAGCGTCCCCGGCGTGGCGTCGCCCACCGGTGTTTTGTTGACACGTAGATAAACAGCGGCCGCGCTTTGCCAAAACTTGGTAATCGCGGCCGCTGTTACTCGGAGTAAGTCGACCCCTGTGAACTGTCTGCTGTGCGGGGACTTCCGCCGTTCTGTCGTGGCCGGCGGTGGCACCCTGAGTCGCCGCCCGGTGACGGCCGAACGGGCCCGGATCAGCCCGGCGTTACCCGCCGGTAACGAACCCCCTTGTGTCCCGGCCGGGAATGCACCACGATCGGCGACGCTCGGTCCTTCCCACGGAGCCGCTCATCCGGAGCCGCGGTGCGGGGTCCCCACCGGGCCGGCCGGTGGCAGTGGCACCGGCCGTGGACAGGGGGGTCCCCGCCGCGCCGGCGGGGCCTGTCCTCCATGCCGCGCCGACGCGCGGCCCAGTGGTTGTCGCTCGGGGGTGATCGCCGGTGTACCGGACGCGGCACGGCCGCTCCCCGGCCCTGCGCTCCTTCCCGAGGACGTGGAACTTCTCCCCATCCCAGGACGGGCAGGGCCCGGACCGGAGATGTACGTCCGAGACGGAGGAACGACATGAGTTCTCAGATGCGTGGCGGGACCAGATGGAAGCGCTTCGCGCTCGTCATGGTGCCGAGCATCGCGGCGTCCGCCGCGGTCGGTGTAGGTCTGGCGCAAGGAGCCCTCGCGGCCTCCTTCAGCGTCTCCGGCCAGGACTTCAAGGTCTCGGCCGACAAGCTCGACGGCGAGAACCTGATCCAGTACGGCGGTATCGCCAAGGGGCACGACCTCAAGGGCGACCCGGCCCAGCACCCGGTCACCATCTCCGGGTTCAGCCGCGCCGAGATCACCAACATGTGCCAGTCGCTGGTGACCCCGACGCCGCTCGGTGACATCACCCTCCAGCTCCGCACCGGCCACAAGGGCGAGCCGGCCGTGGCGAAGAACATCTACCTGGACGTCGCCGAGCTCGACGCCGACGCCGAGTTCACCAACCTGGACATCGGTGTCGCGGTCGGCGACGAGAGCCACAAGACGAAACCGCAGCCCCACACGGTGGAGAACCGGTACGCCTTCTCGCAGCGCGCCGAGCGCGCGGTGCTGACGAAGGTCCGGCAGAAGGCGTGGGCGACGACGGCGGGTACCTTCACCCTGCCGGACCTCAAGCTCCGTCTGCTCAGCGGCGACCAGCCGTGCTACGAGGACGAGAAGTAGTTCGTCCCCGTGCGGTGCCCGGACGGGGAGGCGGGCGGGCGGTTCGGTCCGCGGCAGCCGCCCGTCCGGGCGCCCACCCGGTGCCGTGACCGGCAGGCCTTCGGGCCTGTGGCCCTGTGGTCCTTCGGGCTTGCAGACCTTCTGACCTGGGGGTCTGCGGGTCCACAGGTTCGCGGGTCCGCGGGTCCGCGGGCCTTTCCGGTCACGGCACCGGTTCTCCGTACCACCGTTCCCAGGGAGCTGTTGTCCATGAACCCCCAGGCCCCGGTCGACGCCGCCCGTGACGCTTGGCTCACCCGGGTGTACTACCGCTTCCACGCCTGGAGCGGCGAGCGGCCCTTCTGGGCAGGGCTGTTCACCCTGCTGGGCGGTTTCCCGATCGCCTACTTCCCCTACGCCGACATCCGGCTGGGCAACATCAGCCTCGCGATGGCCACGACGGGCGGCGCGGGCGCGCTGATCATCGGGGTGCTGCTGATCACCCTCGGCCTCGCCCTCTGGTTCCAGCAGACCATCCGGATCTTCGCGGGCGTCGCCGCGATCCTGCTGGCGCTGGTCTCCCTGCCGGTCTCCAACCTCGGCGGCTTCTTCATGGGCTTCTTCCTCTCCATGATCGGCGGCGGACTGGCGCTGGCCTGGGTCCCGGGCAGGCCGGCGGAGGAGGTCACGGCGGGCCCGGCGGGGGCGACGGCCGCGACGGCGGGTCCCGGGGACGTCCCGGCTCCCCGTACGACGGAAACGGAAACGGCACACGCGAGCGAAACGACTGCCCACGCCGACGGCGGGAGGAACAGTGCGGGGTGACGAGACGCGGCCCGGGACGGACCCGGGCGCGGAGTCCCGTGAGAGCAGGGGGCCGCAGCACGCGGCGCCCAGGAAATCGCTGCTGAGCAAGGTCCGCATACCGGTCGGCAAGACGATGGCGCTGGCCGCGATGCCGACGGCCGTGTTCGTCGGGATGAGCATGACGCCGAGGCCCGCCGTCGCGGACGACCAGGAGCTCCCCTTCGCCCCCGGGCCGTGCGTGACGCGGTCCGACGAGCCCGCGCACTCCCCTTCCCCGGCCGGGTCCTCCCCGGCGGCCTCCCCCTCGGGCGGGCCTTCCCCGGGCGCGGCGAAGCAGCCGTCGCCGAGCGGGCCGCCCGGCGCGGCCACTTCACCGGGGGCGGTGGTGCTGCCGAGGCCGGGGGCGAGCCCGTCCGCGACGCGACCGCCCGCCGGGAAACCCGTACCGGCCACCACCGGCCCGGGGGCGGGCGGACCGGGCCCCGGTTCCCCGCCGGGCACCTCACCGCCGGCGTCCGGGTCCGCGGACCCGCGGGACCCGCTGGGGGCCGGCGAGGCGCTCAGGGGTCTCTTCGACGCGCTCGGCAGGCCGCTGCGCGGCGGCCGGACGACACCCGCCGCCACGCCCCCGCGGACACCGGACCCGGACCCGGACCCGGTGGCGGACCCGGTGGCGGACGCGATCCGCGAGGCGGCGCGCGGGGCGGGCGTCGCGGTCGGGGAACTGTCCGACGAGGTCAGGCGTACGGCGACGGTCCCGAAGGACGGGACGGGCGGCGCGGCGGACGACGGCCCCGGGGAGGACGACGGGGACCCCCCGGACCCGGACGCCCCCGACGGCAACGCCCCCGAGGGCGAGGAGAGCGGCGACCCGCCCGGGCAGGACCCGGCGGACGACGGGCCCGGCAACGGTACGGCTCCCGGGGCCACGCCCGGCGCGACACCGGGGGCCACGCCCGGCGCGGGCGGCAAACAGCCCTACCCCTGCCCGACCTACGACGCGAAGGCCCTCGCGGACGCCCGGCAGGAGCAGGGCATCCCGCTCCTGCCGGACGAGCCCTGGTACCTCGAAAGCTCCCGGCTGGTCCTCCACAACCTGGACTACCAGGGCATCGTGGAGGTGCGGACGGCGAGCGGCAGGATCAAGAAGGTGCTGAAGTTCACGGCGGACGCGCTGGACATCGACGACCTCCACCAGACGGTCGGCCAGGGCCGGAACACCGCCCACCTGAGGTCGCGTCCGGGCTCCACCTCCACGATCCAGGACGCCACGGTGACGATGTACACCGAGAGCCTCAAGGGCAACCTCCTCGGCGTGCTCCCGATCGAGTTCACCCCGTACAGTCCGCCCCCGCTCAACGTCCCGTACGTGTTCTTCACCGACGTCCGGGTCGTCCAGGCGGGCCAGCTCGGCGGCACCCTGACCGTCCCGGGCCTGAAGAACTACATCGGCCCCCCGGAGTAGCCCGGCCCCGCGGTGCGGCACGCCCACGGCGCCGTCCGGTCCGGCCGGGTCAGGATGTGCCGAGGGCGGCACCCCGGTCGGTCGGGGTGCCGCCCTCGGCGGTGCGGCGGGGGTGGAGCGGGGTCAGGCGCGGGGTTCGCCGCCCAGGTGGTGGACGCGGACCATGTTGGTCGTGCCCGGGACGCCGGGGGGCGAGCCCGCCGTGATGATCATGGTGTCGCCCTCGTTGTAGCGCTTGAGCTTGAGCAGCTCCGCGTCCACGAGGTCGACCATCGAGTCGGTGTTGTCCACGTGCGGGACGACGTACGACTCGACGCCCCAGCTCAGGGTGAGCTGGTTGCGGGTGCCCGCGTCGGTGGTGAAGGCCAGGATCGGCTGGCACGCGCGGTAGCGCGACAGGCGGCGGGCCGTGTCACCGGACTGGGTGAAGGCGACCAGGGACTTCGCGTCCAGGAAGTCCGCGATCTCGCACGCCGCGCGGGCGACGGAACCGCCCTGGGTCCGCGGCTTCTTGCCCGGGACCAGCGGCTGGAGGCCCTTGGAGAGAAGCTCCTCCTCGGCCGCCGTGACGATCTTCGACATCGTCTTGACGGTCTCGATCGGGTAGGCGCCCACCGAGGACTCGGCCGACAGCATGACCGCGTCCGCGCCGTCGAGGATCGCGTTGGCGACGTCGGACGCCTCCGCGCGCGTCGGGCGGGAGTTGGTGATCATCGACTCCATCATCTGGGTCGCGACGATCACCGGCTTGGCGTTGCGGCGGCACATCTCGATGAGCCGCTTCTGGACCATCGGGACCTTTTCGAGCGGGTACTCGACGGCCAGGTCACCACGGGCCACCATCACCGCGTCGAAGGCGTCGACGACGGCCTCCATGTTGGCGACGGCCTGCGGCTTCTCGACCTTGGCGATGACGGGGACCCGGCGGCCCTCCTCGTCCATGACCTTGTGGACGTCCTTGACGTCGTCGGCGTCACGGACGAAGGACAGCGCGACCATGTCGCAGCCCATCCGCAGCGCGAACCGCAGGTCGTCGATGTCCTTCTCCGACAGGGCGGGGACGTTGACGGCCGCACCCGGCAGGTTGATGCCCTTGTGGTCCGAGATGACACCGCCCTCGATGACGATGGTCCGGACCCGGGGGCCCTCGACCGCGGTCACCCGGAGCTCGACGTTGCCGTCGTTGATCAGGATCTGGTCGCCCTTGGAGACGTCGCCCGGCAGACCCTTGTACGTGGTGCCGCAGACGGACTTGTCACCGGGGACGTCCTCGGTGGTGATGGTGAACTCGTCACCGCGCACCAGCTCGACGGGACCCTCGGCGAAGGTCTCCAGACGGATCTTCGGGCCCTGGAGGTCGGCGAGGACGCCGACCGCGCGCCCGGTGTCCTCGGAGACCTTCCGGACGCGGTCGTACCGCTCCTGGTGTTCTGCCTGGGAACCGTGGCTGAAGTTGAAGCGGGCCACGTTCATACCTGCCTCGATGAGCGCTTTCAGCTGCTCATACGAGTCGACGGCGGGGCCCAGGGTGCAGACGATTTTGGAACGGCGCATGAAGCTGATCCTATCGGTTTGTTTCGAAGCGGAATATTCCGTCTGGTGGAAAGTCCAACTGAGCTACGGGGCGACCAGCTCGTACACCTGGGTGGCGATCTCCAGTTCCTCGTCCGTCGGGACCACGGCGACGGCCACCCGCGCGTACTCCGCCGAGATCAGCCGCGGCCGCTGCGAGCGCAGGGCGTTGGCCTCCTGGTCCAGCGCGAGACCCAGCTCGGCCAGACCGTCCACGGCCGCCGCGCGGACCTGGTGGGCGTTCTCCCCGACCCCCGCGGTGAAGGCCACGGCGTCCACCCGGCCGAGCACGGCCGAGTAGGCGCCGATGTACTTCTTCAGGCGGTGGACGTACGTCGCGAAGGCGGTCGCGGCGGCTTCGTCGCCCTCGCCCGCCCGGCGCATGACCTCGCGCATGTCGTTGTCCCCGCACATGCCCAGCAGACCGCTCTTCTTGTTCAGGAGCGAGTCGATCTCGTCCACCGAGAGGCCGCCCACCCGGGCCAGGTGGAAGACGACCGCCGGGTCCAGGTCCCCCGAACGGGTACCCATGACCAGGCCCTCCAGCGGGGTCAGCCCCATCGAGGTGTCCACGCAGACCCCGCCCCGGACGGCGGAGGCGGAGGCCCCGTTGCCCAGGTGCAGCACGATCACGTTGACGTCCTGGACCGGCTTGCCGAGCAGCTCGGCCGTGGCCCGCGAGACGTAGGCGTGGGAGGTGCCGTGGAAGCCGTACCGCCTGATCGCGTACTTCTCGGCCGTCGCGGCGTCGATCGCGTACCGCGCCGCGTACTCCGGCATCGTCGCGTGGAAGGCGGTGTCGAAGACGGCGACCTGCGGGATGTCCGCGCGCAGCCCGCGCGCCACCTCGATGCCCGTCACGTTCGCCGGGTTGTGCAGCGGGGCCAGCGGGACCAGGCTGCGGATCTCGGCGAGCACCTCGTCTTCGATCACGGTGGGCCGGGTGAACCGGGTCCCGCCGTGCACCACCCGGTGGCCCACGGCCGCCAGGTCGGGGGAGTCCAGGCCCAGCCCGTCGGCGGCGAGCTCCGCCGCGACGGCCTGGAGCGCGGCCTCGTGGTCCGCGATCGGCCCCAGCCGCTCCCGCTTGCCGCCCGCCGCGCCGGCGCCGGTGAGCGGCTCGTGCACCAGCCGGGAGGTGTCCTCGCCGATGCGCTCGACCAGGCCCACGGCGAGCCGGGACGAGTCCGCCATGTCGAGCAGCTGGTACTTGACCGACGAGGAGCCGGAGTTGAGGACGAGGACACGGGTTGCGGTCACGAGGGGGGTCTTTCCTTGTCGCGGAGGGTACGGAGGGCGGGAAGGGCGGGGGGAGGACACGGTGGGCGGGTCAGACGGTGGGGGCCGGAGCGCCCTGCGCCTGGATCGCGGTGATCGCCACGGTGGTGACGATGTCCTGGACGAGCGCGCCGCGCGAGAGGTCGTTGACCGGCTTGCGCAGCCCCTGGAGGACCGGGCCGACCGCGACGGCGCCCGCGGAACGCTGGACGGCCTTGTACGTGTTGTTGCCCGTGTTGAGGTCGGGGAAGATCAGCACGGTGGCGCGCCCGGCCACCTCGGACCCGGGCAGCTTGGTCGCGGCGACCGAGGGCTCCACGGCCGCGTCGTACTGGATCGGCCCCTCGATCAGCAGGTCGGGGCGGGACGCGCGGACGATCTCGGTGGCCTTGCGGACCTTCTCCACGTCGGCGCCCGAGCCGGAGGTGCCGGTCGAGTACGAGAGCATCGCGATCCGCGGCTCCACACCGAAGGCCGCGGCGGTGGCGGCCGACTGGACGGCGATGTCGGCGAGCTGCTCGGCGTTCGGGTCGGGGTTGACCGCGCAGTCGCCGTAGACGAGGACCTTGTCGGCCAGGCACATGAAGAAGACCGAGGAGACGATGGACGCCTCCGGCTTGGTCTTGATGATCTCGAAGGCGGGCCGGATGGTGGCGGCGGTGGAGTGCACCGAGCCGGAGACCATGCCGTCGGCCAGCCCCTGCTGGACCATCAGGGTGCCGAAGTAGTTGACGTCGGTGACGACATCGGAGGCCAGCTCGACGGTCATGCCCTTGTGGGCGCGGGCCGCGGCGTAGTACTCGGCGAAACGTTCCCGCATCGGCGAGGTCGCCGGGTCGACGAGCTGCGCGGCCGAGATGTCGATGCCGAGGTCGGCGGCCTTCTTCAGGATCGCGTGCTCGTCGCCCAGCAGGGTCAGGTCGCAGACCCCGCGGCGCAGCACCACGTCGGCGGCGCGCAGCACCCGCTCCTCGGTGCCCTCGGGCAGCACGACGCGGCGCCGCTCCGACCGGGCCTGCTCCAGCAGCTCGTGCTCGAACATCATCGGCGTGACCCGCTCGGAGCGGGCCACCGACAGCAGGTCGCGCAGTTCGGCGGTGTCCACGTGCCGTTCGAACAGGCCGAGCGCGGTCTCCAGCTTGCGTGGGGTCGCCGAGTTCAGCCGGCTCTGGAGCGAGAACAGCTCGGTGGCGGTCGGGAAGCTGTTGCCGGGCACCGAGACGACCGGGGTCCCCGGCGCCAGCTTCGAGGCCAGCGTCAGGATGTCGGCGCCCGGGCGCTCGTTGAGGGTCAGCAGCACGCCCGCGATCGGCGGGGTCCCCGAGGCGTGCGCGGCCAGCGCGCCGACGACCAGGTCGGAGCGGTCGCCGGGGGTGACCACCAGGCAGCCGGGGGTCAGGGCGTTCAGGAAGTTGGGCAGCATGGCGCCGCCGAAGACGAAGTCCAGGGCGTCGCGGGCGAGCCCGGCGTCGTCACCGAGGAGGACCTCGCCGCCGAGGGCCCGGGTGATCTGGGCGACGGTCGGGGCGGAGAGCGACTTGTCGTCCGGCAGCACGTAGCAGGGGACGGGCAGCCGGGCGGCCAGCCGGTCGGCTATCACCTCGCGGTCCTCGGCGGACACCCGGTTGACGACCATCGCGACGACGTGGCAGCCCAGGTTCTCGTACGCGCGGTAGGCGTTGCGGGCCTCGGCGCGCACGGCCTCGGCGGGCTGCTTGCCGGCGCCCACGACGGGGACGACGACCGCCCCCAGCTCGTTCGCGAGGCGGGCGTTGAGCGCGAGCTCGTCGGGGAGGTTGGTGTCGGCGTAGTCGGTGCCCAGGACGAGCATGACCTCGTAGTCACGGGCCGCCCGGTGGTAGCCGTCGACGAGCTGCGAGACCAGCTCGTCGGTGCCCTTCTCGGCGAGGATCGCGGACGCCTCGTGGTACTCCATGCCGAAGGCCGTCGCGGCGTCCTGGTCGATCCGGTAGCGGGCCTTGAGCAGGTCGAAGAGCCGGTCGGGCCCGTCGTGCAGCAGCGGACGGTAGACGCCCACCCGGCCCGTCTGGCGGGTCAGGAGCTCCATGATCCCCAGCTCGACGACCTGCCGGCCGTCCCCCCGCTCGATGCCGGTCACGTACACGCTGCGCGTCACGCGTGCTCTCCGTCCCATGGTGTGGATGTCGGTGTCGCCCTGCCGGGTGGCGGGCCGATCTACGAGTCGATTGACCCGGTTGGTGTGGGCTTGCCCTCTTGACAATACCTCCGCGGATGGATAGGGCGCCCGCCGGGAAAAAGGCCCTTCCGGGAGGGTCGAAAGACCCTGGGGACCGGACCGTACGGAGCGCGCCCCGCCCCCGGATCGTGGAACAATCGGACAGGCTTCATCAATACGCCCTTCATATGTACGTCTCTCCGCCCGCACGCGGAGGGCCAGGTACGACCAGGAGCAGGAGACACAGCACGATGCGTATCGGAGTTCTCACCGCAGGCGGCGACTGTCCGGGCCTCAACGCTGTCATCCGGTCGGTCGTACACCGTGCCGTGGTCGGACACGGGGACGAGGTCATCGGGTTCGAGGACGGCTTCAAGGGCCTCCTCGACGGCAACTACCGCCCCCTCGACATCAACGCCGTCAGTGGCATTCTGGCCCGCGGCGGCACGATTCTCGGTTCAGCCCGCATGGAGCGCGCCCGTCTCCACGAGGCGGCCGACAACGCGCACGAACTGGCGAAGCGCTACGGCATCGACGCCCTCATCCCGATCGGCGGCGAGGGCACCCTGACCGCCGCCCGGATGCTGTCGGACGCCGGGCTGCCGGTCGTGGGCGTGCCCAAGACCATCGACAACGACATCTCCTCCACCGACCGCACCTTCGGTTTCGACACCGCCGTCGGCGTCGCCACCGAGGCCATCGACCGGCTGAAGACCACCGCCGAGTCGCACCAGCGCGTGATGGTCGTCGAGGTCATGGGCCGCCACGCGGGCTGGATCGCCCTGGAGTCCGGCATGGCCGGCGGCGCCCACGGGATCTGCCTGCCGGAGCGCCCCTTCGAGGTGGACGCCCTGGTCAAGATGGTCGAGGAGCGCTTCGCCCGCGGCAAGAAGTTCGCCGTCGTCTGCGTCGCCGAGGGCGCGCACCCGGCCGAGGGCTCGATGCCGTACGAGAAGGGCGCCATCGACCAGTACGGCCACGAGCGCTTCGCCGGCATCGGCAACCGTCTCGCCGTCGAGCTGGAGCGCCGCCTGGGCAAGGAGGCCCGCCCGGTCATCCTCGGCCACGTCCAGCGCGGCGGCACGCCCACCGCGTACGACCGCGTCCTGGCCACCCGCTTCGGCTGGCACGCCGTGGAGGCCGTCCACCGCGGCGACTTCGGCAACATGACCGCCCTGCGCGGCACCGACATCGTCATGGCCCCGCTGGCCGAGGCCGTCACCGAGCTGAAGACCGTCCCCGAGGCCCGCATGTACGAGGCCGAGTCGGTCTTCTGACCCACCCCGGCCCGGCCCGCCCCTGGGGCCCGGTCCCGGGCGGGACTTCCGTCCCGACCTGCCGGGCCGAACGGCCCCGGTCGCGTCCTCCGCCGGACGCGACCGGGGCCGTTCGCCGCCCCCGGACCGCCCCCGCCCCGGACGGCCCCGTCCCCGAACCGCCCCGCCCGCCGGGCTGTCGCCGTCCGCGCCGGTGTGTCCTACGCCGCACCGGACGCCAGGGACCAGAACCGGTCCACGACCTCCGCCAGGAACTCCTGGCCCGGGTCCCCGGCCGCGCCCTCGCCCCAGCTCAGGGCCGACGCCGCCCGCGCGCGGTACTCGGCGTGCAACTGCTCCAGGACCCGCTCCAGCTGCCCCTTGGTCACCGGCACCAGCTTGGCCAGCGGTTTCACCTGCGGCTGCCAGCGGGTGGTCACCGCGCTCCGCAGGAGGGCGGCCAGCTCCTCCTGCCGTCCGCCCGCCACGACGAACTGGGCCGGGGAGAGCCCCAGCACCGCGGTGAGGATGGTGGACTGCCGGTCGTTGCCCTTCCAGCGCCCGCTGTCCTCCATCTTCTGGTAGGCGCCCGCGTCCAGCCCGATCCGCCGGGCCAGCTCCGCCGCGTCCAGCCCGCGCGCGATCCGGTGCTCCCGCAGGGTGACGGGCTCGGAGAGCAGATCGGCGGGGGCGCACCAGAGCACCCCGGCGAGGGCCGTGATCTCGGTGGCGGTGGGCGGTATCTCGCCCTGCTCCCAGGCCGTCACGGTCTCGGGCGGGACGAGCAGGCCGTACTGGGCGCGCAGGCCGTAGGCGACATGACCGGGCGCCATGCCCAGGGCCGTGCGCAGGCGTCGCGCGGCGGGGGCATTGAAAGGGGGGCTGGAGTGCACAGGGCACACCGTAGGAGTGGCCGGGGGGTGGCGACTACAAACCAGTCAAACAAGCTGAGAACTCGTAGGAACATCCGAGGTAGTTCGGTGCTTTCGCCAGGTTTCCCGGCAAGTGTCCGGTAGTCGGACCACCGGCAACCTTGCCTCCCTGGGTAAAGTTTCGGCCAACTGGGATGACCGCCCCCGCACCGGCCCCACAACCCGGCGCACCCACCGGATTCCGGACACCGAAACCCCGCACCAGGGCCCCCAGGACCCCGGCCCCGGGTCAGGGCCGGGGCCGGGGCCGGGGCTCAGGGTCTGAACCAGATCGTCGCCAGTGGTGGGAGCGTCAGCCGCAGGCTCGTCGGACGTCCCTGTGCGGGGACCGGCTCGGGTCGCAGCGGCTGGGTGTGATGGACCCCGCTGCCGCCGTAGAGCCGCTGGTCGGTGTTGAGGACCTCCCGCCACAGCGGAACCTCCTCGGGCACCCCGATCCGGTACCCGTGCCGCACCACCGGGGAGAAGTTCGACACCGCCAGCAGCGGCGACCCGTCCCCGGCGAACCGCAGGAACGCGAGGACGTTGTCCTCCGCCGCGTCCGCCTCCACCCACGCGAAGCCCTCCGGCACGCTGTCGCGCTCCCACAGCGCCGGCGTCACCGCGTACGTGCGGTTCAGGTCGCGCACCAGACTCCGTACGCCCTTGTGGTCGTCCGCCGCCGGATAGGAGGAGTCCAGCACCCACCAGTCGGGCCCGTACGTCTCCGACCACTCCGACCCCTGGGCGAACTCCTGCCCCATGAAGAGCAGTTGCTTGCCCGGATGCGCCCACATGAACCCCAGGTACGCCCGGTGCGCGGCCCGCTTCTGCCACCAGTCGTCCCCGGGCATCTTCGACACCAGCGAACGCTTGCCGTGCACCACCTCGTCATGAGAGATCGGCAGCACGTAGTTCTCGCTGTACGCGTACACCATCCCGAAGGTCATGTCGTGGTGGTGGTACTTGCGGTGCACCGGCTCCTTCGCCATGTAGCGCAGCGTGTCGTTCATCCAGCCCATGTTCCACTTCAGCCCGAAGCCCAGCCCGCCCGCGTCCGTCGGCCGCGTCACGCCCTCCCAGGCCGTGGACTCCTCCGCGATCGTCACCACCCCCGGGCAGCGCCGGTACACCGTGGCGTTCATCTCCTGGAGCATCGACACCGCGTCCGGGTTCTCCCGGCCGCCGTGCTCGTTCGGCTCCCACTCGCCCTCGCCCCGCGAGTAGTCCAGGTAGAGCATCGAGGCCACCGCGTCCACCCGCAGCCCGTCCACGTGGAACTCCTCGCACCAGTACACGGCATTGGCGACGAGGAAGTTGCGGACCTCCTTGCGGCCGTAGTCGAACTCCAGCGTCCCCCAGTCCGGGTGCGCCGCCCGCCGCGGGTCCGGGTGCTCGTACAGCGGCCGGCCGTCGAACTCCGCCAGCGCCCAGTCGTCACGCGGGAAGTGCGCGGGCACCCAGTCGACGATCACCCCGATCCCGGCCCGGTGCAACGCGTCCACCAGGAAACGGAAGTCGTCCGGGGTCCCCATCCGTGAGGTCGGCGCGTAGAAACCGGTGACCTGGTACCCCCACGACCCCCCGAAGGGGTGCTCGGCGACCGGCATCAGCTCCACATGCGTGAAACCCAGCTCCTTCACGTACCCGGGAAGCTGCTCGGCGAGCTGACGGTACGAGAGCCCCGGCCGCCACGAGGCCAGATGCAGCTCGTACACCGAGAAGGGCGCCCGGTGCGCCGGAAGGTCACCGCGCCGGGCCATCCACTGCGCGTCCTGCCACACGTACCGCGAAGAGGTCACCACCGAGGCGGTGGCCGGGGGCACCTCCGCGGAACGCGCCATCGGATCGGCGCGCAGGGTGTGACTGCCGTCCGGGCGCGTGATGTCGTACTTGTACAGGGTGCCCGCGCCCACCCCCGGCAGGAACAGCTCCCACACCCCGGTCGCGCCGAGCGAACGCATCGGGTACGCGACGGAGTCCCAGTACGAGAAGTCCCCGGTCACCCGGACCCCCTGCGCGTCGGGCGCCCACACCGTGAACCGGGTCCCGGCCACCCCCTGGTGCTCCATCGGCTCGGAGCCCAGCGCCTTCCACAGCTCCTCGTGCCGGCCCTCCCCGATCAGGTGCAGGTCCAGCTCACCGAGGGAGGGCAGGAACCGGTACGGGTCGTGGATCTCGATCTCGTCGCTCTCGTACGCCACCAGCAGCCGGTACTCCGGCACACCGGTCAGCGGCAGCAGCCCCGAGAACAGCCCGTCGCCGTCGTCGTGGAGCGCGGCCCGCAGCCCCTTCGCGACGACGGTCACCGCCTTCGCGTACGGGCGCAGCACCCGGAACGCGACCCCGCCCCGCTGGGTACGGGCGCCCAGCACCGCGTGCGGATCGTGGTGACGGCCCTCCAGCAGCCGGGTCCGCTCCGCCGCCCCGAGCGCGGGCGCCCGCCGGACCCCGTGCGGCGGGGCGGAGCGGCGGGCGCGGGGCGGCCGGGGCGGACGCGCGGACTCCGGGACCGGGCTGACGGCTTCGTCGCCGGCGGTCCGTGACGACTGACGTGCGGCGCTCACGCGAGCGGCCTCCTCGGGGACTTCGGGCGGGGATGGGAAGGGGTGGCGACGGGAGGGGGAACGGCGCCGGGGACGGGCGGCGGCAGCCGGTGGGCAGGACGCTGCGGCTCGGAGAGCCGCCGGATCGCCGCCATCGGCACGTGCAGCCAGTCCGGCCGGTGCCGGGCCTCGTAACGGGCCTCGTACACGGCCTTGTCGGTCTCGTACGCGCGCAGCAGGACCGGGTCCTCCCGCGGATCGAGGCCGGTGGTCCGGGCGTAGCCCTCGCAGAAGGCGGCCCGGCAGTCGTCCGCCCAGGCGGGCGCGAACGGACGGTGCGAACGGGCCGCGTAGTCGAAGGAGCGCAGTATCCCGGCGATGTCCCGCACCGCCGGCTCGGGGCGCCGCCGGTCGGCCAGCGGCCGGGCCGGCTCGCCCTCGAAGTCGATCAGCGACCAGCTTCCGTCCCGCCCCCGCAGGGTCTGGCCCAGATGCAGGTCACCGTGGATGCGCTGGGCGGGCACCCCCGCCCCCCGGGAAGCGGCCAGCGCGTCGAAGGCCCCGCGCAGCCCCGCCTCGAAGGGCCGCAGCCCCGACACCTCACGGGCGGTCGCCGCCAGCCGCGCGGTCATCCCGGCGGCCAGCCGCGCCGTCTGCTCCGGCCCCAGGGCGACGGTGGGCAACGCCCCGGCCAGCGCGCTGTGCACCTCGGCCGTGGCCCGGCCCAGCGCGTGCGCCTCGGCCGTGAAGTCCGCCCCGCAGTCCAGTCTGCGCAGCGCGAGCTGCCAGCCGTCGTCGCACCCGCGCAGGTACGGCTGGAGCACCCCCAGGGTCAGCGGCTCCGTACCGGGCAGCTCCGCCTCGTACCAGGCGACGGGCGCCGGCACCCGCGCACAGCCCGCGGCGGCCAGCGCCCTCGGCAGCTCCAGATCCGGATTGACCCCCGGACCGACCCGGCGGAACACCTTCAGGATGTACGCGTCCCCGTAGATCAGCGAGGAGTTGGTCTGCTCCCCCGACAACGGCCGGGGCGCCAGCCCCGCCGGGATCAGCACCCCCGGATCACGGTCGAAGCGCAGCGGACCCAGCGCGCCGGGCGTCCGCAGCCGCTCCAGCAGCATCGCCGCGAGCCGGGGATCGCCCAGCGCCTCGTAGACCGCCCGGCCCGCGTACGGACCGCTCTCGGCGTGCCCGATCAGCGCGGGCGCGAGCGCGGGCGACAGGGCCGGGCGGATGCCCAGCAGCAACTGGTAGCAGTCCCCGTCCACGTCGAGGAGGAGATGGAGCAGACCGGGCGTGGAACCCGGCGGCAGCAGCTCGGCCGCCGAGACCGTCCTCAGCCGCCCGATCGTACGGCCCTTCCCGGCGAACCACCGCTGCGTGGGCAGCCAGGTCCGCAGCATGGGCTCCAGCGGGCCCGGCCCGGTGGTCCGGTCGGCGGTGAGCCGACTCCGGGCGGATGCAGCCTCCGACATGGCGTCGCGTCCTTTCCCCGGGCCGTCACAGAATGCGCAGAGTGTCCCGGATGTGCGGCAATTGCTTCTCCGGCATGGGCAGGTGTCGGGTCAGGATGGTCCGTACAGGTAGGGCGATTGACCCATTCGCGGTATTTTGTGGGGGCTCGGTTCGCCTCCGGGGCGCTCGGAGCCTGACTCACGGGTCCGTACGCGCTCAGAAACCCTCGTACCTCGGGTTTCCTCCGCGCGCTCGGACCCGCCCCCAGACTCCGTCCGGGGGGACCCCCGCCCAGACTCCGTCCGGGGGGACCCCCGCCCAGGCGCGCCCCTTCGGCTCACTCGCCCGAAGGCCGGGCCTTTCTTCGCGTGGTGGCGCTGGTCCTCGGGCGGCCCGCCTTCGGTTCACTCGCCCGAGGGCGGGGCCGGGCCTTTCTTCGCGTGGTCGGTCTTGTCCTCGGGCGGCCCCCCCGGCGCGCCTGCCCCGGTGGGGGTTACTCGGTGCGGAGGCGGAACCAGTAGAAGCCGTGGCCCGCCAGGGTGAGCAGGTACGGCCATTCGCCGACCGGGGGGAAGCGGACGTCGCCCGTGAGTTCCACGGGGATGTGCCCGATGAACGACCTCAGGTCCAGCTCGGTCGGCTGCGCGAAGCGCGAGAAGTTGTGCACGCACAGCACGAGGTCGTCCCCGAGTTCACGGAGGAACGCGAGCACCGCCGGGTTGGTCGACGGCAGTTCGGTGTACGAGCCGAGGCCGAAGGCGGGGTTCGCCTTGCGGACCTCGATCAGCCGGCGGGTCCAGTGCAGCAGTGAGGAGGGTGAGGCCATCGCGGCCTCGACATTGGTGACCTGGTACCCGTGGACCGGGTCCATGATGACCGGCAGGTTCAGCCTGCCCGGATCGCACGAGGAGAAACCGGCGTTGCGGTCCGGGGTCCACTGCATGGGCGTGCGCACACCGTCGCGGTCGCCCAGCCAGATGTTGTCGCCCATGCCGATCTCGTCGCCGTAGTACAGCACCGGCGAACCGGGCAGCGAGAGCAGCAGCGCGGTGAACAGCTCCATCTGGTTGCGGTCGTTGTCCAGGAGCGGGGCGAGACGGCGCCGGATGCCGATGTTGGCCCGCATCCGCGGGTCCTTGGCGTACTCGGCGTACATGTAGTCGCGCTCCTCGTCGGTGACCATCTCCAGGGTCAGCTCGTCGTGGTTGCGCAGGAAGATGCCCCACTGGCAGCCGTCCGGGATGGCCGGGGTCTTGGCCAGGATCTCGGAGACCGGGTAGCGGGACTCCCGGCGGACGGCCATGAAGATGCGCGGCATGACGGGGAAGTGGAAGGCCATGTGGCACTCGTCCCCGCCCTTGGCGAAGTCCCCGAAGTAGTCGACGACGTCCTCCGGCCACTGGTTGGCCTCGGCGAGCAGGACGGTGTCGGGGTAGTGCGTGTCGATCTCGGCGCGGACCCGCTTGAGGAGGGTGTGGGTGCGCGGGAGGTTCTCGCAGTTGGTGCCCTCCTCGGCGTACAGGTAGGGCACGGCGTCGAGGCGGAAGCCGTCGATGCCGAGGTCCAGCCAGAACCGCAGCGCCGAGACGATCTCCTCGACCACGGCCGGGTTCTCGTAGTTGAGGTCCGGCTGGTGGGAGAAGAACCGGTGCCAGTAGTACTGCTTGCGGACCGGATCGTACGTCCAGTTCGAGGACTCGGTGTCGACGAAGATGATGCGGGCTTCCTGGTACTGCTTGTCGTTGTCGGCCCACATGTAGTAGTCGCCGTACGGGCCCTGCGGGTCCTTGCGCGACTGCTGGAACCACTCGTGCTGGTCGCTCGTGTGGTTCATGACGAAGTCGATGATCACCCGCATGCCGCGCTGGTGCGCGGCGTCCACGAACTCCACGAAGTCGGCGAGGTCGCCGAACTCGGGCAGTACGGAGGTGTAGTCGGAGACGTCGTAGCCCCCGTCGCGCAGGGGTGAGGCGAAGAACGGCGGCAGCCAGAGGCAGTCGACGCCGAGCCACTGGAGGTAGTCCAGTTTGGCGGTG
The DNA here is from genome assembly GCF_044454165.1 of Streptomyces sp. NPDC051567. NCBI lineage: Bacteria > Bacillati > Actinomycetota > Actinomycetes > Kitasatosporales > Streptomycetaceae > Streptomyces > Streptomyces sp. NPDC051567. Next base: position 139,996 of record NZ_JBITDK010000013.1, on the reverse strand, counting down.
AGGCCTCTGAGGTCCCCCACGCCGTCGCCGTTGCTGTCGTGGAAGGCGCGGACGAGGACCTCGTAGAAGACGGCCCGTTTGAACCAGTCGGGGTCGCGGTCCTTGGCGGGGGTGTCCTCGAAGGTGTCGTGGACAGGGTTGTTGATCATCATGTGGTGGGTGACCCTCCGGTGGGCGGGGACGGTCGCAGAGCGGCCAGCACGTGCGCGGGCGTACGGCCCGGTTCCAGGCGCACGTAGTTCGCTCTGCCCCAGTGATAGGTCTCGCCGGTGAGCTCGTCGCGCACCGCGAGGGACCCGTGCCAGTCGAGGCCGAGTACCGGCATGTCCAACGAGACGGTCGCTTCCTGGGTGTGGTGCGGATCGAGGTTGACGACCACCAGTACGGAATTGGCTCCACCGTGCTTCGAATAGGCGATCACCTGTTCGTTGTCGGTCGAATGGAAGTGGATGTCGCGCAGCTGCTGGAGGGCGGGGTTGCGCCTGCGGAGCCGGTTGAGCGTCGTGATCAGCGGGGCGATGGTGCGGCCCTCGCGCTCGGCACCGGCCCAGTCGCGTGGCCGGAACTCGTATTTCTCGGAGTCCAGGTACTCCTCGCCGCCCTCCGTGGCAGGGGTGTTCTCGCAGAGTTCGTAACCGGCGTAGATCCCCCAGGTGGGGGAGAGGGTGGCGGCGAGGACGGCCCGTACCTCGAAGGCGGGACGGCCGCCGTGCTGAAGGTACGCGTGCAGGATGTCGGGCGTGTTGACGAAGAAATTCGGCCGCATGACGGAGGCCGAACGGGTACCGGAGAGTTCGGTCAGGTAAGCGGTCAGCTCGGCCTTGGTGGTGCGCCAGGTGAAGTACGTGTACGACTGCTGGAAACCGATGGAGGCGAGTGCGCGCATCATGGCCGGTCGGGTAAAAGCCTCGGCAAGAAAGATCACATCAGGGTCCGACTTGTTGATCTCGGCGATCACTTTCTGCCAGAACACGACAGGTTTGGTGTGCGGGTTGTCGACCCGGAAGATGCGGACCCCGTGCTCCATCCAGAACCGCAGCACCCGGACGGTCTCCGCGACGATGCCGGGCATGTCGGTGTCGAAGTGCACCGGGTAGATGTCCTGGTACTTCTTCGGCGGGTTCTCGGCGTACGCGATCGTCCCGTCGGCCCGGTGGCGGAACCACTCGGGGTGCTTCTCCACCCACGGATGGTCGGGAGAGCACTGGAGGGCGAAGTCGAGCGCGATCTCCAGCCGGAGCTCACGGGCCCGCGCGACGAAGGCGTCGAAGTCCTCGACGGTGCCCAGATCGGGGTGGACGGCGTCGTGGCCGCCCTCGGTGGAGCCGATCGCCCAGGGCACGCCCGGGTCCCACGCCCCGGCCGAGAGCGTGTTGCCGGGGCCCTTGCGGTGGGTGGTGCCGATGGGGTGGACGGGCGGCAGGTAGACCACGTCGAAACCCATCGCGGCGATCGCCGGCAACCGCTCGGCGGCCGTCCGGAAGGTCCCGCTGACAGGAGCCGAGCCCGGCTCCACCCCCGCTCCCTCGGAGCGGGGGAACATCTCGTACCAGGAACCGAAGAGGGCCCGCTTGCGTTCGACCAGCAGCGGCAGGGCCTTCGAGGCGGTGACCAGCTCCCGGTACGGGCGCCTCGCGAGGGCGGCGTCCACCGGGGGGGCGAGGGCGGCCGCGTGGCGCACGCCGGCCGCCCGGTCCTCGTCCCGCATCACGTCGGCGGCGGCCAGCACGGCCTCGCGGCCGTCGCGCTTGGGAATCCGCGCGGCGGCCCGCTCGTAGAGCTCCGCGCCTTCGAGCAGGGTGAGCCCGGTGTCCAGCCCCGCCGGGATCTTGACGGCGGCATGGGCCCGCCAGGTGGCCACCGGATCGCTCCACGCCTCGACGGTGTACGTCCACCTCCCCTCGACGTCGGCGCTGACCCGGGCCCCCCACCGGTCGGTACCGGGGGCCAGCTCGCGCAGCGGCACGGGAGGGCGCAGCCGTCCGCTCGGATCTCGCAGGACGACATGGGCGGCCACGGCGTCGTGTCCTTCACGGAACACGGTGGCGGAGATCTCGAAGACCTCGTCCACGACCGCCTTCGCGGGTCTGACGCCGCAGTCGACGGCGGGGCGGACGTCCAGCACGGGAATGCGACCGATCATGATGGGATCACCTGGGGGCAGTTCGCAGGGCTCGGTGACAACAGCCCAGCCGGAACGGGACCGGCTGGTCGTGCACGCTCTGTTCGCTCTGTTTCTAGCCGCTCGGTGGACGGCTGGCCTGCGGGCATGGCCGCTCCTGTCCGCGTTCACCCGGGTGGCGGGGAGAGGGGATGGCGGGTGCTCCGTGCGCGTACCCGGGGAGCCCTTCCCACTCTCGTCCCGCACAATCTGCGCTTTCGGCCAACTGTTCGTACGCAAGGGCACGCTTGTCCCAAGAGCCCTGGCCGACGCCCACCGGGGCTCCGCCGGACCGGGAAGGACTGCTGGACGCCCCACCCGCCACCCCTTGCCCCGCAGGCCCCGGCCGAGGGAAGCCGCAGGCGCCGCGAGGAGCGCGCCCCGGCCCGGGGCAGGGCTCGCGGGCGGCGGTCGTACGAGGCGCCATGGCCCGGCGGCGGGGGCGCGGATAGCCTTCCGGGGGTGATGCGCGCGCACACAGCGTGGTGCGCCCGCTCCGATCCGTATTCCCCTGCGAAGGTGGAAACCGTGAAGGCTATCCGTCGGTTCACCGTGCGCCCCGTCCTCCCGGAACCCCTGCTGCCGCTCACCGCCCTCGCGCGCAACCTGCGCTGGTCGTGGCACGCCGAGACCCGGGACCTCTTCCAATCCGTCGACCCCGAGGGCTGGCAGGCCGCCGGCGGCGACCCCGTCCGGCTGCTCGGCGCCGTCTCCGCCGCCCGGCTGGAGGAACTGGCCGCAGACCGGCGGTTCCTGCGCCGGCTCGCCGTCGTCGCGGCCGACCTCGACGACTACGTCCACGGCGGGAGGTGGTACCAGAGCCAGGAGAACGGCGTCGAACCGCCCGCCGCGATCGCCTACTTCTCACCCGAGTTCGGGATCACCGCCGCCCTGCCGCAGTACTCCGGCGGCCTCGGCATCCTCGCCGGAGACCACCTGAAGGCCGCCAGCGACCTCGGAGTTCCGCTCATCGGCGTGGGACTCCTCTACCGCCACGGCTACTTCCGCCAGTCGCTCTCGCGCGACGGCTGGCAGCAGGAGCACTACCCCGTACTGGACCCCAACGAGCTGCCCGTCGGCCTGGTCCGCCACGAGGACGGGGCCCCGGCCCGGGTCTCGCTGGCCCTGCCCGGCGGCCGGTCCCTGCACGCCCACATCTGGCAGGCCCGCGTCGGCCGGGTCCCGCTGCTCCTCCTGGACTCCGACGTCGAGGACAACGACACCGCCGCCCGCGAGGTGACCGACCGCCTCTACGGCGGCGGCAGCGACCACCGGCTCCTCCAGGAGATGCTCCTCGGCATCGGCGGGGTCCGCGCGGTCCGGCTCTACTGCGGACTGACCGGCCACCCCGACCCGGAGGTCTTCCACACCAACGAGGGCCATGCCGGTTTCCTCGGACTGGAACGGATAAGGGAACTGGAGATCGAGCAGGGGCTCGGCTTCGACGCCGCCGTCGAAGCCGTCCGCGCCGGGACCGTGTTCACCACGCACACCCCCGTCCCGGCCGGCATCGACCGCTTCGAACGGTCCCTGGTGGCCCGGCACTTCGGCGAGGGCGGGGAGCTGGAGGGCGTCCCGGTCGACCGCGTCCTGGAACTGGGCGCCGAGTCGTACCCCGGCGGCGACCCCGGGGTCTTCAACATGGCCGTCATGGGACTGCGCCTGGCCCAGCGGGCCAACGGGGTCTCCACCCTGCACGGCGCCGTCAGCCGGGAGATGTTCGCCGGGCTCTGGCCCGGCTTCGACCCGGCCGACGTCCCCATCACCTCCGTCACCAACGGCGTCCACGCCCCGACCTGGGTCGCCCCCGAGGTGATCCGGCTCGGCGCCCGCCAGATCGGCGCCGGCCGCACCGAGGACGCCCTCTCGGTCGGCGGCTCCGCCCGGTGGGACGCCGTCGCGGACATCGCCGACCAGGACGTCTGGGACCTGCGCCGGGCGCTGCGGGAACAACTGGTCCAGGAGGTCCGCGACCGGGTGCGGGCCTCGTGGCGCCAGCGCGGCGCCGCCGAGGCGGAACTGGGCTGGGTGGACTCGGTGCTCGACCCGGAGGTCCTCACCATCGGCTTCGCCCGGCGCGTGCCCTCGTACAAGCGCCTCACGCTGATGCTGCGCGACCCCGAGCGGCTGCGCAGGCTGCTGCTGGACCCGGACCGGCCGGTGCAGATCGTCGTCGCGGGCAAGGCGCACCCGGCCGACGACGGCGGGAAGCGCCTCGTGCAGGAACTGGTGCGGTTCGCGGACGACCCCCGGGTGCGGCACCGGATCGTCTTCCTGCCCGACTACGGCATGGCCATGGCCCAGAAGCTCTACCCGGGCTGCGACGTCTGGCTCAACAACCCGCTGCGGCCCCTGGAGGCGTGCGGGACCAGCGGGATGAAGGCCGCGCTGAACGGCTGCCTCAACCTGTCCGTGCTGGACGGGTGGTGGGACGAGTGGTTCGAGCCCGACTTCGGCTGGGCCATCCCGACCGCCGACGGGATCGGGACGGACGAGGACCGGCGCGACCACCTGGAGGCCAACGCCCTCTACGAGCTGATCGAGGGCCGGGTCGCCCCCCGGTTCTACGACCGCACCGGCCGCAGCGCGCTGCCGGTCCGCTGGATCGAGATGGTCCGCCGCACCCTTGCCGCCCTGGGGCCCAAGGTGCTGGCGGGGCGGATGGTACGGGAGTACGTGGAGCGGCTCTACACCCCGGCCGCGCTCGCCCACCGCGCCCTCACCGCCGACGCGGCGCGCGACCTGGCCTGGTGGAAGGGGCGGGTCCGGGCGGCCTGGCCCCGGGTCACCGTCGAGCACGTGGAGGCCCTGGCGGCGGCCCCGGTCAACGGCACCGCCGAGCTGGGGGCCACCCTCACCCTGCGGGTCAAGGTCGCGCTGGACGCGCTGGCCCCCGAGGACGTGGAGGTCCAGGCCGTCGCGGGCCGGGTGGACGCCCAGGACGTGATCCGGGACGGGCGGCCCTTCCCGCTCAAACCGGCCGGCGGACCCGACCTGGAGGGCCGCTGGGTGTACGAGGGCCCGCTCGCCCTCGACCGTACGGGGCCCTTCGGCTACACGGTCCGCATCCTGCCCGCGCACCCGCTGCTGGCGACCCCGGCCGAACTGGGCCTGGTCGCGGGCCCGCCGGAGACCGACACGGCCGCGACGGGAGGCGTCCACCTGCGCTGAGGGGGCGCGGGCGTGCTCCGGGCGGCGGGGCCGGGCGGCCGGGCGGCACGACAGGGCCGCCCGGGGAGCGCGGCTCCCGGGGCGGCCCGTGGTGCGTGCGGTGCGGTGGTGCCCGTCGTGCGTGGTGCGTGCGGTGCGTGTGGTGCGGTGTTCGCGTGCTGTTGCGGTGCGGTGGCCGGGCCTTCCGGCCGTTCAGCGGGGCTGTGGCGCGGCTCCGCCTTCAGCTCCGCCGTCCGGCCGGGAGGCGTCCGCCCCGTCCGGACCCCGGTGGGGTCAGAAGGTGAGCTTCCAGCTGTTGATGTAGCCGGTGTCGGCGCTGGCGACGTCCTGGACGCGCAGCTTCCAGACGCCCTGGGCCGGCTCGGAGGAGGCGTTCACCGTGTAGGTGGCGATGACGTTGTCCGCCGAGTCCGTCCCGCTGGAGCTCTTCAGGAGGTAGGCCGTGCCGTCCGGGGCGATCAGGTTGATCGCCAGGTCACCGCGGTAGGTGTGGACGATGTTCACGTTCACCGACAGGGTGCTCGGCGCGTTGCCGGAACGGCTCACCGTGATCGGGGACTCGACGGTCGAGTTGTCCGCGATCTGGTAGTCCGTGGTGTTCTCGAAGACGTTCGGCTGGGTGGCGCCGACGGTCCAGGTGAACGCCGCGGTACCGGTCTGGTTCGCGGAGTCGGTCACCGTGACGGTCACGTTGGACGTGCCCGCGGTGGAGGCCGTGCCCGAGATCAGGCCGTTGGCGGAGTTGATCGACAGCCCGGCCGGCAGGCCGGTCGCCGCGTAGCTCAGCGCACCGGCGTTGCTGCTGCTGGCCTGGACCTGCAGGCTCACCGCGCTGCCGGTGACGGTGGTCTGGTTGCCCGGGTTGATGACCGAGACACCGACCGGGATGCGGGCGCCGACACCGATGCCGGCCCACGCGTTGGCCGCGTTGTTGTACGTGACCGAGCCCTGGCCGTACAGGTCTGCGGCGGCCTGGAGGGTGGCCGTACGGGCGGCGGCGTAGTTGGTGTTCGACTTGAAGTAGCCCACCGTCAGCGCGCGGAACCAGATCTTCTCGGCGGCGGCGCGGCCGATCGCGGTGACCGGGAGGCCGTCGGCGGTCGGCGAGTCGTAGCTGACGCCGTTGACGACCTTGGCGCCGGAGCCCTCGGACCACAGGTAGTAGAGGTGGTTGGCCGGGCCCGAGGAGTAGTGGACGTCGATGGAGCCGATGCCCGCGTACCAGGAGTCCTTGGACGAGCCGTCCTTGCTCGGCTTGTCCATGTAGCGCAGCGGGGTGCCGTTCCCGTTGATGTCGATCTTCTCGCCGACCAGGTAGTCGCCCGGGTCCTGCGGGTTGTTGCCGTAGAACTCGACGTTCGCGGCCATGATGTCGGAGGTGGCCTCGTTCAGACCGCCGGGCTCACCGGAGTAGGTCATGTTGCCGGTGACCGAGGTCAGGCCGTGGGTCATCTCGTGCGCGGCCACGTCGAGCGAGGTCAGCGGCTTGTTGTTGCCGGCGCCGTCGCCGTAGGTCATGCAGAAGCAGGAGTCGTCCCAGAACGCGTTGATGTACGCGTTGCCGTAGTGGACCCGGCTGTAGGGGGCCACGCCGTCGTTGCGCAGGCCGTTGCGGCCGTGCACGTTCTTGAAGTAGTCCCAGGTCACCTGGGCGCCGTAGTGGGCGTCCGCGCCGGCCGTCTCCAGGTTGGAGGCGAGGCCGTTGCCCCAGATGTCGTCCGGGCCGGAGAACAGGGTGCCGGTGCCGGAGGTGCCCCGGTTCAGGTTGTAGGTCCGGTGGTTGCCGCGGGTGGGGTCGGCCAGCGTGAAGTTGCTGCCCGAGGGCGCGGTGCCGATGGTGACCTGGCCGCTGTACTGGGTGTTGCCGGTGCCGGTCTCGATGGCCTGCCACTCGGTGATCTTCGCGCCGGTCCTGGCGTCGGTGACCACGTGCAGCTCGTTGGGGGTGCCGTCGTGCTGCAGGCCCCCGACGACGGTCTCGAAGGCGAGGACGGGAGCGCCCTCGGCCGCCCAGATCACCTTGCGGGCGTTCTTGGAGGCCTTGGCCTCCTTGGAGCCCTGCTCCCCGGCGGCGGAGACCGCCTGGCCCTCGGCCGCGGCCGGGGTGACCGTCGCGGTGGTGTCCGCGACCTTGATCTCGTGGTGGGTGGCCTTGGTGACGCTCTTGGTGACACCGCCCTTGGCGTGGACCGTGAGGTCGCCGCCGAGCACGGGCAGGCCGGCGTAGGTCCGTTCGTACGTGGTGTGCGTGGTGCCGTCCGCGTCCTTGACCACGTCGCGGACGACCAGCTTCTCCTGGCCGCCGAGACCGAGCGCCCGCGCCGCCTGAACGGTGGTCGAGTTGGCGTCGGCGAGGAGCGTGGCCCGCTCCGAGGCGCTGAGTACACGGTTGGCCGCGCCGGGGTCGGGCTGGGCGGCCGTGCGGGCCTGTGACGCGGTGGCGTCGGCGGTCGCGGTGGTGGCCGGTATACCTACGGCGAGCAGGGCCGCCGCGGCGACGAGCGCGCCGGCCGCGGTGGCGCGCCGCTGGGGGGTGGGACTCAACGCATACTCCTTCTGCAAGGGGGTTCCGGACGGCTGGGTGGGCCTCCGGGCAGATCAGGGCTGGTGCGATGAACGGTCGAACAGTGCCACCTGTGGAGCTTGCTGTCAGGGCCGCGTCAAAAGGTTGGCCGGAAACGGTCCGTTGTCCGAAGAGGCGCATCCGGTATCCGGACCATTCGCCTTTGTGTGGCAGGGAAGAGGGGCCCAGGAACCGGAGTCGGATCTACCGGTTGCTAACGCTTGGACAACAAGAGGCCCTGTTCGGAAGAACGGCATTTAACGTACGGGTGTTTGTCGTACTGTTTCCCGGTGCGTGAGTTGTCCGCTGTGAGGGGAAGCCGTGGACACGCGCCACTGTCATATGACCACGTGCCAGGGGGGCCCATGAGGCATGTCCATTTTCCTGCGCAAAGAGTGGCAAGGACGGGAGCCGAACCAGCCGCTCCGGCCCGCCGACTCGGCGACAAGGCCGGTTGGTACCTGCCGGCGGCCGTCACCGCCGACTTCCTCGGCGCCGCCGTTCCCGTAGGACTCGTCTTCGAGGCCGCGCAGCAGGTCCGGCCCGTGTACTGCGCTCTGGGCGCCGCGCTGGCCTGGACCGGGGTGCAGGCGGTGCGGCGCCGGTACGCGGCCCGCGCGCTCGGGGAGTCCCGCGGTGTGCTGCCCGTCGTGCACGACTGGCTGATTCTCATCGGGGTCCTCGCCGTCGCCCGCGTGGTGACCGAGGAGAGCACCCCGCGGCTCTCCGCGCTCGGCGCCCTGCTGCCCGCCCTGCTCGTCACCGTCGCCTGCCACAAACTGACCTACCGCCACCTCTTCGCCGCCCGGCGCGAGGCCCACGCCGTCAGCCGGGTCCTCGTCGTGGGCGAGGCCGAGGCGGCCGAGGCCGTCATCGACCACCTCGCCGCGCGCACCGACCACCCCTATGTCGTCGTCGGCGTGGTGCCGGTCGGCGCCGGGGCGCCGGGCAGCGGCGTCCCGATCGCGTCCCGGCTCGACGCCGAGGCCGCGCAGGCCCCGAACGACGACTCCGACGCCGTGCTCGGCGCCGTCCGCAGCCACCACGCCGACCTGGTGCTGGTCGCGCCGGGCGCGCGGTTCGCCGGGGACCGGCTGCGCAAGGTCGCCTGGGCCCTGCACGACGCCGGGCTGGAACTCGCCGTCTTCCCCGGGATCGTGGAGGTCTCCGTCAAGCGGCTGGAGACCCTCTCCGCGGGCGGGCTCGCCGTGCTGCGGGTCGTGCCGCCGGTGAGCCGGGGCGTGCAGACCCTGCTCAAGTCGGTGCTGGACCGGATCGGGGCCGGGTTCGGACTGCTGCTGCTCGCGCCGTTCTTCCTCGGCATCGTCCTGATGATCCGCTTCGGCTCGCGCGGCCCGGCCTTCTACCGGCAGCGGCGCGTGGGCCGTGACGGGGCGCCGTTCGTGATGTGGAAGTTCCGCACGATGGTCGTGGACGCCGACGCCCGCAAGGCCGAGCTGTCCGGGGCCAACGAGAACGACGGCCTCATGTTCAAGATGCGCCGCGACCCGCGGGTGACCCGGATAGGACGGCTGCTGCGCCGCACCTCGATGGACGAGCTGCCGCAGCTCTTCAACGTCCTGACCGGCCACATGTCGCTGGTCGGCCCGCGCCCGCCGCTGCCGGAGGAGGTGGCGCGCTACGACGAGGTCGAGCTGCGCCGGCTCACCGTGCGGCCGGGGATGACCGGGCTGTGGCAGATAAGCGGCAGGTCCGACCTGTCCTGGGACGAGACGGTCCAGCTCGACCTCCAGTACGTCGACAACTGGTCCTTCACCAGTGACGTCGACGTGATGGGCCGCACACTCCGCGCCGTCGTCGACGGTCGCGGAGCGTACTGAGAGGCCGTGGGTGAGGTCAGCTCTGCTCGCGCCACCACCGGTAGGTGGAGGCGATGCCGTCCCGCAGCCCGATGCCCGGCTTCCAGCCGAGCCCCGTCAGGCGGCCGACGTCCAGCAGCTTGCGCGGGGTCCCGTCCGGCTTGGAGGTGTCCCAGGCGAGCCGGCCCGTGAAGCCGGTCACCTCGGCGACGGTCTCCGCCAGCTCCCTGATCGTCAGGTCCTCGCCGCAGCCGATGTTGACGGGCTCGTCGCCGTCGTAGCGCTCCAGCAGCACCGCGCAGGCCGCCGCCAGGTCGTCCACGTGCAGGAACTCCCGGCGCGGGGTGCCGGAGCCCCACAGGGTGACCTCGTCCTTCCCCTCGGCCGCGGCCTCGTGGAAGCGCCGGATCAGGGCGGGCAGCACGTGCGAGGACTCCAGGTCGAAGTTGTCGCCCGGCCCGTACAGATTGGTCGGCATGGCCGAGATGTACGAGGCCCCGTACTGCTTGCGGTACGACTGGACCTGGACGATGCCGGCAATCTTCGCGAGGGCGTACGCCTCGTTGGTCGGCTCCAGCGGGCCGGTCAGCAGCGCGTCCTCGTGGATCGGCTGCGGGGCCAGCTTGGGGTAGATGCAGGAGGAGCCGAGGAACAGCAGGCGGCCCACGCCGGCGGTGTGCGCGCCGGCGATCACGCTGAGCTGGATCTTGAGGTTGTCCTCCAGGAACTGCACCGGGTAGGTGCTGTTGGCCATGATCCCGCCGACCTTGGCGGCGGCCAGGACCACGGCGTCGGGGCGGACGTCCTTCAGGTACGCCCCGGTCGCGGCGGCATCGCACAGATCGAGGTCGGCGCGGCCCCGGGTGAGCACCTGGTGGCCGTCGGCGGTGAGCCGCCGGGCCACGGCGGACCCGACGAGGCCGCGGTGGCCCGCGACGAAGACGCGGGCGTTCGGGGGCAGGAGCGGCGAACTTGTCATACCGCCGATGATGCCAGTTTGCCGACACCGGACGCGGCGCGGCCCCGAATCCCGCGCAAAGCAGTCCGGACCGGGCGTGTACGGTACGCATCCGGCCCCCGGGTCCCGGGCCGCGACCGGCCCGCGGGACGCGCCCGCCGCCCCGGCCACGGCTCGGGCGAAGGCCCCGGCCAGGGCTCCGGCGACGGCTCGGACCACGGCTTCGGCCCCGGCTCGGGCCGGGCGGGGCCCACCTCTTTCACCACCACGAACCACAACGAATCCCAGGGGGACCCCACATGGGCAAGACCGCGCTGATCACCGGCGTCACCGGGCAGGACGGCTCGTACCTCGCCGAGCTCCTGCTCTCCAAGGGCTACACGGTGCACGGGCTCGTGCGACGGTCCTCCAGCTTCAACACGGAGCGGATCGACCACATCTACCAGGACCCGCAGGCGCCCGAACGCTCCTTCGTCCTGCACCACGCCGACCTCTCCGACGGCGTGGCCCTGGTGAACCTGCTGCGCGACATACGGCCCGACGAGGTCTACAACCTCGGCGCCCAGTCCCATGTCCGCGTCTCCTTCGACGCCCCCCTCTACACCGGTGACGTGACCGGCCTCGGCGCGCTGCGGCTGCTGGAGGCCATCCGGGCCAGCGGTGTCGAGACCCGGATCTACCAGGCGTCGTCCTCCGAGATGTACGGGGCCACCCCGCCCCCGCAGAACGAGGGGACCCCCTTCCACCCGCGCAGCCCGTACGGCGCCGCCAAGGTCTTCGCGTACTGGACCACGGTGAACTACCGCGAGGCCTACGGGATGTTCGCGGTCAACGGCATCCTCTTCAACCACGAGTCCCCGCGCCGCGGCGAGACCTTCGTGACCCGCAAGATCACCCGCGCGGTCGCCCGGATCAAGGCCGGGCTCCAGGAGAAGCTCTACCTCGGCAACCTGGGCGCCGTCCGCGACTGGGGCTACGCCCCGGAGTACGTGGACGCCATGTGGCGGATGCTCCAGCAGGACGAGGCGACCGACTACGTGGTGGCCACCGGCGTCGCCGCGACGGTCCGCGAGTTCGTCGAGTCGTCCTTCGGGCACGCGGGTCTCGACTGGAACGACTACGTCCGTTACGACCCCAAGTACGAGCGCCCCAGCGAGGTCGACGCCCTCATCGGCGACGCCTCCAAGGCCCATGACCTGCTCGGCTGGAAGCCGACGGTCCTGGTATCGGAACTGGCCAAGATCATGGTCGACGCCGACATCCGGCAGGTCGAGGACCAACTGGCGGGCGCAACGGTCCGCATCGACCGCTGAGCGTCTATATTTCGCCTACGATTCGCCGTGTCCCGGTCATGTCCCGCCGCTCTGCGCGGGCGTGACCGGGGCAAATCTGTCGTATGTCCGTAGCGTGCCCTCGATGCTGAACCCCGCTGATTCCACGTTGGTATGGAATGGGTCAAGTGAGGTGACCGGGCCTCGCACGAGCCCTAGTCTGCGCCAGTACATACGGCTGTTCGGATATTTTCAGCCATCAAACCGGGCGATTGCCCTGGGGGGCTCATGCGTAGATCCAGAGGGCTGACTGCTGCCCTCGTCCTGTCACTGGCCGGTACCGGCACCGGTCTGGGCCTGGTGCTGACGCCGTCGGCGTCGGCGCTCACCGCGCCCGTGAACTTCACCGCCGACGAACTGCCCACCTGGCAGCCGAACGGCATCGTCTGGGCACTCGCCCAGAGCGAGGGCACCGTCTTCGCGGGCGGCACCTTCTCCACCGTCCGCCCGCCCGAGAGCGCGGGCAGCGGCAGCGAGCAGGAGGCCGTGAACTTCGTGGCCCTCGACGCCGCGACGGGCGAACCCACCGCCTGCACGCTCTCCTTCACCGTCGGCGACGGCACCGCCACCGTGCGGGCCCTGACGGTCTCGAAGGACAAGAAGACCCTCTACGCGGGCGGCTACTTCGGCGCCGTCAACGGCACCCCGGTCTCCAGCCTCGCGGCCATCGACATCGCGACCTGCAAGCCCAGGGCGGCCTTCCACCCCGGCTTCACCGCCACCGTGCGCGCGCTCACCGTCACCGACGACACCCTCTACGCGGCCGGCGACTTCAACACCGTCGAGGGCGAGATCCGCGAGCGGTTCGCCGCGGTCGACGCCACCTCCGGTGCGCTCAAGCCCTTCGTCGCCAACGCCGACGAGCCCGGCCGCGCCGTGGAGATGAGCAGCGACGGCAAGAACGTCCTGCTCGGCGGCGACTTCTTCTCCGTCAACGGGACCAACAGCCACGCGCTGGCCGTCGTGGACGCCACCACGGGCGCCGTCGTCAAGCGCTACACCAACATCCCGTCGAACTCCGTCGTCAAGCACATCTCCGCCGACGCGACCGGCTACTACACCGCCAACGAGGGCTCCGGCGGCGGCGTCTTCGACGGCCGCCTCGGTCTGAACCCGGACTTCAGCGAGAAGTGGCGCGACCGCTGCCTCGGCGCCACCCAGTACGTCCTGCCCTACGACGGCGTGCTCTACAGCGCCTCGCACGCGCACGACTGCTCGCTGGAGCAGGAGTTCCCCGACGGCCGCCGCCGCCACCTGCTGGCCCAGCCCACGAACCACACCGGCGCCGCCCCCGCGCCCGTGGACGGCTTCGTGCGCGGCCCGCGCAAGCTCGGCTGGTTCCCCGACACCAACGACGGCCTCGGCGAGGGCATCGGCCCGCGCGTCATGACCGTCGCGGACAAGGCCGCCGCCACGTACATGTGGGTCGGCGGTGAGTTCACCACCGTCAACGGCGCCCCGCAGCAGGCCCTGACCCGCTTCTCCTCCACCGGGGACACCGGCGCGCCCACCACGCCGGTGGCCAGCGCCGCCGCCGTCAGGCCCGGCGAGGCCCAGGTCCGCTGGCGCACCAGCTACGACACGGACGACAGCGCCCTGACCTACCGGATCTACCGCAACGGCGCGGCCACCCCGGTCCACACCATGACCGCCGACTCCCTGGAGTTCGAGCGGCCCCAGGCGTCCTGGACCGACACCACCGTCAAGGCCGGCCAGGCGTACACCTACCGCGTGAGCGCGACCGACGGAGCGGGCAACACCAGCGCCCTGTCCGCCACCGCCCAGGTGACGGTCCCGGCCTCGGTCCAGGCCTACCCGGACCAGGTCCGCGCGGACGGCGCCGAGCTGTACTGGCGCTACGACGACACCGTCGGCCCCTACGTCGCCGACTCCTCCAACGGCGGCAACACCAGCGGCGTCCAGGTCAACGCCCCGGCCCTGCGCCAGAGCCCGGCCGCCGTCTCCGGCACCAGCACCGCGATGGGCTTCAACGGCACCAGCCAGAAGATCCACAGCGACCACCGCCAGTCCGTCGGGACCTCGTACACCATCGAGACCTGGTTCAAGACGGGCAGCAGCCGCGGCGGCAAGCTCATCGGCTTCGGCAACAACACGAGCAGCAGCAGCACCACGTACGACAAGCAGGTCTACCTGACCAACAGCGGCCGGCTGGTCTTCGGCGTCTACAACGGCTCGACCCGCACCATCTCCACCGGTTTCTTCGACACCTTCAACGACAACCAGTGGCACCACGTGGTCGCCACCCAGGGCCCGAACGGCATGGCCCTCTACGTCGACGGCCAGAACAAGGGCACGCTGAACACCTGGAGCTCCACCCCCTACGCGGGTTACTGGCACATCGGCGGCGACAGCCTCGCCAGCTGGCCGACCCGCCCCAGCAGCAACTTCTTCGCCGGCCAGATCGACGAGACGGCCGTCTACCCGAAGGTGCTGACCCAGGCCCAGGTCCGCAACCACTTCGACCTGGCCAAGGCCCCCACCGACACGGTCGCCGAGGTCAACGCGACCGAGGACACCTACATCAACCAGGGCGCCCCGAGCGCCGCCTACGGCACGTCCTCCTCGCTCGCGGTGCGCGGCACCTCGGCGTACGAGAGCTACCTGCGGTTCACCCTCCCGGCCGCCCCGGCGGGCCAGGTCCTCAAGGCCGCCTCGCTCCAGGTCAAGACCGGCACCCAGGCGGGCGCCGGCACCACCGACACCATCTCCGTGGTCCCGGTCACCGGCACCTGGAACGGTACGGACACCACCTTCAACACCAAGCCCGCCCTCGGCACCACCCCGCTCGGCTCGATCGCGGGCGGCGTGCCGGACGGCTCGGCGATCCACAACGTCGAGCTGGACACCGCCGCGCTCTCCCAGGTCCTGGGCACCAGCTACAGCCTGGCCCTGACGAGCGCGGGCACCGACCCGCTGTGGCTCTGGTCCTCGGAGTCCACGGCGGCCGAGTCCACCCCGCAGCTGGTCCTCACCTTCGGCCGGCCGTAACCAGCAGTAAGCGGCCGTAACCGGCCGTGAATGGAACGCCGCGGTGACCCCAGGGCCACCGCACCCGCAGTGATCACAGGAGTACGGGGGCCCGGCCACGAAGCCGGGCCCCCGTACCCTTGTCCGACCCCGTGAGCACAGGAGCCCCGATGTACCGACGCCCCGCGGTGGCCGCCGCTCTGCTGGCCGCCGCCCTGACCCTGACCGCCTGCGGTGCGGGCGGGGAGAAGGCCGCGGCCGGCGCGCCGGCGCAGGCGAAGCCTCCGGCCGCCTCGGCCGCCCCCGACCCGGCGGACGCCCCGCCCACCGCGCCGTCCGCCGCCGTCCCGCCCGAGGCCAAGCCGACCGGACCCGTCCTTCCCGACGCGAAGCTCGTCCCCAGGACGGGCAGCTTCACGGAGAAGGAGAAGACGTACCTGAGCGGGCGGGTCCCCGAGAAGATGGACCCGGCGGCCGTCCTCCAGACCGGCCAGGAGTCCTGCCAGCGCGTGGAACGCACCGCCAAGCGCGACAAGGACGCGGCGACCGCGGCCGTCATCGCCGGGGAGATCCCGGGCGCGAAGGACGCGATCACCCTCCTGTGCCCCGAGCAGAAGCCGATCCTGGCCGCGGCGGAGAAGGGCTTCGGCGACGGCCCCCGCACCTCGCCCGCGCCGGGCGCCTACCGCTCCCTGACCGTGAGCACCACCTGCTCCTGGGAGGCCAGGGCCAAGGACGGCTCCGTCCTCGCCTCGGGCCCCGAGACCCGCCCCGCCCAGCCCGACAAGACGAAGGCCACCGTCCCCCCGGGCACGACCGAGTTCACCTCGACGGGCTGCTACGCCTGGATTCCGGCCTGACCCCCGGCCGGGGGAGCGGTCTTGGAGACGGGGGTCAGACCGGCAGGTTCCAGCCCGGCCCGTCCTCGGTGCCGATCCATACGCGCTGGCGGGCGGGTGAGACCGTGATGCCGAAGCCTTCTTGATGTGGCTCGCCGGCCAGGCGATCCACGCGACCGCCCCGAGGGTCACCGCGACGGCACTGGCCCTGCTGGTGCATGCGCGGTCCCGGTGCTCGGTGCCGGTCATCCGGCGGCCCGGCGGTCGGCCGATTCCCCGGTCGGCTCCCCGGAGGGGTGGTGCGCCGCCCGGATGTGCGCGCGGTGGTCGCCCGCGGCGGACGCGTACCGCTCGGGGTCCCGGCCGGCCCGTGCCCTCTGTACCTTCCACCGGTGCTCACGGCAGGCCGCGCAGCCGGGGCGCGAGTTCGGGGTGCTCCTACCGAATCCCATCCGGCACACCGCCCTCCGGCACCGGCCCGGTGAGGATGGGCAACCGTGCCTCGTACCCCTCGCCGAAGACACCGACGGCCCGCCGGTGCCCGGAGGAGAAGAGCACCGCGAGACGTGCCAGCAGGGCGTCCGCCGACTGGTTCTCCGGGGACCGGGGTGTCAACAGCACCGCCCCGCTCCGTCCGCGCCTGTGCCCGTACCCGCGCCTGTACTCGTCCATCAGACCTCCCGTGTTCTGCCTCGTCTTCCTTCCAGCGGTAACCAAACCGTCCTGTGACTCTGCGCGGTACCGTTGTGACACGCTGCTGTGTTGAGAACGTTTAATGGCCGTCAGGACATCGGGAGTTGACCACTATGGCTGTACGCGCACCCAACACCGCACTGGCCGCCCTGCTGGCGGAGAGCGGCTGGAGTCAGGACCGGTTGGCGCGGGCGGTGAACCGGGTCGGCGCCGAGAACGGGACCCCCCTCCGGTACGGCCGCGCGTCGGTGAACCACTGGCTCGGCGGGACGGTGCCCCAGCGGGAGCGCGTGCGGCACTTCATCGCCGAAGCGCTGTCCCGCCGCCTGCGCCGTCCGGTCACTGTCGCGGAGGTGGGTTTCCCCTCCGAGACGTCACCGTCCAGCACCGATTTCCGTCACATCGTGGAAGGGCTGATCGAATTGTCTGACCCCTCGCGCAGAGGCGTATTAGGTGCCGGGCTCTTCTCCGCCGCGCTGACCATCCCGGGGTGGGAGGACCTCACCGAGCGCATGCAGGCCGTGAAAGCCGACCCGCACCTGAGGGTCGGGCCTGAGGAAGTCGCCGCCGTCTCGGCGATGACCGAACATCTGAGCGGCCTGGACGGAAAGTTCGGTGGTCGTTACGCCCGCCCCATGGCTGCGGCTTTCTTGAGCCATACGGTGGCTCCCTATTTGAAAGCAGACGCGTCGGCCGAAACCAGGAAATCGATGCTTTCTGCCGCCGCGATGCTCTGCTATCTGACGGGCTGGATGGCGGTGGATGAAGGGAACCACGGTCTTGCTCAGCAGTACTACGTCAAGGGGTTGGAGCTGGCGGCGGCTGGAGCGGACAAGCCGACGTACTGTCACATCCTGCGAGGGATGTCTGTGCAAGCTGCCCATCTCGGTCACGGTGTTCCGGCGGTCCGCCTGGCGAATTCTGCGGCGGAAGTCTCCACCGAGTCGAGTCCTCGCATGCGCGCATTTCTCGCAGGGCAGCAGGCTCATGCTTACGCGCTGGCGGGAGAGCGTGCAAACGCATTGCGCAGCATCCGTGAGACAGAACGTGCCGTAGATCAAGCGGAAAGCCAGATCGGCACTTTCGGTGGATTCACCTCCGCCACGCTGGCGTTCATGCTCTCCGAAGTCAGGCACGCTTTCGGCGACGCGAAAGGGAGCGTGGAATCACTCCAGGATCACTTCCGCTTGCGTGACGCGAGCGACAGCCGGAGGTCGGGAATCAAGTTCACCTTCCTGCTGGCTGAGAGGCAGCTCGGGATGGGACACCTCGAAGCCGCCTGCGACACCTGGGGCAAGGCGCTGGACGCGTATCCCCACGTCCATTCCGGATATGTCGACCAGCAGGTGAGGAAGGTCGGTTCCCTCCTCACCCCCTACCGTGCGAACGCGTACGCACGGCTGGTGCATGAGCGGGTGAAGGCGGGTATCCGGGCGGCCTGAACCCCTGGGACCTGCCTCCCCGCACCGGAACGCACCCGCCCCCGCCGGTCAGCGGCGGGTCAGGGCGGAGGTGTAGACCGGGAGGAGGGTGTCCAGGACCGCGTCCATCGAGAAGGAGTCCGCGGCGAGCGTACGGGCCGCCCGTGCGGCCCCGGCGTTGGCCGTGGGGTCCAGCAGGGCCAGGACCGCCGCCGAGACGCCCGCCGGACCGGGGTCGACCGCCCGGCCCGCACCCGCCGCGGCGATGTCGCGGGCCAGGCCGTTGGAGTGGGTCACCACCGTGGGGACGCCCACCGAGAGCGCCTCCAGCACCGACATCGGGAACGGCTCGTCCACCGAGGGCAGCACGTAGACGTGGGCCCGGCGCAGCTCCGTCAGGACCTCCGCGCTGGAGAGGGCCCCCGGGACCGTGAACCGGTCCGACAGGCCCAGCGCGCCGATCCGGGCGCGGACCGCGGCCAGCTCGCCCTCGTCGGGGCCCGCCACCACGAACTCCGCGTCCGGGTGCGCCGCCAGGACCGCCGGGGCCGCGTCCACGAAGTCCACCGGCCGCTTGCGGGCCTGTAGGCGCGCCGAGTACAGGATGCGCGGCGGCCCGGACAGGGCGGGCCGCTCCTCCTGCGCCGGGGTGCCGTTGACCAGCCGGACCGCCCGCGCCAGCGGACCGCCCACCACCGCGTCCAGGCCCTCGCGCTCGTGCGGGGTCAGGTACAGCACCGCGTCCGCGCCGCGCAGCAGCCGCCGCACCGCCACCGCGTCGAGCACCTTGGCCAGCAGCTTCTCGCTCGGGTCGACCATCCCGTGGGTCTGGAGCACCAGCGGCTTGCCGGCCCGCAGCGCCGCCAGGGCCACGGGCAGCGTCACCAGGTCCCGCGCCAGGTGGACGTGGACCACGTCCGCGTCCCGCACCAGAGCGCCCGCCGAGGCCAGCAGGGCGGGCGAGGTCATCCCGCTGAAGCCCAGCGGGAGCAGTCGCCGCGCCGGGAACAGCCGCGCCGCGACCCCCTCCACGGAGGTCGGCCACGGTTCGGGGAAACCCTCGCCGAGGGCCAGCAGCCGCGCCTCGTGGCCCCGCGCCCCGAGCCCCTTCGCCAGGTTGAGCGCGACCCGGACCGGCCCGCCGAAGGCGTGCGAGGGGGAGTGCAGGGTGACGGCGTGCAGGACTCTCACTTGGGCTCCTCGACCGGGCGCCTGCGCCCGTCCTGGGTCTGCAGGGTCAGGGCGGGCAGGTCCTTGTGGACGACCGAGCCCGCGCCCGCGACCGCGCAGCGGCCCACGGTCACCCCGGCCAGCACGGTGGCCCGTACCGCCACCCACGCGCCGTCCTCGACCACGATCGGCGCGTTGCGGTAACGGAAGTCGGCGGCCCGGTGGTCGTGCGAGCCGGTGCACAGCAGCGCCTCCTGCGAGACGCACACCTGCGCGCCGATGGTCACCGGCTCCAGGTTCAGCAGCCAGGCCCCCTCACCGATCCAGGTGTGGTCCCCGACCGTCAGCTTCCACGGCCACAGCACCCGCACCCTGTGCCGGATCAGCACCCCTTCGCCGATCTTCGCCCCGAACGCCCGCAGCAGCGCGACCCGCAGCCGTGCCGGGCAGAACCAGGCCATGAACAGCGTGTTCATCACGGCGAACCAGAGCGCCTGCGTCAGCAGCCCGCGCCCCTTGTCGTATCCGGCCAGCGTGAAGGCAGGAAGATCACGCACCGAAACCTCCCCCTCGTCTCCCCCCGGGCCGGGCCCGGAGGACCCCCTCCCGCAGGCGCCTCCCCGGGCGCCGCCCGCTCAGACTAGACTGCGCCCGGACCAGGCACATGGGGTGGGGGCAGCAGTGGCAACGGACATACGCAAACCCTCCGCCACCCCCCGCAGACCACCGGGGAGAAGGCCCCCCGAGGACGAGAGCCGGTGGGGCCGGGTCACCACCCCGCGCACCCTGCTCTCCCGGGCGCTGTCGGTCCCCCTGGCCCTCGGGTTCACCGTCTTCCTGCCGCTCTTCGTCGCCGTCCAGTCCGGCGCGGGCGCCCACGACGCGGTCTTCTGGGTGCAGTTGCTGCTCACCATGTACGCGGGCGCCCGGCTCTCCGCGATGGTGCTCACCAGCCGCCGCAAGCTCCTCCAGGGCTCGTTCTGGCTCTTCGTCTACATGGCGATGGGCGTGGCCCCGCTCGCCCAGGCCGTCCTGGGCCAGGTGCCGACCCCCGTCGTCGGACCCCGCTCGGACCTCACCCTCGCGATCGGCCTGGTGCTGCTCGGCTGCACCGCCTTCGACGTCGGCGTCCTGCTCGCCCGGCACCGGCCGGCGGGCCGCGCGGGAGGCTCCCAGAAGGAGGCCCGCCCGGTCATGGCCCACCGGCGCAGGCTCCAGCTCCTGACGGTCCTCGCCTTCGGGTGCAGCGCGGCCTTCGTCATGAAGCTCGGCGGCCCGGCCGTCTTCTTCTCCAGCCGCCAGGAGATCATCGCGGGCATCGAGGAGGCGGGCGTCTCCAACGGCGACGGCCAGGCCGGCCAGGCCCTGCTGCGCGGCTTCGGCACGGTCCCCGCGCTCCTCGCGCTGCTCCTCTACACGCGCTGGCTGATCACCTCGAAGTTCGCCCGCCGCAAGGTCTCCGTCATCGTCACCTGGGCGGCGCTGGCCGCGCTGAACCTGGTGGTCAACAACCCGATCTCCAACCCCCGGTACTGGTTCCTCACCGTCATGTTCGCGCTGCTCTTCACGGTGTTCCCGGTGAGCGCGGCGATGTACCGGGTGGCCCTGTCGATGGCCGTGGTCATCGCCCTGCTCGTCTTCCCGTTCGCGGACCGCTTCCGCTACGACGAGAAGAACTACAAGCCGGTCGAGACGACCTCGTTCCTGGAGCCGATGGCCCTCAAGGACTACGACCAGATCGGCATGTTCGCGAACACCATCACCTTCTCGGAGTCCGGCCCCGGCCATTTCTACGGGCGCCAGCTCGCCGGGTCGGTCTTCTTCGCGGTGCCGCGCGCGCTCTGGCCCGGCAAGCCGCGCGACACGGGCGTGATGGTCGGCCAGTGGATGGGCACCGTCAACACCAACCTCTCCTCCCCGATCTGGGCGGAGCTGTGGATCGACTTCGGCCCGCTGGGCATGTGCGGCGGGCTGCTGACCATGGGGTACGCGGCTGCCCGCGTCGACCGCCGCTACGCCAAGCGCGCCACCCGCAGCGCACCGCCGGGGAGCCTGATCTCGGTGGTGGTCCCGCTGGTCGCGGGGTACTCCTTCATCCTGCTGCGCGGGCCGCTGCTCCAGGCGTCCGGCCGGGTCGCCATCGCGGCCCTGTGCCTGGCGCTGGTGGCCACCTACCGCCAGGACAAGGACACCACCCTGCGCTGACCCGGGGCCCGGCCCCGGGCCGGCGCGCGGGGGCGTTCAGGCGGCGGGCGACGAGGGGCCCTGGCCTGCCGCACCGGCCGGAGCCGCGGCGGGCTCCGCCCCGGCCGGAGCCGGAACCTCCAGCCGGGCCACCCGCAGCCAGCCCGCCCCGGCCTTCGCGGCGGAACCCACCGCCAGACCCCACGCGGCCCCCGCCACGCCCCAGAGCGCGTACCCGCCGAGCAACAGCCCCACCGAGAGCAGCGAGAAGACGACCTGGAGGGAGAGCGTCGCCCTCGGGTTGAGCACCCGCAGGGTCAGCAGCGCACAGGTGCCCAGGCCCATGACCGCGTACTGGGCGCCCGTGGCGGGCAGCAGCGCGGAGGCGGCGGCCCAGGTGTCCCCGAGCAGCTCACGGCCCACCCGGTCCGGGAGCGCGTACAGCACGGCCGCCCACCCGGCGCCCAGCAGGGCCAGGGCCCCGCCCAGCAGGGCGGTCAGCCGGACCACGCCGCGCTTGCCGGAGGCCCGGCCCACCACCGGCGGCCCGAAGGCACCGGCGGAGTTGAACAGCACGTTCAGCGGCCCGAAGAGCGTGGTCGCCCCGCGCAGCGCGCCCACGGCCAGCGGCGTCGCGAAGACGCCGAGACCGAGCACCGCGAGCTGGCTGGAGCCGTTGCCCACGGCGAACTCGACCACGAACCGCTGCCCCAGGTGGCCCCGGCGCAGGTACGGGCGCAGATCGGCGCGGGCCCCGCGCACCGACGGCCGCAGCAGCCAGAGCCCGAGGGCCAGCGCGGGCAGCGCCGACAGCCCCCACACCAGCACCAGCCGCTGCGCCGTGGCCCCTTCGGGCTGGACGGCGAGGGCCCCGGTCACGCACACCAGCCGCAGCGTGTCGGCGGCCAGCGCCCGCCCGGGGGCGCGCAGCGCGGAGAAGCAGTACCGCAGCCCGTCCTGGAGCAGGACCAGCGGCAGGACCAGGCCCAGCGCGAGGAAGGCGTCCCCGGCGGCCCCGGGCAGCAGCAGCCCCGTCACCGCGAGCACCGCGCCCACGGCCGTCGAGGCCACCCCCGTGAAGCCCACGGCCGAGCGGCACACCGGGGCCAGCCGCTCGCCCTTCTCCAGGACGACGCTCTGGCCGACGTAGGCCATGTTCAGCCCGAGGAGCACGCTGAACGTCACGTACACCATCGAGAAGTCGGCGAAGCCGGAGGCCGAGGAGAGCCGGGCGGCCAGCACCAGCACCAGGATGTTGGTGGCGCTGGAGGCCGCCTGGTCCAGGACCGAGGCGACCGCCGCGAGGCCGCGCCGGCTCATCTGCGGCCCGTGCGGACCGTACGCAGGGCGACGGTGTCGCTGCCGTCGCCGGGGACGTGCTGCTCCGGCCCGGCCGTCTGCCGCGCGTCCGGACGCGGGGCGGGCGGCGCCCCGGCGGCGGACCCGCGACCGGCCCGCGGCTTCTGCTTGGCGGCGCGCTTGTCGACGGGGACCGGCGCGTGCAGCACGGCCCCGAGGACGGTGCCGCCCGCGCCGCTGATCAGCTCGCGGATGCGGGACAGGTCGCTGCGGTGGACGGCGCGCGGGTCGCAGACGACCAGGACGCCGTCGACGCGGTCGACGAGGGCGAGGGCGTCGGCGTACGAGAGCACCGGCGGGGCGAGGACGACGACGGTGGAGTTGGGGGAGTCGGCCTCGGAGACCAGCCGGGTGGCGCGCGGGGAGGTCAGCGCGCGGGCCACGTTGCGGACCCGCTCGCCCGGGATCAGGTCGAAGGCGCCGGACTCCCCGGCGTCCACGACGAGCTGGCGTCCGTCGGGCCAGTCGGAGTCCCCGGGCTGACCGGGGTGCCCGCCCGCGGCCGGGCCGCCCGGCATCTGGCTCCAGCGCGGCCGGCCGCCCGCGTCGGTCGGCAGCTGGCTGGCCAGGACGGGGGTGCGCAGGTCGGCCTCGATCAGCAGCACGTCCTTGCCGGTCTCCGCGAAGGAGGCGGCGAGGTTCACGGCCACCGCGGCGGCGGTCTCGCTGGAGCCGCGCGGGGCGACGACGAGCAGCCGGCGCCGGTCGGCGAACCGGGAGTCGTAGGCGAGCCGGAAGGCCACCGAACGGTACTCCTCGGCGAGCCGCGGGTCGGCCTCCCCGGCGGCCAGCAGCGGCCCGCCGCCGGTCTTGTCCCGGGGCAGGGAGCCCAGTACGGGGGCGCGCAGGGCGCGGGCGACGTCGCCCTCGGAGCGCGGCGCCGGGTCGAAGACGAGCCGGACCCAGGCGGCCAGCAGGCCGAGGGCCAGGCCCACGGCGGCGCCGAGCGCGAGCGACATGGGCAGCCCCGGGCCGTCCGGCCCGGTGGGCGGGACGGCGACGCTGGTGACCCGGCCCGGGGTCATGTCGAGGGCTTCGAGCTTGGTGATGTTGCCGTTGTAGCGGCCGACCTCGCTCTGGAGGTCGGTCTTGGCGGAGGTCGCGGCGTCGCGTGCGGAGCCCGCGGGCATCCGGTTGATCTCCTTGACCAGCTCGTCGAGCTGCTTGCTCACCGGGTCGCGCTGGTCCTTGTACCCCTTGACCATCTGGTCGCGGGTCACGTCCAGGGCCTCCTGCCGCTTGAACAGGTAGGCCTCGGTCATCGCGTTGGCGCGGGTGGCGGCCTCCTTGGGCGAGGAGGCGGTGTAGGTGAAGCGGAGCACCATCGACTGCGGCGGGTTGGTCACCTGGAGACCGGCGCGCAGCGCGGGGAAGGCGGCGGCGGAGACCTTGAGCTTCTTCGCGGCCTCGGCGGCGATGGAGGAGCTGAGCGCCACCTGCCGCTCGGAGCCGATGTTGATCGCCTTGTCGGGGGCGAGGCTCGGGTTGAACGGGTCGTCGGTGGGCGCGCGCAGCACGACGTCCGCGGTCGCGACATAGGTGTCCGCCGTGGATATGCCCAGGTAGACGCCGCCCAGCAGACCGATCCCGATGCCCGCGCCGATGAGCCGGCGGTAGCGCAGCAGCTGCCGGAACTGGTCCCTGAGGAGATCCGGCTCGTCCTCGGCAGGGGCCGCCGCCGGGCGGTTCGTCTCGATCACGACTGGATGCCCCCGAGTGCTTCGTCGATCAGTGCGTCGATACGGGCGAGGCCCGCTTCGCGGCTCAGGTGAGCCGCCACGTGGCGGGGCCCGGCCGCGCCCAGCGCGTCCGCGCCCGCGGGGTCCTCCGTGAGGGCCTGGACGGCCTTCAGCAGGGCGCCGGGGTCCTCCGGCGGTACGAGCACCCCCGCGCCGGAACGTTCCACCTCCTGGGCGGTGCCGCCGCCCGCCGCCACGGAGGCGAGGACGGGCCGGCCGGCCTGGAAGTAGGAGGTGAGCTTCGACGGCACGCTCATGTCCAGCACGGCGGCGTGCTGCGTGACCACGAGGATGTCCGCCGCCGCGAGGATATCCGGGAACTCGCCGTCGGCGGCAGGGGGGATGATGACCAGGTTGGGTACGTCCGCCGCGAGCGCGGCGAGGGCCGCGCGCTGACTGCCGTCGCCCATCAGGACGAAGAGGACGTCGGGGTCGATCCGGGCGGCGTCGACGAGGACTTCCAGCCCCTGCTTGAGGCCCATGTTCCCGGAGTGCAGGACGACGGTGCGGCCGGGCGCCCAGCCGAGGCGCGCACGGGTCCCGGAGCGCTCGGCGGTGGGCACCGGCACGTGCGACCAGTTGGGCACCAGACGGATGCGGCGCGGGTCCACGCCCATGGCGACGACCCGGTCCACGAAGGTCTCGTGGATGACCCCGACGAGGGTGCCCCGGGTCAGGGCGTACGCCTCGGCGCGGCCCGCGAGCGCGGCGGCCTTGTCGCCGCCGCTGATCCCGCTCTGCGCGGCGGCGGCCCCCATCAGGTCCTGGACGACCGGGACGTACGGGACCTTCCACCGCGCCGCGAGCCGGGCGGCCAGCACCCCGCCGGCCAGGCTGGGCATCTGGGCCAGTACCGCGTCCGGCTTCGCCATCCGGGGCGGGGCCACGGCGCCGTGCAGCAGGATCGACCCTTCGAACAGGGCCCGCTTCACGGCGGTCTGGCGCTCCGGGACGGTGTGCGCACGCCGGTGCACCGTCACTCCCGCGCGCTGTTCCGTGCGCCTGAGCGCCCCCTTGTACTCCGGTTCGAGCGACCACGACGGATAGTGCGGCATGCCGGCGAGGACATGCGTCTCGTGGCCGAGATCCGCCCAGTGTTCCGCGATCTGAGTGGCGTACGGGCCTATCCCCGCGTGCTCGGGGGCGTAATTGGTGGAAACCAGCAGCAGGCGCCGGTGACCGGATCTGGACACTGTAACGTCCCCTTCTCCCCTGAATGATGCGCTCGTCACCCTATGCGTTCACCGACGTGACGTAGAACGTGCACGCTATTGTCAGCTCATCCGCCACACCGGGGGGTGTGGCTTCTGGGGGTACAGATGACGGAGCGGGACATGACCGGACTTGGCGCGCCCGCGCGCAGACCGTACCGGGTCGGCTACGCGCCGGGCGCCTACGATCTGTTCCATATCGGACATCTCAATATCCTTCGCCACGCGCGGAGCCAGTGCGACTACCTGGTGGCCGGAGTGGTCTCCGACGAGATGGCCGAACTCGCCAAGGGCCGCCGCCCGATGATCCCGCTCGTCGAACGGCTGGAGATCGTCCGCAGCGTCAAGTACGTGGACGCCGCCTTCGTCGAGACCGTCCCCGAGAAGGTCGAGACCTGGAAGCAGGTCCGCTTCGACGTCATCTTCAAGGGCGACGACTGGCGGGGGACGCCCAAGGGCGACCGGCTGGAGAAGGACTTCGCGGAGCACGGGGTCGACGTCGTCTACTTCCCCTACACCGTGCACACGTCCAGCACCCAGCTGCGCCGGGCGCTGGACGTGCTCGCCCAGCCCTCGGCCGACCGGGCTCAGCAGGCCCCGCTCACCGCCGAACCGCGCTGAGCTCCCGGAACCACTTCGCGAGGAACGCCAGCAGGAACAGCCCGGCGACCACGCCGAACCCGGTGTACGCCCAGCGGAACACCTCGCCGCCGCCGAGCAGCAGGAAGACCAGGGCGAACACCCCGTAGTCCACGGGCAGCAGCGCTACCGCGCGCAGCGTCGAGGGCGCGGCGGCGGGGGTTCCCGGCGCCGCCTTCGGCTTCAGCTTCTCCGTCAGGAGTCCGCCGAAGAAGGTGACGACCGAGGCGAACTGGAAGGCCAGCGGCACCAGCAGCCAGCCGTCCGGGCCCGTCCCGTACTCCTCGGGGAAGCGGTAGAAGGCGATCAGCACACAGCTGTGCAACGCCGTGATCTTGGCGCAGTCCACGACGTGGTCGAGCCACTCGCCCGCCGCGCTGCCGCCCCCGCGCAACCGGGCGAGCTGCCCGTCGGCGGAGTCGAAGGCGAACCCGACGGCGAGCGCGGCCCACACGGCCGGCCCCAGCCCCCACGAGGGCGCCACCAGCGCGACGGACGCGACGGCCGCGAAGCTGAAGGCGGCGCTGATCAGGGTCACCTGGTTCGGGGTGAGCCCGATCACGTACGACCCGGCGGCCAGGTACCGCCCGGCGGGCCGGTTGACGAACCGTGAGTAGAGCGACACCCCCTTGGCCGACTTCTGCGCCCCGCGCAACTCCCGCAGCGCGGCTCCGACACTCGCCATCCGTACAACCCCCACCTTGGAAACACCTGGACCGACCCGGTGGCCCGGGCCACCCGATCGGCCGCATGTTCGTACGATCCGTACGAAGGGCACATCATCGCAGGGCGTACGAGGGCTCCCGCTCCGGATGCGCCCGTACGTCCGCGACCAGCAGGACGGCCAGGTTCGCGACGGCCACGAGCACCGCGGCGGCCAGCAGCGGGACGGCGGTCCCGGTGAGGGCGGCGAGCGGGGCCGCGGCCACCAGGCCCAGCGGGCGGGCGGCGAAGGAGATCAGGGTGTCGAAGGAGCCGACCCGCCCCAGGGCCCCGGCGGGGACCCGCCGCTGGATCTCCGTCTCCCACAGCGGGCTCATCAGCCCGACCCCGCCCATGCCCAGGAAATAGGCCGCCGCGCTCACCGGGACGGGCAGCCGCAGCCCCAGCGCGGCCAGGGACAGGGCGAAGGCGGCCGAGGCCACCGCGACCCAGACCAGCGGCCGGCGCACCGGGAGCCGGCCCGCGGCCCAGGCCCCGACGAGCAGACCGGCCGTCCCGGCCTGGGCGACGACGACCCAGGCGCCCTCGCCGCCGAGGGACTCCACGGCGATGACCGGCCCGAGGGTCAGCAGCAGCCCGGCCGCCAGGTGCCAGACCCCGTGGGCCATGACATTGGCCAGGAACCACGGGTGGCGGCGGGTCTGCGCCCAGCCGCCGCGCAGCTCGGCGCCGAAGCCGGGCCGGGGGCCGGTGGCGCGCGGGGCCGGGACGCGCAGCCCGCCGAGGGTGAGCGCGGAGACGGCGAACAGGGCGCCGGTCAGCAGGGAGGCCCAGCCCGCGCCGACGGACAGGGCCAGCGCCCCGGCGGCGGCGGGCCCGGCGACGGTCGCGAGCCCCTGGGCCACCATCAGCCGGGAGTTGACGCGCAGCCGTCCGGGCCCGGTGGCCACGGCGGCCACCAGGGTGCGGGCGGAGGGGGTCCCGAAGGCCACGCCGGCCCCGGTGAGGGCCGACAGTGCGGCCAGCTCGGGTATCCGTACGGGCCCGGAGAGCAGGAGGGCCCCGGTCCCGAGCTGGGCGGCGGCGCGCACGAGGTCGGCGGCGAGCACCACCCGCCGGGCGGGGAACCGGTCGGCGACCACCCCGGCGACGGGCAGCAGGAGCAGCATCGGCACCATCTCGGCGGCGAGGACCAGGCCGAGGTCGCCCGCCGATCCGGTGCGGAGCAGTGCGAGGGTGAGGGTGGTGGGGATCAGGGCGGTGGCGAAGGCGGCGAAGGTACGGCCGGCGAGGAGCCGCCAGAGCGTCGGGGTCATGGGACCCGACAGTATTTCGCCAGCGAATCATTCGTCAACGAAATAATGGGCGAGGCGGGGGCGGGGCGGGGCGGGGCCGGGGCCCGGGGGAGCGGGCCGGGTTCTCAGGGCCGGGTTCTCAGGGCCGGGTTCTCAGGGCCGGGTTCTCAGGGGCGGGCCGGGGCCCGTCGCCGGGGCCGGGACATAATGCGGCCATGGGCACAGAGGCGGACACATCCCCGGCCACCCCCGGGGCCGTACCCCCGGCGAAGGCACCGGCACCGGCCGCGCGGATACCGGGAGCGCCGGGACCGGGACCGGGAGCGGGAGCGGGAGCACCGGGGACGGCTCCGGCTCCGGCCGAGGATTCCGTCGACCGGCACATCGCCCGCTGGAGCGGCAAGGTCCCCTTCGACGTGACCGTCGAGGAGGTCATCACCCGCATCCAGCTCCTCGCCAAGCACGTCTCCCACGGCAAGGACCGCGCGCTGGCCGAGACCGGACTCCAGGCGTCCGAGTTCGAGACCATGCACCGGCTCGCCTCCCGGGGCGCACCCTGGCGGGCCCCCTCCGCCGCGCTCGCCGCCGAACTGCTGCTCTCCCCGGCCGGGATGACCGGCCGCCTCGACACCCTGGAGCGGTCCGGGCTGATCCGGCGGCTGCGCACCGCCCCGGACCGCCGCCGGGTCGAGGTCGAGCTGACCGAGGAGGGGCACCGGCGCTGGAGCGAGGCCATGCGCTGGCGCGGCATCGCCGACACGGAGATGGTCGAGCCGCTCGACGACGCCGAACGCGCCGCCCTCGCCGCCCTCCTCAAGCGGATGCTCCTCCACGTCGAGACCCGCTGAACCGGCGCCGGGCCCGCCCCGCCGGAGCCCGGTCGGAGCCCGGTCGGAGCCCGCCGGGGCCCCGCTCACCCCTCCCGGCCCACCACCTTCAGCAGCAGCACCGACCGGGCCGGGACCGTCAGGGGCCGCCCGCCCGGGTGGCGGCTGCCCGGGGCGGCGGCCTGGTCCTCCCGGGAGGTGTCCACCACCAGTTCGTACTCCGCCGCCCACGGCGCGCCCGGCAGCAGCCACTCCACCGGCCGCTCCCCGGAGTGCAGCAGCGCCAGGAAACTGTCGTCCGTCACCTGCCGCCCCCGCTCGTCCCGGCCCGGGATGTCCCGCCCCGACAGGTACAGGCCCAGCGCGGCGGCCGGCGCGTACCAGTCCCGCTCCGTCATCTCCGTCCCCTCCGGGGTGAACCAGGCCAGGTCCCGCAACCCGTCCGCGCCCTGCGCCCGCCCGGAGAAGAACGCCTTGCGGCGCAGCACCGGATGGGCCTGGCGCACCGCGATCAGCCGCCGGGTCAGGGTGAACAGCTCCCGCCAGGCCGGGTCCTGAAGCAGCGACCAGTCCACCCAGCCCGTCTCGTTGTCCTGGCAGTACGCGTTGTTGTTGCCGCCCTGCGTCCGCCCGAACTCGTCGCCCGCCACCAGCATCGGCACCCCGGTCGACAGCAGCAGCGTGGTCAGCAGGTTGCGCAACTGGCGCCGGCGCAGCGCCCCGGTCCGGGGGTCGGCGCCCTCCGGGGGATCGCCCTCCACCCCGCAGTTCCACGACCGGTTGTCGTTGGTGCCGTCCCGCCCCGCCTCCCCGTTGGCCTCGTTGTGCTTGCGCTCGTACGACACCAGGTCGCGCAGGGTGAAACCGTCGTGCGCGGTCACGAAGTTCACCGAGGCGTACGGCCGCCGCCCGCCCCACGCGTACAGGTCGCTCGACCCCGACAGCCGGTACCCGAGATCCCGCACGTCGGGCAGCGCCCCCCGCCAGAAGTCCCGTACGGAGTCCCGGTAGCGGTCGTTCCACTCCGTCCACAGCGGCGGGAAGGCCCCCACCTGGTAGCCGCCCGAGCCCACGTCCCAGGGCTCGGCGATCAGTTTGACCCGGCGCAGCACCGGGTCCTGGGCGATCACCGCCAGGAACGGCGAGAGCATGTCCACGTCGTGCATCGAGCGGGCCAGCGCCGCCGCCAGGTCGAAGCGGAAGCCGTCCACCCCCATCTCCGTCACCCAGTAGCGCAGCGAGTCCGTGATCAGCCGCAGCACGTGCGGGCGCCCGGCGTGCAGGGTGTTCCCGCAGCCCGTGTAGTCGGCGTACCGGCGCTGGTCGGACTGGAGCCGGTAGTAGCCCCGGTTGTCGATGCCGCGCAGCGACAGGGTCGGGCCCAGCTCGCCGGCCTCCGCCGTGTGGTTGTAGACCACGTCCAGGATGACCTCGATCCCGGCCGCGTGCAGCGCCCGGACCATCCGCTTGAACTCGCCGACCTGCTGCCCGGCCGTGCCCGAGGCCGAGTACCCCGCGTGCGGCGCGAAGTACCCGACCGAGTTGTAGCCCCAGTAGTTGCGCAGCCCCCGGCGCAGCAGATGGTCCTCGTGGGCGAACTGGTGCACCGGCAGCAGCTCCACCGCCGTCACCCCCAGCTCGACCAGGTGCCCGACCGCCGCCGGGTGGGCGAGCCCCGCGTACGTGCCGCGCAGCTCGGCGGGAACCCCCGGGTGGCGCATCGTGAAGCCGCGCACGTGCAGCTCGTAGATCACCGAATCGGCCCAGGGCGTCTTGGGCCGGACGTCGTCGGCCCAGTCGTCGTCATCGTGGACGACGACCCCCTTGGGGACGTGCGGGGCCGAGTCCCGGTCGTCGCGCACGGTGTCCGCGATGTACTGCTGGGGCCAGTCCCGGACGTGCCCGTACACCTCCGGCGGCAGCCTGCTGTAATCATTTCCCTCGGAGCCGTCCACCGCCCGCGCGTACGGGTCCAGCAGCAGCTTCGCCGGGTTGAAGCGGGCCCCCGTCCACGGGTCCCAGCGGCCGTGCACCCGGAACCCGTACCGCTGCCCGGGGCGCACCCCGGGGACGAAGCCGTGCCAGATCTCGTGCGTCAGCTCCGTCAGGGCGCACCGGGTCTCCGTGCTCCCGGCGCCCGGACCGTCGAACAGGCACAGCTCCACCGCCTCCGCGCCCGGCGCCCACAGCGCGAAGTTGGTGCCCGCCGTCCCGTCCGGGGTGATGTGGAAACGGGCCCCCAGCGGGTGCGAGGACCCGGGCCACACCACCGGCCCCGGGCGGGCCGGGACCCGGTGGGACTCTCCTCTGAAACCCCCTCCGACCTGGCCGTTGGTCGGACCGCCCGGCCTGCCGTTCGGCTGCCCGGCCGGCCCGCCGCCGGTCTGCGGCACGGGCCCGGCCGGGCCGCCCCGCACCGCGCCGCTGGCGTCCACGCTCTCCACGACGGCTTCCACCGCCTCTTGCTCGGCTGCGCTCGACACTGCCCGCCTCCACGGCTCCCGGGACCGACGGGGGCAGGGAAGACACGGCCCCGGCGTCCCTGCCGGGGCTCGCCCCCGTCTGGTCCTTCCCCCTGTTCTGCCCGGAACCCGGCCCGCACTCACGTTTCCCCCGGAGGGGCCCGGTCGTTGGAGGGGCGTGACTCTTCTGACGAGGCGGGCGGCGGCGGGGCTGGCCGCGGTGGCGGCCTGGGCGGTCCTCCTGGGCGGCCTGGCCGGATGTGTGAAGGACGGCCGGTCACCGGTCGAGATCCAGTTGCCCGGCAAACCCCGGTCGCCGGACGAGGCCATCCGGGTCAGCCCCGGCGACAACGCCAAGGACGTCCCGGCACAGGCGTCGCTGTCGGTCAACGTGCCCGAGGGCCGGCTGGAACGGGTCGTGGTCACCAAGGTGGAGGACGCCCAGGAGGAGGAGGTGCCCGGCACCATCGCCGCCGACGGGCTCAGCTGGAACCCCGCCCCGGAGGCCGGGCGGCTCGCGCTCGCCGCCAAGTACACCGTGGACGCGGTCGCCGTCGACGGGCACGACCGCCGCCAGGCCCGGCACACCAGCTTCACCACCTACGTCCCCGAGGAACGGTTCATCGGCTACTTCAAGCCCGAGCACCGCTCCACCGTCGGCACCGGCATGATCGTCTCCTTCCGGTTCAGCCGCTCCATCACCCACCGCGCGGCCGTCGAACGGGCCATCACCGTCACCTCCAGCCCGCCCGTGAAGGTCGTCGGCCACTGGTTCGGCAAGGACCGGATCGACTTCCGGCCCAAGGAGTACTGGAAACCCGGCACCGAGGTCACCGTCAAGGTCGACCTGCGCGACGTCGAGGGCGCGCCCGGCTCGTACGGCATCCAGGACAAGACGATCACCTTCACGGTCGGCCGCTCCCAGATCTCCACCGTGGACGCGGTCGCGCACACCATGGAGGTCCGCCGGGACGGAGCCCTCCTCTCCACCCTCCCGATCACCGCCGGATCGCCGACGACCACCACCTACAACGGCAAGATGGTGGTGATGGAGCTCTTCGACGTCACCCGCATGAACGGCCAGACCGTCGGCTTCGGCGGCGAGTACGACATCCCCGACGTCCCGCACGCGATGCGGCTCACCTCCTCCGGGACCTTCCTGCACGGCAACTACTGGGTCAGCCCCGACACCTTCGGCGCCAGCAACATCAGCCACGGCTGCGTGGGCCTGCGCGACGACAAGGGCGGCGGCTCGGACACCCCGGCGGGCTGGTTCTTCGACCGGACCCTGGTCGGGGACGTGGTCGAGGTCGTCAACTCGCAGGACCGGACGGTGGCCGCCGACAACGGGCTGGGCGGCTGGAACCTGTCCTGGGCGCACTGGGTCGCGGGCTCCGCCGTCGTGTGACCCGGCCGCCGGACGCACGCGGCCCCGGCCCGGCGGCCCCGGCCCGCGGTCCGGCCGGTGACGAGGCTCGCGATCCGGCTCGCGACACCCCGTCCGGCCACGGGAGAGTGACATATGTGATCGAAATGCCGTAGTCGGCGAGTGTTCCGGGGCGCTCTACCGCACCCTGCCCCCCAGCCTGACGGGGCCAGCAGTGCAGGAGACGGACGGAGCGTCATGTCAGCAAGGAAATGGACCCTCGGGCTCACGATCGGGGCCGTACTGGCCGCCGGAGCCCCTATGGCCACCGCGGCCGGTCCAGGCGGTGACCGTCCGGCGGAGACCGTGAGGGTGCGGGCCCCGCTGCCCGGAGGGCTCGGTCCGTGCATCCCGGGCACGTGCCCCGATCCGTTTCCCGAGATCTCGGTCGGCAACACCCCCAAGGGCATCGACCAGGCCGTCAACGTCTTCGTCGGCGGCAACTTCCTGGTCCGTGAGCGCGCTGCCGAGGCCGAGGGCAAGGTCGTCGTCCTCGGCAACTTCGACCAGGACAAGTCCGTGGGCGGCAGCAGCGCCTACAACATCGGCATCGTCGGCGCCGGTTCCCTGGTCCAGCCGCCGGTCGGCTCGGACTTCCTCACCACGGGCGGCAACGTCAACATCGCCGCCGACGAGCGGCTCCTCGCGGAGGGCGGTGTGGTCCGGTACGCGGGCACCGCCCCCGGCGCCGGCCAGGTCACCGGCACCCTGACCCACGACCCCGCCGCGGCCGTCCCCTTCGAGGGGCTGCGCGACCAGCTCAGCGCCGCCAGCAAGTGCTACGCCCGGGTCGACGGGCAGCCCCGTCCGGCGACGGGCACGGCGGTCAACAGCTTCGGCACCACCACCTTCACCGGCGACAACACCTCCGCGCTCCAGGTCTTCAACGTCGACTTCAACCTGGTCGGCAACACGGGCGGGATGATCGGCATCCGCTTCGAGCAGATCCCGGCGAACGCGACCGTCCTGGTCAACGTCCTCGGCACGACGCGGACCATCAACACCTTCAGCGGCACCATCGTCGACTCGCAGGACCCGTTCTTCAACAAGTACCGCAGCCAGCTGCTGTGGAACTTCCCGGACGCCACGACCGTGAACCTGAACGGCAGCGGACAGTTCCAGGGCAGCGTCCTCGTCGGCGAGGAGGCCTCGCAGACCACCGTCACCCTGCCGGGCATGAACGGCCGCTTCTTCACCACCGGCACGCTCACCCACACCGGCATCCCGGGCGGAGGCGGTGGCCAGGAGTTCCACGCCTACCCCTTCAACGGCGACCTGCCCGACTGCGCCACGCCCCCGGTGACGGGCAACGTCACCGTCGTCAAGCAGGACGAGTCCGGCAACCCGCTGGCCGGTGCCGCCTTCGACCTGTGGCACGAGACCAACGGCGTGACCGGCCTCCAGACCACGGGCGCGAACCCCGACACGGTGGTCGCGGAGTGCACCACCGGTGCCGACGGCCGCTGCACGCAGAACACCGTGCCCGGCACGTACTACTGGCGCGAGACGGCGGCTCCCCCCGGATACGTCCTGCCCTCCAACCCGGTCAGCACCCTGGTCCTGACGAACGCCAACGCCTCGGTGGGCGTCCAGGTCCAGGTCCCGAACGCGAAGGTCCCGCCGCCCGCCGAGGCCAAGGTGGTGCTGACGAAGACGGACAAGGACAGCAACGTCCCGCTGCCGGGTGCGACCTTCCAGTTGTGGCGCGAGTCCAATGGTGTCGCCGGTCTTCAGACGACCGGTGCGAACCCGGACACCCTCCTCCCCGACACCTGCGTGACGGACGCGGCGGGTACGTGCACGGCGACGCTGCCGATCGGGTCCTCGTACTACTGGCTGGAGACCGGTGTCCCGGCCGGTTACGACCCGTCGGCCAACCCGGTGACCCCGTTCGCGCTGGACGAGGGTGACGTGGCGGCCGGGATCGTCCTGGACATCCCGAACACGAAGACTCCGGTGCCGCCTTCGAATGCGAGGGTGGTGCTGATCAAGACGGACAAGGACAGCAACGTCCCGCTGCCGGGTGCCACGTTCCAGTTGTGGCGCGAGTCCAACGGTGTCGCCGGTCTTCAGACGACCGGTGCGAACCCGGACACGCTGCTTCCCGACACCTGCGTGACCAACGTGGCGGGCACCTGCACCGTGACGCTGCCGATCGGTTCGTCCTACTACTGGCTGGAGACGGGTGTTCCGGTGGGCTACGAGCCGTCGGCCAACCCGGTCACGCCGTTCGTACTGGACGAGGGTGATGTGGCGACCGGCATCGTCCTGGACATCCCGAACACCAAGACTCCGGTGCCGCCGGTCAACGCCAAGGTGGTGCTGATCAAGACGGACAAGGACAGCAACGTCCCGCTGGCCGGTGCGACCTTCCAGCTGTGGCGCGAGTCGAACGGCGTGGCGGGTCTTCAGACGACGGGCGCGAACCCGGACACCCTCCTTCCCAACACCTGTGTCACCAACGCGGCGGGTACCTGCACGGCGACGCTGCCGATCGGGTCCTCGTACTACTGGCTGGAGACCGGTGTCCCGGCCGGTTACGAGCCGTCGGCCAACCCGGTCACCCCGTTCACGCTCGACCAGGGTGATGTGGCGACCGGCATCGTCCTGGACATCCCGAACACGAAGATCCCGGTACCGCCGACCGACGCCAAGGTGGTGCTGACGAAGACGGACAAGGACAGCAACGTCCCGCTGCCCGGTGCCACGTTCCAGCTGTGGCGCGAGTCCAACGGTGTCGCGGGCCTCCAGACCACCGGACCGAACCCGGACACCCTGCTCCCCAACACCTGTGTCACCGACGCGGTCGGTACCTGCACCGTGACGCTGCCGATCGGGTCCTCCTACTACTGGCTGGAGACGGGTGTTCCGGCGGGCTACGAGCCGTCGGCCAACCCGGTGACCCCGTTCCTGCTCGACCAGGGTGACGTCGCGACCGGCATCGTC
Source organism: Streptomyces sp. NPDC051567 (assembly GCF_044454165.1). Classification (NCBI taxonomy): domain Bacteria; kingdom Bacillati; phylum Actinomycetota; class Actinomycetes; order Kitasatosporales; family Streptomycetaceae; genus Streptomyces; species Streptomyces sp. NPDC051567. Next base: position 104,130 of record NZ_JBITDK010000013.1, on the reverse strand, counting down.
CTGAACGTCCCGAACACGAAGACCCCCGCCGAGTTCGACGGCAAGATCCGCGTCGAGAAGAAGGACGCCAAGACCAAGCGCCCGCTGCGCGGAGCGGTCTTCGAGGTCTGGGAGGAGACCAACGGCATCCCCGGCCTCCAGACCCGCGGCATCAACCCCGACCACAAGGCCAGGCCCGGCTGCGCCACCGACGGAGCCGGAATCTGCGCCTTCGGCGGGCTCTCCGAGGGCTCGTACTACCTGCTGGAGACCGCGGTTCCCGAGGGGTACGTCCTGCCCCCGAACCGGGTGACGGGTCCGCTCCTGCTGAACGAGCAGACGCCGGACCAGCAGATCTCGGTCACGCTGGAGAACAAGCGTGACGACCACGGCAAGGGCAAGGGCAAGGAGGGCCACGGCCACCGTCCCTGATCCGCAGTGACCACCGGGTGCGCCGGTGGGGTGACCTCCTCACCCCACCGGCGCACCCGTGCGCGCGGCTCCCGTCCCGGCCGGGTTAGCTGGGCCCCAGGGGCCCGGCCGGCGGGCGCGAGGAGGCCCGTATGGCGACAGGCGACGCGGCAGGAGCCACCGGCGTGAGCCGTGGAGGCGTCGCCCGGCCCGCAGTCCGGTCCGCAGTCCGGTCCGCAGTCCGGTCCGCAGTCCGGTCCGCAGTCCGGCCCGGAGTGCGGACGGCAGTCCGGGCCGCAGTCAGGTCCGCGCTGCCCGCCCTGACGGCCCTGGCGGTCCTCGTGGTTCCGGCCCCGCCGGCGGGGGCCGCGCCGGAACCCGACTGCACCGCGGACACCGGCCCCTACCAGCGGGAGCTGGAGGCCCACCTCAAACGCCCGGTCGACGGAGTGCAGAGCCCGGCCGACTGCGCGGCGGTCCGCGCCTTCCAGCGGACCCACCGGATCAAGCCCGCCGACGGCTACGCGGGCCTGGTCACCTACCGCACCATGGTCGCCGTCGCCGCCCGCGCCAACCCCAACGCCGACGGCGGCTGCCCCGTCCGCCCGCACCGGGTGACCTGCGTGGACCTGAGGCGCCAACTGCTCTGGGTGCAGCGCGACCGCCGCGTCCTCTTCGCGCCCGTGCCCGTCCGCACCGGCCGCGACGACGAGGAGACCCGCACCGGCTGGCACGAGATCTACTGGCGCAACAAGGACCACAGGTCCACGCTCTACGACGACGCCCCCATGCCGTACGCCCAGTTCTTCGACGGGGGACAGGCCCTGCACGGACGCCCCGGCGACCTCTACGCCCACGGTGGCTCGGCCGGCTGCGTCAACCTCTCCGTCCCGGACGCCGCGCGGCTGTGGGACCTGCTCGCCGAGGGCGACGCCGTCTACGTCTGGGGTACCAAACCGGGCACCGACGGCTGAGGAACCCAGGGACACGGCTTCCGGACGCTTGGGACAAAACGGTGACAGGACCGTGGCTTCCCGCAGTCCGACCATGTGATTTCCTGTGGCCAGACGCGCGATTTTCCGTGCGCGGGGGACATGGGGAGAAGACGAGTGAACCTGCAGCCGATACGTGGCCGCAGCGGTCTGTCCGCGGTGTTGCTGGGGGCGGCCCTGTTCTTCACCGGCGCGTGCGGCGGCGGCCCCGCCCCCACCGGTGGCGGCGGGGACAAGGCCGGTGACACCGTGGTCGGCACGATCGACGCGGTGGCCTCCCGGGCCGTCGTCAGCGTCAAGCCGGACGACGGGGCCAAGGAGACCGCCACCAGCGGGGTCCTGCGGATATCCAGCACCGGCGGCCGGCTCACCCAGGTGAGCGTCGCCGACACCAAGGGCAACGCGGTGGCGGGGCGGCTCGCCACCGACGGGGCGAGCTGGGAACCGGACCGCCACCTGGCCGCCGCCACCGAGTACAAGGTGCACGCGGTCGCCAAGGACACGGCCGGCCGGGAGTCGGTCAAGGACACCACCTTCACCACCCTGACCCCCCACAGCACCTTCGTCGGCCACTACACGCCCGAGGACGGTTCGACCGTCGGCGTGGGCATGCCCGTCTCGGTCCACTTCAGCCGCGGCATCACCGACACCGCCGCCGTCGAGAAGGCCGTCACGGTCACCGCCGAGCCGCCGGTGCCCGTCGAGGGCCACTGGTTCGGCAACGACCGGCTCGACTTCCGCCCCCAGACGTACTGGGCCCCGGGCACCCGGGTCACCCTGAAACTCGCCCTCGACGGGGTGGAGGGCCGCCCGGGCGTCCACGGCAAGCAGACCCGTACGGTCACCTTCACCATCGGCCGCTCCCAGGTCTCCACGGTCGACGCGGACACCCGCCGGATGACGGTCGTCCGCGACGGGCAGCAGCTGAAGGACCTCCCGGTCACGGCGGGCGCCCCGGCGACGACCACGTACAACGGGCAGATGGTCATCAGCGAGAAGTACAAGGTGACGCGGATGAACGGCGCGACCGTCGGCTTCGGCGGCGAGTACGACATCAAGGACGTCCCGCACGCGATGCGACTGTCCACCTCCGGCACCTTCATCCACGGCAACTACTGGGCCGCCCCGTCCACCTTCGGCGCGCAGAACGTCAGCCACGGCTGCGTGGGGCTGCGCGACGTACGGGGCGCGGGCGACGACGAGACCCCGGCGGCCTGGTTCTACAACGAGTCGCTGATCGGCGACGTGGTCGTCGTGAAGAACTCCCAGGACGGGCAGATCGCCCCGGACAACGGCCTCAACGGCTGGAACATGGACTGGGCGGAGTGGGTCAAGTAGCCCCTCGCGCAGGGGCGCGGGAACTCCGGGCGGCCCGGTGCTGTGATCCACGGCACCGGGCCGCTTCACATCCGCAGGGCCTAGCCTTCCCCGTATGACCCTCTCTCTCGAAGTCTCCGAAGGTGTCGGCACGATCCTGCTGGACCGGCCGCCCATGAACGCGCTGGACATCGCCGCCCAGGACCGGCTGCGCGAGCTCGCGGCGGAGGTCACCGACCGCGCCGACGTCCGGGCCGTCGTCCTCTACGGCGGCGAGAAGGTCTTCGCGGCCGGCGCGGACATCAAGGAGATGCAGACGATGGACCACGCGGCGATGGTCGTGCGGTCCCGCGCGCTCCAGGAGGCCTTCACCGCGGTGGCCCGGATTCCCAAGCCCGTCGTCGCCGCCGTCACCGGCTACGCGCTGGGCGGCGGCTGCGAGCTCGCGCTCTGCGCCGACTACCGGATCGCCGCCGACAACGCGAAGCTCGGCCAGCCCGAGATCCTGCTCGGCCTGATCCCGGGCGCGGGCGGCACCCAGCGGCTCTCCCGGCTGGTCGGCCCCTCCCGCGCCAAGGACCTGATCTTCACCGGGCGCATGGTCAGGGCCGAGGAGGCGCTCACCCTGGGCCTGGTCGACCGGGTCGTGCCCGCCGCCGAGGTGTACCCGCAGGCGTACGCGTGGGCCGCGAAGCTCGCGCAGGGCCCGGCGATCGCGCTGCGCGCCGCCAAGGAGTGCGTGGACGGGGGCCTGGAGACCGGCATCGACACCGGGCTGACCGTCGAACGCACCTGGTTCGCGGCCCTGTTCGCCACCGAGGACCGCGAGCGCGGCATGCGCAGCTTCGTCGAGGAGGGCCCGGGCAAGGCCCGCTTCGTCTGAGCCCGGGCCCCTGATGCGGCCCGGGCGCGGGCCCGGGCGTGCGCGGCGGACGGGGCGGCGCGGTCCTCCCTGTGGGTGGATGAGCCAGGACTTAAGACAGCCTTAAGGCGAACAGGTGATCCACTGGCCGTCCTCGCCGCTCTCCTTCACGTCGCCGCAGCTCAGAGCGGGTGCCGTGCGCCCGCGTCGGTCTTTCGTCCGGTACGCGAGCCCCCTGGAACTCCTGGTTCCGGGGGGCGGGTTCCGGGGGAACGGCCCGAACGGGCCACCGGGCCGTCCATGATGGGGCCATGGCGGGCCTGGAGGGTGTGGAACAGCCGTGGCAGCGCGGCGGTGTGTCGGCGGTGCGGCTCACGGCGGCGGCCGAGGACGAACAGGGCCTCAAGGCGCTGGAGACGTACGGGAACCCGGCCGAGGCGGAAGTGACCCTCCCCTCGATGCCCGAGTCGGCGGGCATCGCGCGCCGGCTCACCCAGTGCGTGGTGATCCGCCTCTGGGGCCTGACGCCGCAGACCTCCGAGTACGCGGTCCTGCTCGTCTCCGAGCTGGTCGGCAACGCGGTCCGGCACACCGGTGCCCGCTCCTTCGGCCTGCGGATGGTGCGGCGGCGCGGCTGGATCAGGGTGGAGGTGCGCGACCCCTCGCGCGGACTGCCCTGCCTGATGCCGGTCCACGACATGGACACCACGGGCCGGGGCCTCTTCCTCGTGGACAAGCTCTCCGACCGCTGGGGCGCCGATCTGCTGCCGCGCGGCAAGCGCACCTGGTTCGAGATGCGGGTCGCCGACCGCTAGCCCGGAGCGGGGCGGCGCGGGTCGATGCGGGCGGCGTTCTTGGGCCCGGAAACGCCAGAAACCCCCTGTCGCCGAGGTGAGGCGCTGCGGGGGTTTCATGGGTGCGCCGAGGACCGGATGGGGTGTGGTCCTCGGCGTGGAGACTTCGCTCGGGTCAAGGGGAAGTCGTGGTTCCGACTATGGCAGAAGAGAACCCAAACACCAAAAGTTCAAACTGGGACATAAGTGTGTATACCCTAAGAGTTTATACCTAAATCCTAGGTTTGATGGGTCACTCACCTCGTAATCAATGAATAAGTATCAGCCGCCGCGCGTAAATCGTTGACCACATGCTGGACGGATCGTCTGACGGACTGGTCCGACTGAGGTCCTGAATTGGGTCAATCATTACCTCTCGGGTCATCCACCCCTTAAATGGACAGGTGATCTGCAACCCAGACCGTCGTACGGCCCTGCGCGCCGGGGCGGCGGTCGCCGCCGGTGCCCTCACCGCCGCCTGCGGCACGGGCGGAGGCGGCCCCGGCGCGCCGCCGCCCTCCGCCGCCCGCTCCACCCCGGGCCGGCCCGCCGCACCGCCCGCCGCGCCCGCACCGCGCCGCTTCGCCGGGCAGCCCGTCGAGATCGGCCACGGCCCGCGCGACCGCCCCCGGGTCGCCCTCACCTTCCACGGCAACGGGGACCCCGCCACCGCCCGGTCGGTGCTGGCCGAGGCCGAGAAGGCGGGCGCGCGGGTCACCGTACTGGCCATCGGGACCTGGCTCGACACCCACCCGGAGCTGGCCCGCCGGGTCCTCGACGGCGGCCACGAGCTCGGCAACCACACCCAGCACCACCTGGCGCTCAACGACCTGCCCGAGGCGCAGGCGTACGCCGAGATCACCGGCTGCGCCCAGCGGCTCAAGCGGCTCACCGGCTCCATCGGCACCTGGTTCCGGCCCTCCCAGACGCAGTACGCCACCCCGCTCGTCCAGGAACTGGCCGGGCGGGCGGGCTACCCGCACGTCCTCTCGTACGACGTGGACTCCCTCGACTTCACCTCGCCCGGCGCCGCGGCCGTCCTCCGCAACGTCACCGGGACGATCCGCGACGGATCGGTGGTGAGCCTGCACTTCGGCTACGCGGACACGGTCGCCGCGATGCCGCCCCTCCTCGAAGAACTCACGCGCCGCAAGCTGCGCGCGGTGACCACCACGGAGCTGCTGACCCCATGACGACCACCCGCCTTCCCCGGAAGGCCAGCGTGCTGCTGGCCGGTCTGGTCCTCGCCGCCCTGGCCGGCTGCGGATCGGCCGACAAGGGGCCCGCCGAGGCCCTCGGCTCCAAGGCCCCCGCCAAGGCCGTCCCGGCGGCCCCGCCGGGCCTGCCCGGAATGCCCCCGCTCCTCGACCCCCACGACGTGTACGCGGCCGACCGGCCGAACCAGCTCTCCCCGGTGGTCAAGAACTTCCCGTCCCGCGTCTACGTGCCGAACACCAGCTCCAACACGGTGTCCGTCATCGACCCGGCCACCTACAAGGTCATCGAGACCATCCCGGTCGGCAACCAGCCCCAGCACGTCGTCCCCTCCTGGGACATGAAGACCCTCTGGGTCAACAACAACCGGGGCCACACGCTCACCCCCATCGACCCGGCCACCGGCAAGGCCGGGGAACCCGTCGAGGTGCACGACCCGTACAACCTGTACTTCACGCCCAACGGCAAGTACGCGATCGTCATGGCCTCGATGGACAAGGAACTGGTCTTCCGCGACCCGCACACCATGAACCGGGTCAAGACCGTCCCCGTCAGCTGCTTCGGCGTCAACCACGCGGACTTCTCCGCCGACGGCCGGTACTTCATCGTGAGCTGCGAGTTCTCCGGCGAGCTGCTCAAGGTCGACACCGAGAAGATGGAGGTCGTCGGCCAGCAGGAACTGCCGTTCGAGGGCGCGATGCCGCAGGACGTCAAGGTCTCCCCGGACGGGAAGACCTTCTACGTCGCGGACATGATGGCCCACGGCATGTGGGTGCTCAACGGCGACCGGTTCGACACCCCCACCCTGCTGCTCACCGGCAAGGGCTGCCACGGCCTCTACGTCAGCCGCGACTCCAAGGAGATGTACGTCTCCAACCGGGGCGAGGGCAGCGTCTCCGTCTTCGACTTCAAGGCGAACCGCCTCACCAAGAAGTGGGAGCTGCCGGAAGGCGGCAGCCCCGACATGGGCGGGGTCTCCGCCGACGGCAAGGTGCTGTGGCTGTCGGGCCGCTACAACTCCGAGGTCTACGCGATCGACACCAGGTCGGGCGAGGAACTGGCCCGCATCCCGGTGGGCGACGGCCCGCACGGACTCGCCGTCTACCCGCAGCCCGGCCGCTACTCGCTCGGCCACACCGGCATCTTCCGCTGAACCCCGGCCGCTGAACCACGGCCGCGCGGTGTCCCGGGCCGCGCGGTGTCCCGGGGCCGCGCGGTGTCCCGGGATCATGGAGAACTCCCGGGACACCGCCCGGCCGTAAGGATCGCGTAGGGACCCGCAGGAGGGGCGGGAGGGACCGGCCGTTACCCTGAGCCGGTCAGCAAGCACCAAGAAGGGGTGGACCCAGTGGCGGACATCGATAACGCACGGACGACGTTCGGCAACTTCGACAAGAACGGCGACGGCTTCGTCACGGCCGACGAGTTCCGGGCGGCCATGGCCGCCATGGGCGACGGGTTCGTCACCGGCCCGGTCGCGGACGCCGTGATCGCCTCCAAGGACGCCAACGGCGACGGCCTGCTGAGCTTCGACGAGTTCTGGTCCTCCGTCAACAAGTAGCCCGCCCACGCCCCGCGCACGCCCTCCGCCCCCTGCCGGGCCGGAGGGCGCTGTCACGTCCGGGAACCCCGGCTCCGGGACCTCACTCCGGGACCCCGGCTGCGGGACCTCGCTCCGGAGCCGCCGGGACTTCCAGCACTTCCGGGACCTCGTCGAGCGCCTCCTCCAGCCAGCGCAGCCAGAACGTCTCCAGACCGATCCCCCCGTGCAGGACGAGCCGGCGCAGCCGGTCCTCCTCGGAGTCCCGGCCCGGCGGGAAGTCCTTCGCCTCGATCGCCTCGTACATCGCCAACTGCCCGCGGTGCAGCTCCAGATGGCGCCGCAACTCCCCGGCCAGGCCCTGCGCCCCCACCACCCCGGCCGCCCGGACCCGCAGCAGCAGGGGGTCCCGGATCGGCTTCGGGTCCTGGCTCCCGGCGACCCACCGCGCCAGCTCCGCACTGCCCTCCGGGAGCACCTCGTACTCCTTGCGCCGCCCCCGGACCGGGACCTGGCCGGGCAGCGCCCGGATCAGCCCGGCCTCCTCCAGCCGGCCCAGCTCGCGGTAGATCTGCTGGTGCGTCGCGGACCAGAAGTACCCGATCGACTTGTCGAACCGCCGGGTCAGCTCCAGCCCGGACGAGGGCTTTTCGAGGAGGGCGGTGAGGATGGCGTGCGGGAGCGACATGGCGCCATCCTAGGTTTGCGACCGCCCGGAGCGCCGGACCGGACCTGGCCCCGCGCCCGGACCGGCCCCGCGCCCCGGTCAGCCCCGGACCGGCCCCGGCTCCCAGGCGGCCAGCGCCTCGGGCACGCGCGGGCCCGGGGCGTCGGCGGCGAGCAGGCCCCGGGCGCGCAGGAACGCCGTCACCGCCGGGGACCACGCCTGGCGCAGCCCCGCCGAGGCCAGCAGCTCCGGGTCCGACAGCAGGGCCGGGGCCGGGCCCAGCCGGATGCCCGCCGGGGTGAGGACCGCCGCGTCGTCCGCCCACCGGACCGCCAGGTCCACGTCGTGCGTGGCCATCACCACCGTCGTCCCCCGCGCACGCAGACCCGCCAGGACGTCCAGCAGCCGCTCCTGCCCGTCCGGGTCCAGCCCGGCCGTCGGCTCGTCCAGGATCAGCACGCGCGGAGCCATCGCCACCGCGCCCGCGATCGCCGCGCGCTTGCGCTGGCCGTACGAGAGGAGGTGGGTCGGGCGGTCCCGCAGCGCCGTGATGTCCAGCGCGGCCAGCGCGTCACCGACCCGGGCCCGGACCTCCCCGGGCGCCAGCCCCAGGTTCATCGGCCCGAAGGAGACGTCCTGCTCCACCGAGGCCGCGAAGAGCTGGTCGTCCGGGTCCTGCACGACGAGCTGCACCGCCGTCCGCAGCCGGGTCAGACCGGCCCGGTCGTACGTCACCCGCACGCCGTCGAGCAGCAGCGCCCCGGAGCCCGGCCGCAGCCCCCCGCTCAGCAGCCGCATCAGCGTGGTCTTGCCACTGCCGTTGCGGCCCAGCAGGACCAGCGCCCGCTGCGGCGCGATCCCGAAATCCACGCCGGAGAGGACCTCGGGCCCGTCCTCGTACGCGTACCCCGCCCCCACCAGCTCCACCGACGGCCTCACAGGTACAGCTCCTTCAGGACGAGGGTCACGGTGACCAGGGAGATCAGCAGGGCGGCGGTCCCGGCCAGGAACCGCCAGGACAGCGCCGCCTGGGGGACGAGCACCCGCAGCGTGCCGTCGTAGCCGCGCCCGGCCAGGCCCTCCTGGAGCCGCGCCGCGCGGTCGAAGGCCCGGACGAAGGCGGTCGCGGCGAGCCCGGCCAGCGAACGCCACACCGCCGCCCGGCCCCTCTGGCCCAGCCGGGCCGCCTGGGCGCGGTGGACCTGGGCGAGGGAGTCGAGCAGCAGGAACCCGATCCGGTACATGACCAGGGCCACGTCCACCACCGGGGCCGGGACCCCGGCCCGCACCAGCCGGGGCAGCACGTCCGAGACGGGGGTGGTGAAGGCGAACAGCAGCAGGCCGAGCGAGGCCGACGAGGTGCGCAGCAGCAGCTCCGCCGCGCGGAGCGGACCGTCCGGGGCCGGTGAGACCGGCCCCGACGGGCCGCCCACCGCGAACAGCAGCGGCACCGCCCCCGTGACACAGAAGCCGAGCGGGATACGGAAGGCCCGCCACAGCTGCCGCCCGGCCACCTCGGCCGGGCCGAGGAGCAGGGCGAGCGTGGCGACGGCGACCAGCGGCCCGCCGGGCCAGGGCGGCAGGCAGACGGCCGTGACCGTCAGCCCGAGCCCCAGCAGCGCCTTCTCCAGCGGGTGGCGGTGGCGCCAGCGGCTGCTGTGCGCCGCCACGTCGATGGGCAGCACCGGCTACGGCTCCACCCGGGTGACGGGCCCCGGCGGCGGGCCGGGGTCCGGGCCGGGGGACGGCGCGGGGGCGGGGCCGGGGCCCGGTGCGGGGCCCCGGTCCGCGGCCTCCGGCCCGTCCGGCCGGTCCCCCCGGGCGGCGGCCGTCGCGGCGGCGGCGCCCTGGCGGCGGCCCGTACGGACCCCGAAGTAGTACGCGAGCAGGCCCGCGCCGAGCGCCGCCTGGAGGGCGAAGAGCGCGGACTCGACCTCCCCGGACGGAGGTTCGTACAGCGGGGTGAACCACGGCTCGTAGTCCGGGTCCAGTTCGGTGATGGCCGCCTCGGCCTGGGCGTCGGCGCCCGCGAACGGCTCCTCCTTGCCCTCGCCCATCCCCAGCGCGAGGGGGAGCACGGCCAGCGCCGCCACCAGGAGCAGCAGCAGAGTGTTGATCTTCGCGTGCCGGCTCATCGCCATCGTCCTCGTCCTCGTCCTCGTCCCCGCCCCTGTCCCTGGCCCTGTCCCTGCCTTCGTCCTCCGGCTCGTCACAGCGCCGCCTCCGGCCGGTTTCCGGGCGCGGCCTTGCCCCGGGTGAGCCGGGCGACGCCCAGCCGGACCAGGTCCGAGCGGCTCGACCGCATCAGCAGCCGCATCACGAGGACCGTCAGCAGCCCCTCGCTGACCGCGAGCGGGATCTGGGTGACGGCGAAGATCCCGCCGAACTTCGCGAGCGCGCCCGCGAAGCCGGTACCCGGGTCCGGGAAGGCCGCCGCGAGCTGGACGCTGGTGACGCAGTAGGTGACCAGGTCGGCGAAGAAGGCGCCGAAGAAGACGGTCACCATCAGCGGCGCCCCGGCCCTGCGCAGCAGCCGGTAGACCCCGTACCCCGCCCAGGGCCCGGCGATCGCCATCGAGAAGACGTTGGCGCCCAGCGTGGTCAGCCCGCCGTGGGCCAGCAGCAGCGCCTGGAAGAGCAGGGTGATCGTGCCGAGCACCGCCATGATCGGCGGACGGAAGAGGATGGCGCCGAGCCCGGTGCCGGTGGGGTGCGAGCAACTGCCCGTCACCGAAGGGATCTTCAGGGCGGACAGGACGAAAGTGAACGCTCCGGACGCCCCGAGCAGCAGCGTGCTCTCGGGATGCTCCTTCACCTCGCGGGTGAGGGCGCGGACCCCGTGGACGACGAAGGGAGCGGACGCGGCGCCCCAGGCGACCGCGTGCAAAGGGGGTAGGAACCCCTCGGCTATATGCATGAGTGGGGGAGACCTCTCCAGCACCTCGTGGATGGACGACGCGCCCTGGCCGGTCTCCTGGCTCACGGGTACTGATGCCCTGGCTCCGCCTTCCCGGGCCCGTGCGGTTCCCCGCGTGGTCCCAGTGGCTTCCCGCAGGAGTGGAGCCGGACTTCCCGATCACAGTGGCGAGGGCCGCACCGGTTTCCCACCGGTTTCCCGAACACCAAGGCCCGCTGACCTTAGTCCCGCCGCCGACGCCCCACAACCCGTCCGGGCAGCCCACCTGCGGTCCGTTCCCGCCGACGGCCACGGGAGCCCCCCCCTCGGACCCGGAGCGCCCCTTCGGACCCGGAGCGCCGCCGGGGCGGACAGTACGAGGCCCGCCGGACCGCTTCCCGCGAAGCGGCCCGCCGGGCCTCGTGTCCGTCCCCGCCTCCGCCGACGCGGGCGGGGCCGTGTCTACGTCAGCACTCGATGACGTTGACCGCGAGGCCGCCGCGGGCCGTCTCCTTGTACTTGACCTTCATGTCCGCGCCCGTCTCCTTCATGGTCTTGATGACCTTGTCGAGGGAGACCTTGTGGCTGCCGTCGCCGCGCAGCGCCATCCTGGCCGCCGTGACGGCCTTGACCGCCGCCATGCCGTTGCGCTCGATGCACGGGATCTGGACCAGGCCGCCGACCGGGTCGCAGGTCAGGCCCAGGTTGTGCTCCATGCCGATCTCGGCCGCGTTCTCGACCTGCTCCGGGGTGCCGCCCATGACCTCGGCGAGGGCGCCCGCCGCCATGGAGCAGGCGGAGCCCACCTCGCCCTGGCAGCCGACCTCGGCGCCCGAGATCGAGGCGTTCTCCTTGAAGAGCATGCCGATCGCGCCCGCCGCCAGGAGGAAGCGGACCACGCCGTCCTCGTCGGCGCCCGGCACGAAGTTCATGTAGTAGTGCAGGACGGCCGGCAGGACGCCCGCCGCGCCGTTGGTGGGGGCGGTCACGACCCGGCCGCCCGCCGCGTTCTCCTCGTTGACCGCCATCGCGTAGATCGTCGCCCACTCGCTGCGGTGCAGCAGCGGGTCGCCCTCGGCGCGCAGCTGGCGCGCCGTGGAGGCGGCCCGGCGCTTGACCCGCAGACCGCCCGGGAGGATGCCCTCGCGGGACATGCCGCGCGCGACGCAGGACTGCATGACGCGCCAGATCTCCAGCAGGCCCTCGCGGATCTCGTCCTCGGTGCGCCAGGTCTTCTCGTTCTCCAGCATCAGGGAGGAGATCGACAGGCCGGTCTCGTTCGCCAGGCGGAGCATCTCGTCACCGGAGCGGAAGGGGTACTTCAGCACGGTGTCGTCGAGCTTGATCCGGTCCTCGCCGACCGCGTCCTCGTCCACGACGAAGCCGCCGCCGACCGAGTAGTACGTCTTCTCCAGCAGCGGGGTGCCCGCCGTGTCGTAGGCGAAGAGGGTCATGCCGTTGGCGTGGTACGGCAGGGAGCGGCGGCGGTGCAGGATCAGCTGGTTCGGCTCGTCGAAGGCGATCTCGTGGCCCTCGCCTATCTCGGTGCCCAGCAGCCGCAGCCGGCCCGTCCGGCGGATGCGCTCGACCTCGGCGTCGGCGGTCTCCACGTCGACCGTGCGCGGGGAGTGGCCCTCCAGGCCCAGCAGCACCGCCTTGGGGGTGCCGTGGCCGTGGCCGGTCGCGCCGAGCGAGCCGAAGAGTTCGGCCCGTACGGACGCGGTCTGTGCGAGGACGCCGTCCTTCTTCAGCCGGGTCACGAACATCCGTGCCGCGCGCATCGGACCGACCGTGTGGGAGGAGGACGGGCCGATGCCGATGGAGAAGAGGTCGAAGACGGAGATGGCCACTGGCGGACTCCCTTGTCTGCTCGTGGGGTGGACGGGGCAGGATAGGTCGATTGTTCGGTTTTTGTCCGACAGGCGAGACTAACCCGTGAGGAAGGAGCCGGGCGCGAGCCCGTACGGGACGGCGCCGGAGCGGGGCTGTGGCCCCGGAGGAGGGGCGGGCGGACGAGGCCCCTGGGGTTCCTGGGGCTTCTATGGCGGCGCGGGGCCGCCCGGTACCGGCGACCGGACCGGCTCGGCCAGGTCCGGCCAGGTCCGGCCGGGTCCTGACGGCTGCCGTACGGGCTGCCGTACGGGCTGCCGTACGGCAGCCGGACCCTGGCCTGGCCGGACCCGTTCCGGCCGGGAGGACGGCGGACATCGGACGTCGGACGTCGGACGGCGGTCGTCCGCCGACGGGCCCCGGGGCACCCTGCGGCCCCGGCCGCGGGAAGCCCCGGTCACGCGAAGGGCCCGGTCCCTCCTCGCGGACAGGACCGGGCCCTCCGGCCGCCGCTCCCGGGCCGGACCGGGAACGGCCCGGCCCGGGAGCGGCGCTACGGTCAGAGCGTCGGGTACAGCGGGAACTTCGCGGCGAGGGCCGAGACGCGCGCCGTCAGGTCGGCGGCGTCGAAGGCGGGCTTCAGCGCGGACGCGATGATCTCCGCGACCTCGGTGAAGTCCTCGGCGCCGAAGCCGCGGGTGGCCAGCGCCGGCGTGCCGATCCGCAGGCCCGAGGTGACCATCGGGGGGCGCGGGTCGTTCGGGATCGCGTTCCGGTTGACCGTGATGCCGATCCCGTGGAGGCGGTCCTCGGCCTGCTGGCCGTCCAGCTCGGAGTCGCGCAGGTCGACCAGGACCAGGTGCACGTCCGTGCCGCCGGAGAGGACGGAGACGCCCACCTCGGTGACGTCCGGCTGGATCAGGCGCTCGGCGATGATCTTCGCGCCCTCCAGGGTGCGCACCTGGCGCTCCTTGAAGTCCTCCGATGCCGCGATCTTGAAGGAGACGGCCTTGGCCGCGATCACGTGCTCCAGCGGGCCGCCCTGCTGGCCCGGGAAGACCGCCGAGTTGATCTTCTTGGCCAGCTCCTGCGTCGACAGGATCACGCCACCGCGCGGACCGCCGAGGGTCTTGTGCGTGGTGGTGGTGACGACGTGGGCGTGCGGCACCGGGTTCGGGTGCAGCCCGGCCGCGACCAGACCGGCGAAGTGCGCCATGTCGACCATCAGGTACGCGCCGACCTCGTCCGCGATCCGGCGGAAGGCGGCGAAGTCGAGCTGGCGCGGGTAGGCGGACCAGCCGGCGACGATCAGCTGCGGCTTGGACTCCTTGGCCAGGCGCTCGACCTCGGCCATGTCGACCTGGCCGGTCCCGTCCACGTGGTACGGGACCACGTTGTAGAGCTTGCCGGAGAAGTTGATCTTCATGCCGTGGGTCAGGTGACCGCCGTGGGCCAGGTTCAGGCCCATGATCGTGTCGCCCGGCTTCAGCAGCGCGAACATCGCGGCGGCGTTGGCCTGCGCGCCCGAGTGCGGCTGGACGTTCGCGGCCTCGGCGCCGAACAGCGCCTTGACGCGGTCGATCGCGATCTGCTCGACCACGTCCACGTGCTCGCAGCCACCGTAGTAGCGGCGGCCCGGGTAGCCCTCGGCGTACTTGTTGGTCAGGACCGAGCCCTGGGCCTCCATGACGGCGACCGGAGCGAAGTTCTCCGACGCGATCATTTCCAGGGTCGACTGCTGGCGTACGAGCTCGGCGTCGACGGCGGCGGCGACGTCGGGGTCGAGCTCGTGGAGCGGGGTGTTCAGCACGGACATCAAGATCCCCTGGGGTGTCAGTTGTCGGAGTGGGTCAGCGCGGCGTACTCCTCGGCGGAGAGCAGGTCGGCCGGCTCCTCCGAGACGCGCACCTTGAACAGCCAGCCACCCGCGAACGGCGCGGTGTTCACGAGAGCGGGGTCGTCCACGACGTCCTGGTTGGCCTCGACGACCTCACCGGTGACGGGGGAGTACAGGTCGCTGACCGACTTGGTCGACTCCAGCTCGCCGCAGGTCTCGCCCGCGGTCACGGTGTCGCCCACCTCGGGGAGCTGGGCGTAGACGACGTCACCGAGCGCGTTGGCCGCGAACTCCGTGATGCCGACCGTCGAGACGCCGTCCTCGGCGACCGACAGCCACTCGTGCTCCTTGCTGTAACGCAGCTGCTGGGGGTTGCTCATGACCTGATTCTCCTGGATGCGGGGGAGTGGATACGAATGTGGTCTCGGGTGCTGAGACGGTGGCGCGACACACCCGGGCGCCGCCGCGCGGACGGCCGGGACGGCGCCGCGGGGACGCCGGTCCGGCCGCCCTGACGGCGGGGCCGGGCGCGGGGTACTACTTCTGCCGCTTGTAGAACGGCAGGGCCACGACCTCGTACGGCTCATGCGTACCGCGGATGTCGACACCGACGCCGGAGGTGCCGGGCGCGGCGTGCGCCGCGTCCACGTACGCCATCGCGATCGGCCTGCCGAGCGTCGGGGACGGGGCGCCGGAGGTGACCTCGCCGACGACCACGCCGTCCGCGACGACCGGGAACCCGGCGCGCGGGACGCGGCGGCCCTCGGCGATCAGGCCGACCAGCTTGCGCGGCGGCGCGGCGGCGGCGCGCTCGGCGGCGGCCTCCAGGGCGGCGCGGCCCACGAAGTCGCCCTCCTTCTCGAACTTCACGACCCGGCCCAGACCCGCGTCGAACGGGGTCAGCGAGGTGGTCAGCTCGTGCCCGTACAGCGGCATGCCCGCCTCCAGGCGCAGGGTGTCGCGGCAGGAGAGCCCGGCCGGGACCAGGCCCACGCCCTCGCCCGCCTTCATCAGCGCCTGCCACAGCTCCACGGCGTGCTCGGGCGCCACGAACAGCTCGAAGCCGTCCTCGCCCGTGTACCCCGTACGCGCGATCAGCGCCGGCACCCCGGCCACCGTGCCCGGCAGGCCCGCGTAGTACTTGAGCCCGTCCAGGTCGGCGTCGGTCAGCGAGGCGAGGATGCCGGGGGACTCGGGGCCCTGCACCGCGAGGAGCGCGTACGCGTCGCGGTCGTCACGGACCACGGCGTCGAAGCCGGCGGCGCGCACGGTCAGGGCGTCCAGGACCACCTGGGCGTTGGAGGCGTTGGCGACCACCATGAACTCGGTCTCGGCCAGGCGGTAGACGATCAGGTCGTCGACGATCCCGCCGTCCTCCTGGCAGATGTGCGTGTAGCGGGCCCGGCCGACGCCGACGGTCGAGATGTTGCCGACCAGCGCGTGGTCCAGGGCCTTGACGGCCTCCGGGCCGGTCAGGGTGATCTCGCCCATGTGGGACAGGTCGAAGAGACCGGCCCGGGTACGGACGGCGTTGTGCTCGTCGCGCTCGCTGCCGTACCGCAGGGGCATGTCCCAGCCCGCGAAATCGGTCATGGTCGCACCGAGGGAACGGTGCAGCGCATCGAGGGCGGTCAGACGGGGGGCAGTGCTCATGGGTGTGGCTCCCGGGTCCCAGGGCATCGACATGACATGACGAGGACGTTCCTCCCCATCTGTCATCGGAACCTGAGAGGTTCGCCGGGAGTTCCTCCGGGACTCGCGATCTTTCGATCCCGCCCGGAATTCCCGACTTGCACCTTGGGTGGAGCGCGCCTCACGGACGAAGGACGCGGCTCGCTTTTCAGATCTGCCTCATCCACGCGGTACGGGGCCTGAGAGATTCAAGGGAGGTACTTGCTCCTTCGGCGCCCGTGCACGGCCTTGCGGCGTGCCGGGACTCTCCCGCGCGGATTCAAGCGGCCGGTATGCAGTTGGTCCAGATGGCGCACATCATTGCACGCCCCGGTGGCGGGCGGGCGTGCGGGCCGGAAGATCGCACGAGCCCCGCGCGCGTCCGGCCGGAACCGGCCCCGCCGGATTACCGTCTCTTTACACTCAGTGGGCAGGGGGTCCTTGCGGCCCGGTACCGGGGGGAGACGATCACTGTGCGGAGATTCCGAGTGCTGGCGACGACGGGGACGGTGGACGGGGTTCCGGCCCAGCGGGGCCTGCCCGCCCGGGAACGGGAGACCGCCGAGCGCGGCGCCCGCGTCCGCGACCTGCGCGGCCCCGGAGCGCACGGCCCGCGGTGGCTCGGCTTCGCGGCGGGGGACATCGTCGTGGTCTCCGGCCTGCCCGGCGGCGGCAAGAGCACCCTGATCAAACGCGCCGCCCCGGGCGGCGGCATCGACTCCCAGGACGCCCGCGAACGCTGGGAGCGCCGGATGCCGGCCGCCCTGCCCTACGCCGTGTACCGCCCGCTGGTCCGCGCCGCGCACTACTGGGGGCTGTGGCGGACGCTGCGCTCCGGCGCCTCGGCGGTCGTCCACGACTGCGGGACCCAGAGCTGGGTACGGGGCCTGCTCGCCGGGGCCGCGCGGCGCCGGGGCCGGGCGCTGCACCTGCTCCTCCTGGACAGCGGCGCCGAGGAGGCGCTGGCCGGGCAGGCCGCCCGGGGCCGCCGCGTGTCGGCGTACGCCTTCGCCCGGCACCAGGGGGCGGTGGGACGGCTGCTGCGCGAGGCGGAGGCGGGCCGGCCGCCGGCGGGCTGCGCCTCGGCGGTCCTGCTCGACCGCGCCTCGGCCTCGCGGGTCGCCCGGATCGTCTTCCACTAACCTCGGGGCGACACGTGGCGCGGGATACGGGGAAGGCGGCAGGGATGCAGGGCGGCGGCTGGCCGGGCAATGAGCTGGAACAGGTACTCGGGGCGGTGGTCGGGCGGCCGGATGCCGGGGGGCGGATCCTGGAGGTGCTCGGGCGCAGCCGGGTGTGGGTGCCCCTGCCCGAGGGCGGCGGGCCCGACCGGACCTCCCTGACCCTGCCCACGATGGAGATCGGCGGGGCCGTCTACGTCCCGGTCTACACCTCCGAGGCCCAGTTCCTCGCCTGCGTGGGACCCGGCACGGACTTCGCGGTGGCCCCCTCGGACGAGTTCGCCCGCGGGCTGCCCCCACAGCTCGGCATCGCGCTGAACCCCGGCGGCGCCGTCGGCGTCCCGCTCCCCCCGCCCGCCGTCGCCGCACTGTGCCGCGCCGGGTCCACCCCGCTCGACGGGCCGGCCACCGGCGGCCGGGTCCGCCTCTACGAGCCCGACTGGCAGGACGACCCGGTGGAGTTCCTGGCCGCCGCCACCGAGGAGTTCCGCGGCCTCGGCGAGGTCGCCTCGGCCCACCGCTGCCTGGCCGGCGTCGAGGGCGGGGAACCCGAGCTGTACGTCGGCGTCCGGCTCGCGGCGTGGGTGCCCGTGGGCACCACCGGCCCGATGGACGCCCTCGGCCGCGCGCTGGCCCGCGTGACACCGCCCTGGCCGGTCCAGCTGATCCTCCTGGACGCCGTCCAGGACCCGGTCACCGACTGGATGCGCGAGCGCGTACCCCCCTTCTACCTGTCGTAAGCGCCGTGACCGGAAAGGTTCACCGGCCCGCGCCGCCCGGCAACCCGGCGGGGCGCCGCACCGGACGCCGCGGGCCCACCGGCAAACCTTTCCGGTCACGGCACCGGCGCCGCTTAAGCTGGTAGGGCTCCCGCGCCCAGGTGCGGGTGGACGACGGGCGGACGAGGAGGAGTACCGGGTGAGTGCGTCAGGCACGGCCGAGGCCGGGCAGGTCGAGCACATGCTGCGCCAGGTGGCTCCCGGGCGCTACGAGAGCTACGAGGCGCTCCTGCACGCGCTGGCCGGTGGCCGGCTGTGGATGCTGCTCTGGCAGGGCCGGCAGGGCTCCCCGGACGCCCAGTACGCCGGCATGGAGGTCGAGAACCTCGGCTACGCGCCCTGCGTCACCTCGCCCCGGGAACTGGACGCCAGCGGCTGGAACCGGGGCTACGAGGTGGTCACCGGCCGGGACGTCGCCCGCGCCCTCTACCCGGACCGCTGGGGCCTGTGGCTCAACCCGCACGCGCGGGGCGGCGGCCTCGGCGTGCCCTGGGCCGACCTGCGCCGGATCGCCACGGGCCTGGACCGGATGCCGGCCGGCCCGCTGCGGCTCTGCGAACCCGCCGTCGAACTCCCGCAGTTCTACGGACTGCTGACCCAGTACGCGCACCGCACCCCGGCCGTCCGCTCGCTGCGCCGCGCCTGGGTCCAGCCCTCGCTGGGCTCCCCGTACCTCGCGGTGGGACTCGACCTGTACGACGCCTCCGCGCCCGCGCTGGAGTCCGTACGGGAGATGATGCGGCAGTCGGTCGGCGCCGTCCCCGAGGGCGTCCCGGTCTGCACGGTCGCGCTGGCCGACGAGCACGACCCGGTGGCCATGTGGCTGCGCACCCAGACCCGCCCCTTCTACGACCGCGAGGGCCAGGCCCCGTCGTACTGAACGGCCCCGCGCCGCCCCGGCGGCCCCACCCGCCGCAGCTCCCCCGCAGACCGTCCCGCAGGCCGCACCGGACATCCGGCGCGGCCTGTTCCGCATGCGCGGGGGGAGTCCGTCCAAATAGGGTGCGGGAAAAGGCAGTTGGGCCGGATGTCCGTTCCGCGTGGAACGAGCACTGTTTCACCGCTCACCAGATCACCCGGTTCGGATAACGGAAGGCGTCGGCGCAGATCACGGTTGCGCATCACATCACCGGCAGGTCTGGCGGGTGCTCGGGAGGCCGTTGAAGACTCCCCCCACCGAAGACCGGTCCATCCCGCGAACGCCAGCTCTTCACCTGCACTTCAGGCGTGTTCGCCCCCACCGCACCAACAGCGACGCCGACAGAACCAAGCCGCCGAAGCGGCGGGCACGGGCCGGCCACCGTCGGCCGAGAGGGGTCCCCACCACGATGACGGCACCACTGCACGACACCGGCGCGGCCGAGCCCGAGGCCGTGGCCGCCCCCGCACCCCCGCAGAAGGCGATCGAGGGGCGCTCACCCTGGAAGATCGCCTGGTCCCGGCTCAAGCGCGACAAGGTCGCGCTGGCCGGTGGTGTCGTCGTGCTCCTGCTGATCCTCGTCGCGATCTTCGCGCCGCTGATCGTCAAGGCGTTCGGCCACCCGCCGGAGGAGCTGCACGAGGAGATGCTGGACCCGCTGCTCGGGCTGCCGGCCGGCAAGTGGGGCGGGATGAGCGGGGAGTTCCTGCTGGGCGTCGAGCCGGTCAACGGCCGCGACGTCTTCAGCCGGATCGTCTACGGTGCGCGCATCTCGCTGCTCGTGGCCTTCCTCTCCGCCTTCGTGGCGGTCGCCCTCGGCACCGCCCTCGGCATCGTCGCGGGCTACTTCGGCGGCTGGGTCGACGCGGCCATCAGCCGCGTCATGGACCTGCTCCTCGCCTTCCCGCAGCTGCTCTTCATCATCGCGCTGATCTCCGTCGTCCCCGGCAAACTCTGGGGCTTCGAGGGATCGGGCCTGCGGATCGCCGTGCTGGTGCTGGTCATCGGCTTCTTCGGCTGGCCGTACATCGGCCGGATCGTCCGCGGACAGACCCTGTCCCTGCGCGAGCGCGAGTACGTCGAGGCGGCGCGCAGCCTGGGCGCGGGCCGGACCTACATCCTCTTCCGCGAGCTGCTCCCGAACCTGGTGGCGCCCATCACCGTCTACTCCACGCTGATGATCCCCACCAACGTGCTGACCGAGGCCGCCCTGAGCTTCCTCGGCGTCGGCGTCAAGCCGCCCACGCCCTCCTGGGGAGAGACCCTCTCCACGGCCGTGCGGACCTACCAGGACGACCCGCTCTTCATGATCTTCCCCGGCGTGGCGATCTTCATCACCGTGCTGGCCTTCAACCTCTTCGGCGACGGCGTCCGGGACGCCCTCGACCCGAAGGGCTCCCGCTAGCCGGCCGGCCGCAGGGGTTCCGGCCACCCGCCGGGCGCCCCGGTCGCCCGGCTCCGGGAGCCGGACCACATCGGACCTACAACGGACCTACAACGGAGGGTTGCGAGCATCGTGACTACCCATCGCATGTCGAAGCGCAGGCTCGCCGCCGGCACCGCCGTCGTGCTCGCGGCCATGCTGACGGCGACCGCCTGTGGCGGCGGCGCCGAGAAGCCGGTCGACAAGGCCGGCGCCGCGGCGGGCTTCAACGCCGGCATCGGCAAGATCGCCAACGCGTCGGACAAGAAGGGCGGCGAGCTCAAGTTCGTCGGTACCCAGGACGCCGACTCGTGGGACCCGCAGCGCGGTTACTACGGCTTCATGTGGGACTTCTCCCGCTACTACGCGCGCCAGCTGGTCAGCTTCAAGGCGGCCCCCGGTGAGCAGAGCACCGAGCTGGTCCCCGACCTGGCCACCGCCAAGGCCGAGATCAGCGACGGCGGCACCACGTACAAGTACACCCTGAAGGACAACGTGACCTGGGAGGACGGCACCCCCGTCACCGCCCAGGAGGTCAAGTACGGCATCGAGCGCACCTGGGCCCAGGACGTCATCTCCGGCGGGCCGGTCTACCTGATGCAGGTCCTCGACCCGAAGAGCGAGTACCCCGGCCCCTACAAGGACACCGCCCCGGACAAGCTCGGCCTCAAGGCGATCGAGACCCCGGACGCGAAGACCATCGTCTTCAAGCTGCCCAAGCCCAACGGCGACTTCGAGCAGATGCTGGCCATGCCGGCCGCGAGCCCGGTCAAGCAGGACAAGGACACCGCGGCCAAGTACGGCCTCAAGCCCTTCTCCAACGGCCCGTACAAGATCGACTCGTACGAGCCCAACAAGGGCATGAAGCTCTCGCGCAACGAGAAGTACAAGCCCGAGTCGGACACCATCCGCAAGGCGCTCCCGGACTCCATCTCGGTCACGTTCATGGCGAACGCGGACGACATGGACAAGCGCCTGATGAACGGCGAGTTCGACCTCGACATCAACGCGACCGGCATCGGCCAGGCGGCCCGCGCCACCGCGCTGCGCGACCACAAGGGCAACCTGGACAACGGCCAGACCGGCTTCATCCGGTACGCGGTCTTCCCGCAGACGGTCGCCCCGTTCGACAACGTCGACTGCCGCAAGGCCGTCATCTACGCGGCCGACAAGAAGTCCCTCCAGACCGCCCGCGGCGGCCCGCAGGCCGGTGGCGACATCGCCCCCAACATGCTCCCGCTGGGCATCAAGGGCGCCGACGGCGCCTACGACCCGTACGGCGCGCTGAAGGACGACGGCAAGGCGAACATCGCGAAGGCCAAGGAGCACCTGGCGGCCTGTGGCAAGCCCGGCGGCTTCAAGACCACCATCGCGGTCCGCAACAACAAGCCCGTCGAGGTCGCCACGGCGGTCTCCCTGCAGAACGCCCTGCAGCAGGTCGGCATCGAGGCCCAGGTCGACCAGTTCGACGGAGCCCAGACCTCCGGCATCATAGGGTCGCCGAAGGTCGTCAAGGAGAAGGGCTACGGCATCATCATCATGGGCTGGGGCGCCGACTTCCCGACCGGACAGGGCTTCTCCCAGCCGCTGGTCGACGGCCGCTTCATCCTCCAGAGCGGTAACAACAACTTCTCCGAGCTGAACGACCCGGCGATCAACAAGCTCTTCGACGACGCCATCGCGGAGACCGACCCGGCCAAGGCCGGCGACATCTACAAGCAGATGAACCAGAAGGTCTCCGAGTCCGCGGTCTACCTGCCCTTCGTCTTCGACAAGACGATCACCTGGCGCAGCGACCGGCTGACGAACGCCTACACCTCCGACGCCTACAACGGCCGGTACGACTACGCCTCGCTCGGCGTCGTCAAGTAGCCACCCGTCCCACCCGGTCCTCTTTCTCCGTTCCAGTGTTCCAGTGCCACACCCGCTAGGCACGAAGGGCAGGTGATGGCCGCGGTTTCGGTCCGGGGGCGCGCTCCAGAAGGGGGCGCCCCCGGGCCGCGGCCAGGCCGAGCGCAGTGCTTGCATATCTCATCCGACGGGTCTTCGC
This sequence comes from Streptomyces sp. NPDC051567, assembly GCF_044454165.1. NCBI lineage: Bacteria > Bacillati > Actinomycetota > Actinomycetes > Kitasatosporales > Streptomycetaceae > Streptomyces > Streptomyces sp. NPDC051567. The sequence continues at coordinate 81,728 of NZ_JBITDK010000013.1, read as the reverse complement.
CGTCATCGTCATGCTGTTGGTCATCTCGCTGGTGACCTTCGGAATCTTCTTCCTCTTCCCCAAGATGATCGGGGCGGACCCGGCGCTCTACTTCGTCGGGAAGCAGTCCGACCCCGCCGCCATCGAGGGCATCCGGCAGAAGATGGGTCTCGACGACCCGGTCCTCGTCCAGTTCGGCAAGTTCGTCGTCGGGCTGGTGGCGGGTCGTACGTACGCCAACGGCTCCGACGTCACGCAATGCGCCGCGCCCTGCTTCGGCTACTCCTTCAAGACCGAGCAGGAGGTGTGGCCGCTGCTGCTGGACTGGCTCCCGGTCACCCTCTCGCTCGCGGCGGGCGCCGTCGTGCTCTGGGTGATCGGCGGTGTCGCCACCGGCGTCATCTCCGCACTCAAGCGCGGTACGGCCCTGGACCGTTCGGCGATGGGCATCGCCCTCGCCGGCGTCTCCCTGCCGATCTACTTCACGGGCATGCTCTTCATCGCCCTCTTCTCGGACCAGCTCGGCTGGTTCGGGCGCCCCGAGGCCTCCTTCGCCGACGATCCGGGCAAGTGGTTCAACGGCATGATCCTGCCGTGGGTCTCGCTCGCCTTCCTCTACGCGGCGATGTACGCCCGCCTCACCCGCGCGACGATGCTCGAAGTCCTCAGCGAGGACTACATCCGCACCGCGCGCGCCAAGGGGCTGACGGAACCCGTCGTCATCGGCAAGCACGCCATGCGCTCGACCATGACGCCGATCCTGACCGTCCTCGGTCTGGACCTCGGCGCCCTGATGGGCGGCGCGGTGCTCACCGAGTACACCTTCTCGCTGCACGGCCTCGGCTACAACGCGGTGCGCGCGATCAGTGACCACGACCTGCCGGTCATCCTGGGCATCACCTTGATCGCCGCCTTCTTCGTCGTCGCGGCGAACCTCGTCGTGGACCTCCTGTACGCGGTGATCGACCCCCGAGTGAGGCTGTCATGACCGACCTGACCAAGTCCGGCGGAGCCGGCCCGGCGGGCGCCCTGAACCAGCCCGCCGGCGGGAAGGTCCCCGCCACCGCCTTCCTGGAGGTCCGTGACCTCAAGGTGCACTTCCCGACCGAGGACGGCCTGGTCAAGTCGGTCGACGGGCTCAGCTTCACCCTGGAGAAGGGCAAGACCCTCGGCATCGTGGGCGAGTCCGGCTCCGGAAAGTCGGTCACCTCGCTCGGCATCATGGGCCTGCACCGGGTCGGCCAGTACGGCCGCCGCAAGGCCCGGATCTCCGGCGAGATCTGGCTGGCCGGAAGGGAACTGCTCACCGCGGACGAGGACGAGGTGCGCAAGCTGCGCGGCCGGGAGATCGCGATGATCTTCCAGGACCCGCTCTCCGCGATGCACCCCTACTTCACCGTCGGCAAGCAGATCTCCGAGGCGTACCGGGTCCACAACAAGGCCGACAAGAAGGCCGCCCGCAAGCGGGCCGTCGAACTCCTCGACCGGGTCGGCATCCCCGAGCCGCACAAGCGCTTCGACAGCTACCCGCACGAGTTCTCCGGCGGCATGCGCCAGCGCGCGATGATCGCGATGGCGCTGGTCAACAACCCCGAACTGCTCATCGCGGACGAGCCGACGACCGCGCTGGACGTCACCGTCCAGGCCCAGATCCTCGACCTGATCCGGGACCTGCAGAAGGAGTTCGGCTCCGCCGTCATCATGATCACGCACGACCTCGGCGTGGTCGCCGAGATGGCCGACGAACTCCTCGTGATGTACGGCGGCCGGTGCGTGGAGCGGGGCACCGCCGAGAAGGTCTTCTACGAGCCCCGCCACCCCTACACCTGGGGCCTGCTGGGCTCGATGCCCCGCATCGACCGCGACCAGACCGAGCGCCTCATCCCGGTCAAGGGCTCCCCGCCCAGCCTCATCAACATCCCCAGCGGCTGCGCCTTCCACCCGCGCTGCCCGTACGCCGACGTGCCCAAGGACAACGTGACCCGCACGGTGCGGCCCGAACTCACGGAGGCGGACGGCGCGGAGGCACACGGCGCGGAGGCGCACGGCACGGGGACCGGCGGCAGCCGCCACTGGTCCGCCTGCCACATGTCGCAGGAGGAGCGGACCCGGATCTGGACCGAAGAGATTGCGCCGAAGCTGTGAGCGACACGCACAAGACGGATACGGCCGCCCTGCCCGGCCAGGCCACCTCCTCGCCGGAGCCGCTGCTCAAGGTCACCGGCCTGACCAAGCACTTCCCGATCCACAAGGGGCTGCTGCGGCGCCGGGCCGGCGCGGTCAAGGCCGTCGACGGCATCGACTTCGACGTCCGGCGCGGTGAGACCCTCGGCATCGTCGGCGAGTCCGGCTGCGGCAAGTCCACCATGGGCCGGCTGATCACCCGGCTGCTCGAACCGAGCAGTGGGACGATCGAGTTCGAGGGCAAGGACATCACGCACCTGGGTGTGGCGGGCATGCGCCCGCTCCGCCGCGACGTGCAGATGATCTTCCAGGACCCGTACGGCTCGCTGAACCCCAGGCACACGGTGGGCACCATCGTGAGCGCCCCGTTCAAGCTCCAGAAGGTCACCCCGGAGGGCGGGCTCAAGGCGGAGGTCCAGCGGCTGCTGTCGCTGGTCGGCCTCAACCCCGAGCACTACAACCGCTACCCGCACGAGTTCTCGGGCGGCCAGCGCCAGCGCATCGGCATCGCGCGGGCGCTGGCGCTCAAGCCGAAGCTGGTGATCGCGGACGAGCCGGTGTCGGCGCTGGACGTCTCCATCCAGGCCCAGGTGGTCAACCTGCTGGACGACCTCCAGCAGGAGCTCGGCCTCACGTACGTGATCATCGCGCACGACCTGTCGGTCATCCGGCACGTGTCGGACCGCATCGCGGTGATGTACCTCGGCAAGATCGTCGAGCTGGCCGACCGGAAGTCGCTGTACGGGGCGCCGATGCACCCGTACACCACCGCGCTGATGTCGGCCGTGCCCGTGCCGGACCCGCGCCGGCGCGGTGCGAAGAGCGGGCGCATCCTGCTCAAGGGCGACGTGCCCTCGCCGATCTCCCCGCCGAGCGGGTGCCGCTTCCACACGCGGTGCTGGAAGGCGACGCAGGTCTGCACGGTCCAGGAGCCGCCGCTCCTGTCCCTGAAACCGGGCCACCAGGTCGCCTGCCACCACCCGGAGAACGCCCCCGACCAGTCCCCGAACGACCCGCCCCTCCCCGGCGCGGCGAACGCGGTGACCGCTCTCCCGGAGTAGCAGCCGGAGCGGCCCGCCGGGAGGGGGCCCGGCCCACCGGCCGTGGCTCCGGCGGGGCGGCCTGCCGGGAGAGGCGGGGCCCCCGGTGGGGCGGCCGGGGCCGGTGGGGTGGGGCCGGGGCCGGTTCTCGGCTGCTACCGCTACCGCTACCGCCGCCGCTACCGCCGCCGCCTTCCGGCCCGCGGGGCCGGGCCCACCGCCCAGGTGCGGGCCCCGGGTCGCCGGGGCTTTCCGGCCCGCGGGGCCGGGCCCGCTGGGCTTCCCGCCCCGGCCCCGCGTGGGCCGGTGTCCCGGCCGTAGTACCCCGGGCCCGCAGGGCCGGGGCTGCCTGGCCTGGGCCGTTCGGCCCGGCCTCGGCCGGTGCCTCGCCGGTCTGCCCCTCCCCTCCCCTCCCCTCCCCTCCCCTCCCCTCCCCTCCCCTCCCCGCCCTGCTCAGGCTCGGCCCGGTCGTCGTCGGAGCCCCTGTCCTGCGTGGGCCGGGCCCCGGGCTCGCCGGGCTGCCGGGCCGGGCGGTCCAGGCTGGGCCGGGCCCGGCTGTCGCCGCTGTCTTCCGGACCGGCTCCGGTCCGACCGGCCCTGGGGCGCCGGGTTTCCCGCACGTCTGTGCCGGGGCCGCCCGCCCCAGATCCATCCGCCCCGGACGGCCCGGCTGTCCGGGGCGGAGCCGTGCCCGGCCGGGGCGTGCCGGGTGGTGGGTCCGGCCCTGGCCGCCGGGCCGGGCCCGTTGGGTCTTCCGGCCCGCCGGGCTTCCCGCCCCGGCCCAGGCCGGTCGAACCCACCCGCCCAGGTGCGGGTCCCGGCGCAGCCGGGGGTGGGGTGGGCTGGTCGCGCGGCCCGGCCTTGCCCCGTGCCGTGCCGGGCCGGTGGTCCGGCCCGGCGCGCCCCGGCGGGGTTCGGCCGTCGCCGGGGTCCGGGGGCAGGGGGCGGCCCGGTGGGTGGGGCCCGCCGCCGGGCGACCGGCACAATGGGGCGGTGCTCCACGATCTCTTCCCGCCCGGAGTCCAGCACGCCCTGGACCTCGCGGGCATCTTCGTCTTCGCCACCGCGGGCGCCCTGCTCGCCGTACGCAAGAACTTCGACGTCTTCGGCATCGCCGTCCTCGCCCTGGTCACCGCCCTCGGCGGCGGCCTCTTCCGCGACCTGGTCATCGGAGCCGTCCCGCCGGCCGCCTTCGGCGAGCTCAGCTTCTTCGTCACCCCGCTGATCGCCGCCGCGATCGTCTTCTTCCTCCACCCCGAGGTGCAGCGGATCAACCGCGCCATCAACGTCTTCGACGCGGCCGGTCTCGCGCTGTTCAGCGTGACGGGCACGACGAAGGCGTACGAGTACGGCCTCGGCCTCACCGCCTCCGCCGCGCTGGGCCTGGCCACGGCCGTCGGCGGCGGCGTCCTGCGCGACGTCCTCGTCAACGAGGTGCCCTCGCTGCTGCGCGACCGCGAGATGTACGCCGTGCCCGCCATGGTCGGCGCCTCGATGGTCGCCGTCTTCATCGGCTTCGACGTCCTCAACGCCCTCACCACCGGCCTCGCCATCGTCACCACCTTCGTCCTGCGGCTCCTCGCCATGCGCTACCACCTGCGCGCACCCCTGGCCTGGAACCGCCGCTCCGCGGTGGCCGAAGAGCCGTAGGGCGGTAGGGCCGTGACCGGGAAACAAAAGCTACCGCTCAGTAAAGTGCCGGTGTAGCGTCGTCCCATGTCACACACAGCGGCCCAGGCATCCATCGGCGACAGCGAGTTCGACCGCGACACCACCGTCTCCCCGCGCGCGGGCGAGCCCGGGGTGTACGACGCGGAGCTCTCCGCCGGCTGGACGATCATCACCGCCGTCAACGGCGGATACCTGCTGGCCCTGATCGGCCGGGCCCTGTCGGCGGCGCTGCCGCACCCGGACCCCTTCACCGTCTCCGCGCACTACCTCACCTCCTCCGTGCCCGGCCCCGCCGTGATCCGTACGCAGGTCGTCCGCGCCGGCCGTACCCTCTCCACCGGCCAGGCGTCGCTCTTCCAGTACGACGAGGACGGCGCCGAGATCGAGCGCATCCGCGTCCTCGCCTCCTACGGCGACCTCGGCGCGCTCCCGGACGAGGTCCGCACCACCGCCCGGCCGCCCCGCATGCCCGCCCACGAGGACTGCCTCGGCCCCGAGTCCGGCCCCGCCCCGATCCCCGGCAGCTCCGCGATCGTGGACCGCCTGAGGCTTCGGCTGGACCCGGCCACGGCCGGGTGGGCCGTCGGCGCCCCGTCCGGGAAGGGCGAGATGCGGGCCTGGTTCGAGCTGGCCGACGGGCGGGACGCCGACCCCCTCTCCCTGCTCCTGGTCGTGGACGCGCTGCCCCCGACCTCCTTCGACCTCGGCCTGATGGGCTGGACCCCGACGGTGGAGCTGACCACCCACGTCCGCCGCCGCCCGGCCCCGGGCCCGCTGCGGGTCGCCGTCACCACCCGCAACCTGGCCGGCGGCTTCCTGGAGGAGGACGCCGAGGTCTGGGACACGGCGGACCACCTCGTGGCCCAGTCCCGGCAGCTCGCCCGCGCCCCCCGCCCCACCGCCTGACGCCCAGCTCCTGACACCCGCCGCCTGACACCCGCCGCACCCCGCCCGGCCGGGGCCGCGGCGCTCCCGGTGCGCGCCGCGATCCGGCCTGGTTCCGGTCCGGGACCGTGATCCCGGACCGGGTCCCGGGACCCCCGCCCGGCGCGGGCCGCCGGACCCCCGGCCTGCGCCGCGACCCGGTCCCGGCCCGTTCCCGTACCCGGCCCCGTGGGGCCGACGGGACCGCGGGGGCCACAGCGGTCCGGCCGGTTCCGGTGCTCCGGCCGGGCCCCGGGGCACCGCGGGGGGTCCGGCCCGCCCGGGGGCTCGTAGAATCGGGGGATCATGGCCTACCTCGACCACGCCGCCACCACTCCGATGCTCCCGGAGGCCGCCGCGGCGATGACCGCGCAGTTCGCCGCCACGGGTAACGCGTCCTCCCTGCACGCCGCCGGCCGCCGGGCCCGCCGTACGGTCGAGGAGGCCCGCGAGGCTCTCGCCGCGGCACTCGGCGCCCGCCCGAGCGAGGTGGTCTTCACCGCGGGTGGCACCGAGGCCGACAACCTCGCCGTCAAGGGCCTCTACTGGGCCCGCCGCGACGCCGATCCCGCCCGGACCCGGATCCTGGCCAGCCCCGTGGAACACCACGCCGTCCTCGACGCCGTCCACTGGCTCGCCGAGCACGAGGGCGCGCGGGTCGAGTACCTGCCCGTGGACCGCTACGGGCGGGTGAGCCCGGAAGAGTTCCGGGAGGCCGTCGAGCGCGACCCCGGCGACGTGGCCCTGGCCACCGTCATGTGGGCCAACAACGAGATCGGCACCGTCATGCCGGTCCGTGAACTGGCCGCGACCGCCCGCGAGCACGGCATCCCGTTCCACTCCGACGCCGTCCAGGCGGTCGGCCAGCTCGACGTCGGTTTCGGCGACAGCGGACTCGCCGCCATGGCCGTCAGCGGCCACAAGGTCGGCGGCCCCTACGGCATCGGCGCCCTGCTCCTGGGCCGCGACCAGAACCCCGTACCCGTCCTGCACGGCGGCGGCCAGGAGCGGCACGTCCGCTCCGGCACCCTCGACGTCCCGGCCGTCGCCGCCTTCGCGGTGGCCGCCGTCCTCGCCGCCGAGCGGCGTGAGCGGTTCGCCGCCGAGATCGGCGCCCTCCGGGACGACCTCGTCGCCGCCGTCCTCGCCGCCGTGCCCGACGCCGTCCTCGGCGGGGACCCCGAGGACCGGCTCCCCGCCAACGCCCACTTCAGCTTCCCCGGCTGCGAGGGCGACTCCCTGCTCCTCCTGCTCGACGCCCAGGGCATCGAGTGCTCCACCGGTTCCGCCTGCACCGCGGGCGTGGCCCAGCCGAGCCACGTCCTGCTGGCCACCGGCACCGACCCGCAGCTCGCCCGCGGCACCCTGCGGTTCTCCCTCGGCCACACCTCCACCAAGGACGACGTCGCCGCCGTGGCCGCGGCCATCGGCCCGGCGGTGGAACGCGCCCGCACGGCCGGCCTCAGCTAGTGCCGCGTCGGGCAACGTTCGCCCCGTCGCGACGCCCGGCACGCACTCCCGCCGTACCGGCCGAAAGCCCAGGTACGTCCCGTACGAGGACTTCCGGCCGACATGCCGGGACCACGCACCGGGCGCCGTTCCTCGACGGGCGAACGTCGCCCGACGCGGCACCAGTGGGTTCCAGGACCCGCAGCAGCCGCAGCCGCGGCTCCTCGTGGTCCTCCCGTGGCCCCGCCGCCGGCCGCCGGCCGCCGTGGGCGGTCAGGGCCGGGGGCGGCGGTCCCCCGGGCCGGGGCTGTGCACACCGGCCCGGTACTTGGGTATCCGCACGGTGACCTTCATGCCCGCGCCCACGCCCGTCTCGATCACCGGCCCGTACGCGTCCCCGTACACCTGCCGGATGCGCTCGTCGACATTGGGCAGCCCGATGCCCGAGGAGGAGCCGACGCGCTCCCCGGCCAGGATGCGGCGCAGCAGGGCCGGGTCCATCCCGACGCCGTTGTCCTCGATCGTGATCACCGCCTCGGAGCCCGCGTCCCGGGCGGCGATGGTGATCCGGCACTCCTCGGTGGAGTCCTCCAGCCCGTGCTTGACGGCGTTCTCCACGAGCGGTTGCAGACACAGGAACGGCAGCGCCAGCGGCAGCACCTCGGGCGCCACCCTCAGGGTCACCTTCAGCCGGTCCCCGAACCGGGCCCCGGCCAGCGCCAGGTACTGCTCGATGGAGCGCAGCTCGTCGGCGAGGGTGGTGAACTCGCCGTGCCGGCGGAAGGAGTACCGGGTGAAGTCCGCGAACTCCAGGAGCAGTTCCCGGGCCCGCTCGGGATCGGTCCGCACGAACGAGGCGATCGCGGCGAGCGAGTTGAAGATGAAGTGCGGGGAGATCTGCGCCCGCAGCGCCTTGATCTCCGCCTCCATCAGCCGGGTCCGCGACCGGTCCAGCTCCGACAGCTCCAGCTGGACGGAGACCCACCGGGCGACCTCCGTCGCCGCCCGCACCAGCACCGCCGACTCCCGCGACCCGTAGGCCACCAGCGCCCCCAGCATCCCGTCCTCACCCGTGAGCGGCGCCACCACCGCCCACTTCAGCGGACAGTCCGGCCGCTGGCACTCGGTCCGCAGGCTCTGGCTCCGGCCCGATTCCAGCATCACCGCCACCCGCGCCATCGCCCGCCGCTCGTGGTGGTCGGCGCCCGGACCGTCCCAGGCCAGCACCGACTCCCGGTCCGTCAGGCACAGTGCCTCCGTGCCCAGCAGCGACCGCAGCCGCTTGGCCGCCTTGCGGGCCGCGTCCTCGGTGAGCCCGGCGCGCAGCGGGGGAGCCGCCAGCGAAGCCGTGTGCAGGGTGTGGAAGGTGGCCCGCTCCACCGGGGTCCCCAGGTCCACGCCGGTCCCCGGGCCGCCCCGGCGGGCGTGGAGCCGGCCCGCCGTCCAGCCCGCGCCCAGCAGCAGGAACGCGCCCGCCACGGCCAGCGCCGCCAGCAGCGGGGTGCTCACCGCACCCCTTCGGCCCGGCCCACGGCCACGGTCTCCGGCAGGTGCAGCCGGGCCAGGACGGCCGCCGTCCCGCCCGGTATCCGGGCCCGGGTGGCCAGCGACACCAGCACCATCGTCAGGAAGCCCAGCGGCACCGACCAGACGGCCGGCCAGGCCAGCAGCGTGTGCGCCCAGCCCGCCGGGGCCAGCCCCGCCCGGGTCGTCAGGACGGCGCTCAGGGCCGCCCCGCCACCGGCGACCAGCCCGGCCACCGCGCCCGGTGGCGTCAGCCCCCGCCACCAGATGCCCAGGACCAGCAGCGGGCAGAACGACGAGGCCGACACGGCGAAGGCCAGGCCCACCGCGTCCGCCACCGGCACGTCACGGGCGGCCACGCTCCCGGCCAGCGGCACCAGGACCGCCACCACCACCGCGACCCGGAAGCTGCGCATCCCGCGCGCGGGCAGCACGTCCTGGTGCAGCACCCCGGCCACCGCCATCGTCAGCCCCGAGGCCGTCGACAGGAACGCCGCGAAGGCCCCGCCGGCCAGCAGCGCGCCCAGCAGCTCGCCCAGGACCCCGCCCAGCATCCGGTCCGGCAGCACCAGCACGGCGGCGTCCGCGGTACCGGTCAGGGCGAGTTCGGGGGCGTAGATCCGGCCCAGCGCCCCGTACAGGGGCGGCAGCAGGTAGAAGACGCCGACCAGCGCGAGCACGACCAGGATGGTGCGCCGCGCGGCCGGGCCGTCGGGGCTGGTGTAGAACCGCACCGCGACGTGCGGCAGGCCCATGGTGCCGAGGAAGGTGGCCAGGATCAGCCCGTACGTCGCGTACAGCTGGTGCTCCCGGCGGTCCCCGGAGAGCGGCTCGGACCAGCGCGACACCCCGATGCCCGCCTCCGCCCCGGTCCGCGGGACGGGGGTGTGCGGGGCGAACTCCAGCCGTGCGCGGGCCCGTACGGAGTGCTGCCCGGCGGCGAGGGTCAGCGGGGCGGCCGTGTACGTCCGCCCGTCCACCTGCCCGGTCACGGTCAGCGCGAGCGGTGCGTCCAGGGTCAGCCGGACGTCCTCGGCGAGGGTGACGGAGGTGTGCTCACGGAAGACGGCCGGGGCGTCGAAGGTGGCGCGCGGCGCGCCGTCCCCCATCCAGGCGGCGGCCAGGAAGAGGGCGGGCACCAGCAGCGCGGTGAGCTTGATCCAGTACTGGAACGCCTGGACGAAGGTGATGCTGCGCATCCCGCCGGCCGCCACGGCCGCGCTCACCACGAAGGCGACGACCACCCCGCCCACCCAGTGCGGGGCCCCGGTCACGATCTCCAGGGTCAGCCCGGCGCCCTGGAGCTGGGGCAGCAGGTACAGCCAGCCGACCCCGACCACGAAGAGCACCGTGATCCGGCGCACCGCCCGCGACCGGAGCCGGGCTTCGGCGAAGTCCGGCAGCGTGTAGGCGCCCGAGCGCCGCAGCGGGGCCGCCACCAGCACCAGCAGCACCAGGTATCCGGCGGTGTAGCCCACCGGGTACCAGAGCATCTCGGGCCCCTGGAGCAGCACCAGCCCCGCCACCCCGAGGAAGGAGGCGGCGGAGAGGTACTCGCCGCTGATGGCCGCCGCGTTCAGGCGGGGTCCCACCGTGCGCGAGGCGACGTAGAAGTCGGAGGTGGTCCGGGACAAGCGCAGGCCCAGCGCCCCCACCAGCACCGTGACCAGCACGACGACGGCGACCGCGGTCAGCGCGTACGTCTGGTTCACCGGTCGGTTCCTTCGGCTGGGGAGGGTGAGCCGGAGTCTACGCACGGCCCCGGACCGGGCGACAGGCATGATCCGGCACGATGCCCCGGGCCCCCGCGGTCCGGCCTCCCGGCCCCGCCCCCGGTACGGGCGCGCCGGTCTCAGCGGGCCGGGCGGTCGCCCTCCGCGCAGTCGCGCAGGGCGATCTCCAGCTCCACGTACGACTCCTCCGCGCGCCGGAACGCCAGCGTCAGCGCCGCCTCCGCGCGGGGCGGCAACTGCGCGCGGGCGCCCTCGCCGGCCTCGTACAGCACCTCGGCCCAGCGGGCGGCGGCGCTGCGCAGCCGGGCCAGCAGGGCCTCGGCCTCGGCGGGTCCGGCCGGCCGGGTGCGCGGCAGCCCGGTCAGCGCGTCGAGGAGCGCCTGGATCTCGGACATCTCGCTCCTCCCGCGACGGAAGATCCACGGTACGCGGGGGCGGTGGGCGGGGCGGCCGGGTACGGGACCGGTGCGGCCGGACGGCAGCGGCGGATCGCCGTACGCCCCTCCCGGCGCGACGAACGGCTCTCCCGCACGCCCGACGGTCGCACGCGGGACGATGCGTATGCCCGGGGTGCAGGGCCGGGGGTGCCGTCCGGCCGTCCGGGGTTCAGCCGGCCGCCCTGCGCACCAGGAGGTCGCGCAGCTCCCGCGCGTGCCTGCGGCTCACCTGGAGCTCGGCGGCGCCGACCCGGACCGTGGTGGTGCCCGCGTCCAGCCGCAGTTCGTCGATCCGGCCCAGTGCCACCAGGTGGCGGCGGTGGATGCGGACGAACCCGCGCGCCGCCCAGCGCTCCTCCAGGGTGGAGAGCGGGATGCGCACGAGGTGGCTGCCCTCGGTGGTGTGCAGCCGGGCGTAGTCGCCCTGGGCCTCGACGTAGGTGATGTCGGCGATCGCCACGAACCGGGTGACCCCGCCCAGCTCGACGGCGATCTGCTCCGGCGCGCGGTCGGCGCCGCCCGCCCCGGGCCCCGGCCGGGCGGACGCGGGCCCGGCCAGGGGCGGGTAGGGATACGGGTTCGGGTTCGGGGCGTGTGCGGCCGGGGGGACCCCGCCGACGGCCGGTGGTTCCCCGTCCCGGCCGAGCTGGGCGCGGGCCCGCCGGACGGCCTCGGCCAGCCGCTCCGGACGCACGGGCTTGAGGACGTAGTCCACGGCCTTGAGGTCGAACGCCTGGACGGCGAAGCCCTCGTGGGCGGTGACGAAGACGATCAGCGGCGGCCGGGCGAAGCCGGTCAGCAGCCGGGCGATGTCCAGTCCGGTCAGCCCGGCCATGTGGATGTCGAGGAAGACCACGTCGATGCCCTCGGCGCCGTCCGGCCCGGCCTCCAGCGCCCGGGTGATCCGGCGCAGCGCCCCGGTGGCGTCCGAGGCACCCTCGGCGCTGCGCACCCGGGGATCGGAGCGGAGCAGGAAGAGCAGCTCCTCCAGGAGCGGTTCCTCGTCGTCGACGGCGAGTACGCGCAGCATGCGGCCGAGTCTAGTGCTGTGACCGGAAAGGTTCACCGGCCCTCGACGCCCGGCACGGCGCCTCGCCGCGTTGTCGGACCACGCAAGTACGTCCAGTACAAGCCGTGGCCCTCCGCCTTGCGATCCACCGCACCGGACGCCGCGGGCCTACCGGCAAACCTTTCCGGTCACAGCACTAGGCACACCCGGATTCCCCGGGCCGGAACGGCCTGCGGGAAGCGGCTCCGCGGGCGGCTCCGCGGGCGGCTTGATGCGCGGGGCCGAGGAGAGCGCCCGGATCAACACGGTCAGGCTCTTCCCGATCACCCCGCTGCTCGGTTTCGCGGCCTGCGCCTCCATGATGTCCGGCCTCCCGGCCGCCACGTGGGTGGTCTTCGGTGGCTGGACGGCCGCGGGCCTCGTGGTCTACTTCCTGTACGGCATCCGCCGCTCCCGACCGGCCACCGCAGAGAAGTGATCCACCCGCAGTGCGACTGAACGATCTCGACGAACGCATCGTGCACGCCCTCGCCGAGGACGCCCGCCGCTCCTACGCGGACATCGGCTCCGAGGTCGGGCTCTCCGCCCCCGCCGTCAAGCGGCGCGTGGACCGGCTGCGGGCCGAAGGCGCCATCACCGGCTTCACCGTCCGCGTCGACCCCGCCGCCATGGGCTGGGAGACCGAGGGCTTCATCGAGATCTACTGCCGCCACAACACCTCGCCGGACGACATCCGGCGCGGGCTGGAGCGGTACCCCGAGGTGGTGTCCGCGTCGACCGTCACCGGTGACGCGGACGCCCTCGTCCAGATCTTCGCCTCCGACATGCGCCACTTCGAACGCGTCCTGGAGCGCATCGCGGGCGAACGGTTCGTGGAGCGCACCAAGTCGGTGCTGGTCCTCTCGCCCCTGCTGCGCCGCTTCACCTCGGGCGCCCCGGCGTAACCCGTACGGCCGGGCCTACGCGGCGCCCTGGCGGCGGGCCCACTCGCGGGCCAGCAGCCGGTAGGAGCGGACCCGGTCGGCGTGCGCGTGCGTGATCGTCGTGATCAGCAGCTCGTCCGCCCCCGTGGCCGCCTGGAGCCGCTCCAGGTGGTCGGCGACGGTCGTCGGTGACCCCACGAACTGCGTCTCCACCCGGTCCGCGACCAGGGCGTGGTCCGCGGCGGTCCAGGAGCCGGTCAGCGCCCGCGCCCCCGCCGGGGTCGGGAAGGGGATCGCGCCCTCGGCCGTGCGGATGCTGTGCACCCAGGGCGCGTACCCGGCGGCCAGCTCACGGGCGCTCGCGTCGTCCTCGGCCACGACGACGTCGGCCGACACCGTCAGGTACGGCCGGTCCAGTCCGGCGGAGGGCTTGAACGCCGCCCGGTACCCCTCGGCCGCCTCCAGCACGCTCCCCGGGCTGACGTGGTAGTTCGCCGCGAACCGCAGCCCGCCCCGCCCGGCCGTCTCCGCGCTCTGGCCGCCGCTGCTGCCCAGGACCCACACCTGTACGTCGGCCCCCTCGCCGGGAACGGCGTGCGCCGGGACCCCCTCCGCCGAGCGGTACTCCCCGCGCAGCAGGGCCAGGACGTCCGCCACCTGCTCGGCGTAGTCCTGCGGGCGGGCCCCCGGCAGGTTCAGCAGCCGCTGCTGGAGCGCGACGCGCGGATGGTCCACCAGGTGCGCGAACGAGAACTTCGGCGGAATCCGCAGCCCGTTCGGGGTCCGCCCGTCCACCACCGGGGTGACGGGTGCCACGGGCCCGCCGGAGGGAGTCTGCGGGCGGCCCGCCGACCGGCCCAGCCCCAGGTCCAGCCGGCCGGGGTGCAACGCGTCGATCAGGCCGAACTCCTCGACGGTGGAGAGCGCGGTGCGGTGCCCGAGCTGGACGGCGCCGGAGCCGATCCGGATCGTGGAGGTCGCGGAGGCCGTCAGCGCCAGCACGACGGCGGGCGAGCTCCCGGCGACCCCCGGGTTCAGGTGGTGCTCGGCGAACCAGTACCGGGTGTAGCCGAACCGCTCGGTCTGCCGGGCGAGGTCGACGGTGTTGCGCAGGGCGTCGGAGGCGGTCGAGCCGGACGGGACCGGTATGAGGTCCAGGACTCCGAGCGGGATGCCGGGCATGGCCAGGTGCTCCTTGCTGTCAGGGGCCGCGGCCGTCGTCGGCGGGGGAGCGGCGGGCCGGGACGGTCACGGGTGGGGCGGTACGGAGCCGGGGGCGCGGGTCAGGGACGACAGGGCGCGGCGCGGACCCGCTGGAGGTCGATGGGGACCCGGGAGTACAGCCGGACCGCCGGGCCCGGGGCGAGGACCGGGACGGGCCCGCGGACGCGGCGTTCCCGCGACGGCACGCTCATCGCCACCTCCGCCCCTCCCCGCACGGCCCCGGCCGCGCGCGGTCCGTCGTACAGCCCCTCGTACAGCCCGTCGTACGGTCCGCGCACCGGGCTGCCGCGTCCTGCCTGACCAGGACGGTACGTGAGGCTCCGGGGGCGGACAACGGCCCTGGTGTTAAGCCTTCTTGAAGGCTTCTTGAAGGTTTCTTGTCCGGGTGTTACGCCTTCTTGTCGGGAGTGCGAAGCCCCAGGAAGAACGGACGGCGCCGCAGGGTGAACCCCATCGCCTCGTACAGCCGGACGGCGCCGGTGTTCTCCGCCGCCGCGTGCAGGAACGGGTGGTCACCCCGCGCGCGGGACTCGGCGGCGACCGCGCGGATCAGCTGCCCGGCCAGTCCCCTGCCCCGGTGGTCCGGGTGCGTGCACACCGCGCTGATCTCCGCCCAGCCCGTCGGCCGCATCCGTTCACCGGCCATCGCGACCAGCCGGCCCTCGTGCCGTATCCCGAGGTAGGTGCCCAGCTCGACGGTCCGGTCCATGAAGGGGCCCGGCTTGGCCAGGTCGACCAGCTCCAGCATCTGGGGCACGTCGGCGGGCCCCAGCCGGACCGCCCCGGGCGCGGCCTCGGCCCGTACGGCCCGGCCGTCGAGCTGCACGCCCGGTATCGACACCTCGGTCCGCCACCCCTCGGGCGGGACCGGCAGCCCGGTCACCCAGACCACCTCCCCGGGACCGGCCAGCGCGGCCAGATCCGCCCAGGCCAGCGGATCGCCGGGGTCGCGGAGCGCGGCGAAGGGGGTCGTGCCCCCCTGGTAGCGGGCGGCGAGGCCCGCCGGTCCGGTCTCGGCGAAGCCGCGGTGCGGGCCGGTCAGCGCCGCCCAGACCGGGTTGTCCAGGCTCTCGCCGACGGAGCGGGCGCCGGTACGGGGACCGGTACCGGGACCGGTACGGATATCGGGGGACATGGGGGCGGGGCTCCTTCCCTCGGCGCGGCGCATCCGGCCGCGACCGCCGTCTTGACGGTCCCGGGCGGCGCCACGAGACTGCGGGGTAACGGTCACGGCTGACCGTGCCCGCCGCGGACAGGGTAACCACCGCGAGGCGGGCCGCCGAGGACGGGACGAGGGCGAGGCCGTGGGCAGGGCCTGGACAGCGGGTGCGGGGGCACGGCTCCTCCGCCGCTGGTGGCTGACCCGACGCCTGCACATCGACCTCCTGCGGGTGTGCAGCGCCTCCGGCCCGCGCGGCTGATCTCCGCCCCCTCCCGGTACGCCTCCCCGCCCCGCCGCTGTGATCCGGCGCCGCGCCGGGCCACCGGGACCCCGCCCGCGCCCGCTGCTCGCCCCCCGCCCCTGGAGCGTCATGCCCGCCATCGCCCTGCCCCGCACCGGCCCGGCCCCCGCCCCGCGCGGCCGGATCGGCACCGGATTCTCCCCGGTACCGCACCGCTACCACCTCTACCTGTCCGCCGGATGTCCCCGCTCGCTACGGGTGACCATCGCCCTGGCCCTGCTGGGGCTGGAGGACTCCGTCACCACCACCGTGCTCGGCGCGGACGCCGCGTCCGGCCGGGCCGGGGCCGCCGCCCTGCGCCGGGCCTACGAGGCCACCGGGCACCACTACGACGGCCGCCTGACCGTGCCCGCCCTGTGCGACACCTGGAGCGGCCGGGTCGTCAGCAACCACACCCCCGACATCCTCGACGACCTCGCCGTCCGCCTCGCCGGACGGCCCGAGCTGCGCCCGCCCGCGCCCGGGGCCCACACCGAGGCCGTCCGCCTCCTGGCCGACGGGGCCGCGGAGCCGGCCGGGCGACAGGCCGCGCTGGACGAGCTGGAGCGCCGCCTCACCACGCACCCGTACGCCCTGGGCGACCGGCTGACCACCGCCGACGCGGACCTGTGGGTGGCGCTGACCGGCGCCGCCGCCCGGCTCCCCCAGGGGCCGCGGGTCAGGGCGTACGTACGCGGGCTGTGCGGGCACCCGGCCTTCCGGGCCGCGGAGCGGGACCCCGCGCTGTGCGCGGGCTGGAAGCGGTAGCGGGAGGAGAGGGACCGACCAGGGAGAAGAAGGAGAAGGAGAAGGACAAGGAGTGGGAGGAGCGGGGAGGGGTCCGCAGGGCGCCCGCCGGAGGTGGTTCCGGGGCGCCGCCGGGGTCCGTGCAACGAATCACCGGGCAGGCCGTCAAATGCGCAACGAATCGATGCGCGCGGCGCAACGGTCACGGCTTGTCGCGGTCGAACGCGTGCACGTACCGTCGGAGGACCCCCACCCCTCCTGCCACAGAGGTATGCCCATGCCCCCGCTGCGCACCGCCCTCCTCCAGAGTTCCGGACGGCTCGGCGACACCGCCGAGAACCTCAAGGCGCTCGAAGAGGCCGCGGCGCGCGCCGCGCGGGACGGGGCCGGTCTCCTCGTGACCTCGGAGATGTTCCTGACCGGCTACGCGCTGGAGGTCCAGGACGTCGCCCGCCTCGCCGAACCGGCCGACGGCATGTCCGCCCGCGCCATCGGCGAGATCGCCCGCCGCCACGGCATCGCCGTCCTGTACGGCTACCCCGAGCGCGCGGGCGACGCCGTCTTCAACGCGGCACAGCTCATCGGCCCCGAGGGCCGGACGCTCGCGAACTACCGCAAGACCCACCTCTTCGGCTGCTTCGAACAGGACGCCTTCACCCCCGGCGACCTCCCCGTCGTCCAGGCGGAACTCGGCGGCCTCCGCGTCGGCATCATGATCTGCTACGACGTGGAGTTCCCCGAGAACGTCCGGGCGCACGCGCTCGCCGGCACCGACCTCCTCCTGGTGCCGACCGCGCAGATGCACCCGTTCCAGTTCGTCGCCGAACAGCTCGTCCCCGTACGGGCCTTCGAGAACCAGATGTACATCGCGTACGTCAACCGCACCGGGCCGGAAGGCGCGTTCGAGTTCGTCGGACTGAGCTGCCTGGCGGGCCCCGACGGGATCACCCGCACCCGGGCCGGACGCGGTGAGGAACTGGTCCTCGGCGAGGCCGACCCCGAACTGCTGCGCGCCTCGCGCGAGGCCAACCCCTACCTGCGCGACCGCCGCCCCGGGCTCTACGCCTCCCTGGTCTGACCCTTCCCTTCCCCGCCCCGCCCCCCTGCTCCGCTCCGCCCTGCCCGCAAGGAGACGTACCCCCATGACGTCCACGGTGCCCACCACCGCCGTCCCGCACAGCGACGGCCAGCCGCCGATCACCATGTTCGGCCCGGACTTCCCGTACGCCTACGACGACTTCCTCGCCCACCCGGCGGGTCTGGGCCAGGTCCCGGCGACGGAACACGGCACCGAGGTCGCCGTCATCGGCGGCGGACTCTCCGGGATCATCGCCGCGTACGAGCTGATGAAGATGGGCCTGAGGCCCGTCGTGTACGAGGCCGACCAGATCGGCGGCCGGCTGCGGACCGTGGGCTTCGAGGGCGCCGGGACCGAAGGGCTGACCGCGGAGATGGGCGCCATGCGCTTCCCGCCGTCCTCCACGGCCCTCCAGCACTACATCGACCTGGTGGGCCTGGTCACCGAGCCCTTCCCCAACCCGCTCTCCGAGGCCACGCCCTCGACGGTCGTGGACCTCAAGGGCGAGTCCCACTACGCCGAGACCATCGCCGACCTCCCGCAGGTCTACCGCGACGTCGCCGCCGCGTGGAACGCCTGCCTGGACGAGGGCGCCGACTTCTCCGACATGAACACCGCGATGCGCGAGCGGGACGTCCCGCGCATCCGCGAGATCTGGGCCCGGCTCGTCGAGAAGCTCGACGACCAGACCTTCTACGGCTTCCTCTGCGAGTCCGAGGCGTTCCGGTCCTTCCGCAAGCGCGAGATCTTCGGCCAGGTCGGCTTCGGTACCGGCGGCTGGGACACCGACTTCCCCAACTCCATCCTGGAGATCCTGCGCGTCGTCTACACCGAGGCCGACGACCACCACCGGGGCATCGTCGGCGGCTCGCAGCAGCTCCCGCTGCGGCTGTGGGACCGCGAGCCCGGCAAGATCCTCCACTGGGCCCAGGGCACCTCGCTCTCCTCCCTGCACCAGGGCGCGCCGCGCCCGGCGGTGACCCGGCTGAACCGCACGGCGGGCAACCGGATCACCGTCACCGACGCCTCCGGCGACATCCGTACCTACCGCGCGGCGGTCTTCACCGCGCAGTCCTGGATGCTCCTCTCCAAGATCGACTGTGACGACTCGCTCTTCCCGATCGACCACTGGACGGCGATCGAGCGCACCCACTACATGGAGAGTTCGAAGCTGTTCGTCCCCGTCGACCGGCCGTTCTGGCTGGACAAGGCCGTCGACGACGCGGGGAACCCGACCGGCCGCGACGTCATGTCGATGACGCTGACGGACCGCATGACCCGCGGCACCTACCTACTGGACAACGGCCCGGACCGGCCGGCCGTCATCTGCCTCTCGTACACCTGGTGCGACGACAGCCTGAAGTGGCTGCCGCTCTCCGCGAACGAGCGGATGGAGGTCATGCTGAAGTCCCTCGGCGAGATCTACCCGAAGGTCGACGTCCGCCGCCACATCATCGGCAACCCGGTGACCGTCTCCTGGGAGAACGAGCCCTACTTCATGGGCGCGTTCAAGGCCAACCTCCCGGGCCACTACCGCTACCAGCGGCGCCTGTTCACCCACTTCATGCAGGACCGCCTCCCCGCGGACAAGCGCGGCATCTTCCTCGCGGGCGACGACATCTCCTGGACGGCGGGCTGGGCGGAAGGCGCCGTCCAGACCGCCCTGAACGCGGTCTGGGGCGTCATGCACCACCTCGGCGGCTCCACCGACGCCGCCAACCCGGGCCCGGGGGACGCGTACGAGGACATCGCCCCGGTGGAACTGCCTGAAGATTGATTTTTTGGGGCTCGGTTCGCCTCCGGGGCGCTCGGAGTCCGGGGGGACCCCCGCCCGGGCGCGCCCCTTCGGCTCACTCGCCCGAAGGCGGGGCGGGAGGCGTGTGGGGGCGGCGGCCCGTTCCCGTACCGGGTCGGCCGGGTGCCCGGTGCCGGGTCAGGACGTCGGGGTCAGCAGGCAGCGGCCGACCAGGCCGACGCCCGCGTCGAGGGACTCGGTGAACTCCTCGGCCAGCCCGGGAGAGCCGCGCAGCGCCCACAGCAGCCGGGCCGCCGCCCAGGCGCCCGCGCGGGCCCGTTCCAGGCTCCACGCGCCGACCAGGTGGGTCAGCGGATCGGCGACCTCCAGCAGGTCGGGGCCCGGCATCAGCTCCTCGCGGATGTGCTCCTCCAGGGCGACCAGGGTGTCGCCGACCCGGTCGAAGTCGGCTTCGAGGGCGGCGGGCTCGCACCCCAGGTCGTGACAGGCCGAGACCACCGCCAGCGCCAGGTCGTGGCCGATGTGCGCGTTGATCCCGGCCAGCGCGTACTGGAGCGGGCGGACCCCCGGATGGCGGCGGTACTGGAACAGGGGCCGCCAGCAGGCCGGCACGGCCCGGTGCCCGTCGGCCGCCGCCGTCTCCACCGCCGCCAGGTAGCGCCGCGCGAACCCCACGCTCAGCGTCTCGGCGGTCCGGGGCGCCGGGAACCCGCCGTGCTCGATCCGGCGGTGCAGGGTCTGCGTCACCGTCAGGTACACCCGGTTGAAGACGGCGACGCCGTCCCGCTCGGGGAGCCGCTCGTCCAGGGCGCGCATCCGCGCCAGCACCGCTTCCATGACCGCAGGTTCGCAGCAGCCCGGCCCGCGCGGGGCAGGTGTCCCCGCGCTTCGCCGGTTCGGGCGAACCGCCCGTCAACGCGGCGTGTCGCCGCCCTCGGGCTCGTCGTAGTCGGAGGTGCCCGAGTCGAGCAGGGGTTCCTGCTCCTTCATGTGCGCGGGGGCGAAGTACCGCAGCGCGTGGTAGCCGGTGAGGACGACGATCGTGCCGAGCGCGATGCCGCCCAGCTCGAAGCTGTCGGTGATGTTCAGCTTCACCCCGCCGACGCCGATGATGATGCCCGCCGCGGCCGGGACCAGGTTCAGCGGATTGCGCAGGTCCACCCGGCCGTTGATCCAGATCTGGGCGCCGAGCAGGCCGATCATGCCGTACAGGATGACGGTGATCCCGCCGAGCACCCCGCCCGGGATGGCGGCGACGACCGCGCCGAACTTCGGGCAGAGACCGAAGAGCAGGGCGAAACCGGCCGCGGCCCAGTACGCCGCCGTGGAGTAGACCCGGGTGGCCGCCATGACGCCGATGTTCTCGGAGTACGTGGTGTTCGGCGGGCCGCCGACCGCGGTGGAGAGCATGGACGCGGCGCCGTCGGCGGCGATGGCGGTGCCGAGCTTGTCGTCCAGCCGGTCCCCGGTCATCTCGCCGACGGCCTTGATGTGCCCGGCGTTCTCGGCGATCAGCGCGATCACGACCGGCAGCGCGATCAGGACGGCCGACCACTCGAAGGCCGGGGCGTGGAAGGTGGGCAGACCGATCCAGTCGGCCTTGGCCACCCCGGAGAGGTCCAGACGCCAGTGGTCCACGGCCTCGGCCCCGCCCATCGGGGAGTGGATCTTGCCGAGGACCAGGTCGAAGAACCAGGAGATGCCGTACCCGAAGAGCAGCCCCAGGAAGATCGCGATCCGGGACCAGAACCCGCGCAGGCAGACCACGGCGAGACCGGTGAAGAGCATCACCAGCAGCGCCGTCCACTGGTCCTGCGGCCAGTAGGTGGAAGCCGTCACGGGCGCGAGGTTGAAGCCGATCAGCATGACGACCGCGCCCGTCACCACGGGAGGCATCGCCGCGTGGATGATCCGCGCGCCGAAGCGCTGCACGGCGAGCCCGGCGAGGAAGAGCGCCGCGCCGACGACGAAGACGGCGCCCGTGACGACGGCGCTGTCACCGCCCGAGGCCCGGATCGCCGCCGCCACGCCGACGAAGGAGAGCGAACAGCCCAGGTACGAAGGGACCCGGCCGCGCGTCGCGAGGAGGAAGATGATGGTCGCGACGCCGGACATCATGATGGCCAGGTTCGGGTCCAGGCCCATCAGGACCGGTGCGACGAAGCTGGCACCGAACATCGCCACCACGTGCTGGGCACCCAGCCCGGCGGTCCGCGGCCACGTCAACCGCTCGTCCGGCCGGACCACCGCCCCGGGGGCGGGGGTCCGCCCGTCTCCGTGCAAGGTCCAGCGCACGCCGAGGCCCATGTTCCACTCCGTTTTCTCCGGCTGATCAGATACCCGGACCGCAGAGCGGCCGACGATATATTACGGCCGGATAGGGGCAGGTTCGTCCTGGTTGGCCTCCGTGGACTCCCCGGCCGCCGCCCGCTGCCGCAGGACGGTGGCGCCCAGGATCAGGCCGAACGCGAGCAGGGTGACCAGGGCGAAGGAGACCACGAGCGAGGTCGCGTCGGCCACCGCGCCGATCGCCGACGGGGCGATCAGGCCGGACGTGTAGGTGATGGTCGCCACACCGGCGATGGCCTGTGCCGGGGCCGGACCGCTGCGCGCCGCCGCGGCGAAGGCCAGCGGGACCACCACCGCGACGCCCAGCCCGATCAGCCCGAAACCGGCCAGGGCCGCGGCCGGCTCCCGGACCGTGACCACGAGCAGCCCGCCCGCGGTGGCCAGCGCGCCGCCCGCCCGGACCGAGCGCACCGGGCCGAAACGGTCCACCACCCGGTCCCCGGCCAGCCGGGCCAGGGCCATGGTGAGGGCGAAGGCGGTCGTCGATCCGGCCGCCAGGCCCGCGTCGGTGTGCAGGACGTCCCGCAGGTAGACCGCCGACCAGTCCAGGCTGGCCCCCTCCGCGAAGACCGCGCAGAACCCCACGGCGCCGATGAGCAGCGCGGACCGCGGCGGCAGCGCGAAGTGCGCGGGAGCCTCGGCCTCCTGGTCGGTCCGCAGGTCCAGGACGCCCCGTACGGCGACGAGCCCGGCCGCGGTCAGGGCGAGCGCGGCGATCAGGTGGTGCAGGCGGGCATCGGCCCCGGCGTGCGCGGCGACCGTCCCGGCGGCCGAGCCGAGCAGCGCGCCCACGCTCCACATGCCGTGCAGCGAGGACATGACCGAGCGGCCGAGCCGGTTCTCGGTCTCCACGCCCAGCGCGTTCATCGCCACGTCCGACATGCCGGCGGTGGCCCCGTAGACGAAGAGGGCCAGGCAGAGGGTGGGCAGGTTCGGGGCGAGGCTCGGCAGGGTGAGGGAGAGGGTCCACAGCGCCAGCAGGGCCCGCAGCGCGGTACGGGTGCCGAAGCGGTGGTTGATCCGCCCGGCCAGCGGCATCGTGACCGCCGCGCCCAGGGCGGGGAAGGCGAGGGCGAGACCCAGGGTGCCCGCGCCGAGCTGGGCGTGGTCCTGAATCCATGGGATGCGGGTGGCGAAGGAGCCGGTCACGGCGCCGTGGGCGCAGAAGACGGCGGCGATCGCGAAACGGGCACGGCGCAGCCGTGCCGGACTGAAAGAGGTGTCCCCGGTCATGGCCGATAAACTATCAGGGACCCTGCCTGATAGTTAGAGTCGTGGGCTCCTTAGGATGGGAACCGTGACTCCTGCCAAGGCCCTGGCCCCCGCCGCCCCCTCGCCCGCCTCACCGAGCACGGCACGGGCCATCAACGACCGCCTCGCCCTGAACCTCCTCCAGGAGGCGGGGCCACTGACGGCCACCCAGCTCAAGGCCCTGACCGGCCTCTCCCGGCCGTCCGTCGCCGACCTCGTCGAGCGGCTCACCGAGGCCGGACTGATCGAGGTCGTCGGTGAATCGGGCGAACAGCGGCGCGGCCCCAACGCCCGGCTGTACGGGATCGTCGCCCGCCGCGCCCACCTGGCCGCCCTGGACGTACGGACGGACAGCGTCACCGCCGTGGTCACCGACCTGCTCGGCCGCACCGTGGCCGAGACCGCCCTGCCCGCCGGCGCCCCCGAGGACGCGGTGGCGGCCCTGCTGCGCGCCGCCCGCGAGGCGGGCGCCGCCGCGCTGCACACGGTCGTCGTCGGCGCCCCCGGCCTGGTCGCCCCGGCCGGCGGGGAGCTGCGGGACACCATCGGCCTGCCCGCCTGGCACCGGGACCTGGTCGCGGCCCTGCGGCGCAGCCTGACCGCCGTCGTGGTGGTCGAGAACGAGACCAACCTGGCCGCCCTCGCCGAGCAGCGCCTCGGGGTCGCCCGGGACCTGGACTCCTTCGTCCTGCTCTGGCTCGGCGCGGGGGTGGGCGCGGCCGTGGTCCTGGACGGCCGGCTGCGCCGGGGCGCCTCGGGCGGCGCGGGCGAGATCGGCTTCCTCCCGGTACCGGGCACCGGGGGTCTGCCCTCCGCCACCGACTGCGGGGGAGGCTTCCACTCCCTGGCCGCCCGGGGAGCGGTGGCGGCGCTGGCGGCGGAGCACGGGTTCCAGGGCCCGCTGGAGGAGGCGCTGGCCGGGGCGGCGGGGGAGCCGTTCCTCGACGCCCTGGCCGAGCGGCTGGCGCTGGGCGCGGCGGCGGTCGCGTCGGTGCTGGACCCGGGGTGCGTGGTCCTGGGGGGCG
The DNA here is from genome assembly GCF_044454165.1 of Streptomyces sp. NPDC051567. NCBI lineage: Bacteria > Bacillati > Actinomycetota > Actinomycetes > Kitasatosporales > Streptomycetaceae > Streptomyces > Streptomyces sp. NPDC051567. The sequence continues at coordinate 57,983 of NZ_JBITDK010000013.1, read as the reverse complement.
AGCTGGGCCTGGCGGGCGGCCCCGCCCTGGCGGCCCGGGTCGCCCGCCGGCTGGCCACGCTGACCCCGGTCGCCACCGGGGTCCGCGCCACCACCCTCGGCGACCCGGCGGTCCTCACGGGCGCCCGGCTGGCGGCCCGGGAATCGGCCCAGGCGGCCCTGTTCGGAGGCTGAACACCCCGGCCGCGCCCGGCCCGCGCACCGCGCCCGCCCGGCCCGCGCACCGCGCCCGGCCTGGGGTCCCGCCCGGCCTGGGGTCCCGCCCGGCCCGCGGTTCCGGCCCCGGCCCCGGACGCACGAGGGCCCGGTGGCCGCCGGGCCACCGGGTCCTCGTGTCGTTCATCCGTTCATCCGTTCATTCGCTCAGGGCGTCAGCAGGCGCCCTGGTCCTTCCAGGCGCCCCACTCACCCGTGGTTCCGGGCTCCTGGTTCTGGTTCCACCACTGGGCCTTCCAGTTGCGGCCCTTGTGGGAGACGACCACGCCGGTGTTGTACACCGAGCCCGCGACGTACGCCGGGTTGGCGCAGGGTCCGCCCGGGTTCGGGCTGGGCGAGGTGCCCGGCCCGCTCGGCTCCACCACCGTCGTACCGCGGGCCAGGTCCCCGGCCAGGGAGTACGTGGTGCCGGAGATGGTCACCGTCCAGTTGGAGGGCGTGGACACCGGCAGGTAGTAGTTGAACGACAGGTCGACCGTGGCGCCCGGGGCCAGCGTCTGCCAGGCCGGGAGCTTCAGGGAGACCCGCTGGAAGTCGCCCTTCAGACCGCCGATGTTGCTGCCGGTGTGGCCGCTGCTGATCACCTTGGTGCCGAAGCCGGACTGGTCCGAGGCGTTGTTCGGGGCCGAGGTGGCGTAGTCGAACTGGAACTCGGTGCCGCCGGGCAGCGTGCTCTTCGTATTGTTGGTGATCTTGAGCTTGGGGGTGAGCGGGTAGTTGGAGTCGCCGAGCTTGAAGTCGGTGAACTCCGTCCTGATGTCCACGGCCTGGGCCGGCAGCGCCGCGTTGGACTTCTTCGCGCCGTACGGGCTCGCCGCCTTGAACGTGTCGTACATCAGCGTGGTGAGCGTGTCGCCCATCTCGTACTGGCCCTTGGCCGCGTTGTACGCGTAGTCGCCCGCCAGCTCCCAGACCATCGTGCCGCCGATGCCCTTGTTCACCACGTAGTCGGCCTTGGCCTTCACCGACTGCTCGTCCTCGGTGGACAGGAAGACCTTCTTCTGCGCGTTCCACAGCCACGGCGCCACCAGGGTGGAGTCGTACTTGCGGACGTAGGTGCCGGTCAGCTTGGTGTTCGCGGGGAAGCCGTACTGGGTGACGTAGTCGCCGACGACACCCTTCTCCAGGTTCTTCGCGTGCCACATCGGGTTCGAGCCCGCCGGGGACTCGACGCCGTTGGCGTCCTTGTCGTGCCACAGGTTGTCGATGCCGACGGCGCCGTCACCGCACTTGGTCAGGCCCGAGCCGGCCGGGCAGGTGGCCGCGGTGGCCTTGCCCCACAGGCCGTCGGTGCCGCCCTGCACGTTCTTGTGGCCGCGGGAGTAGTACGGCAGGCCGATGTTGATGCGGCCCGCCGGCATGGAGCCGCGGAAGTAGTGGTACGACCAGTCGGTGTTGAGGTAGCCGATGTTGCCGTACTGGGCGCTGCCGTACACGTTGGCGGAGGCCAGCTCGGAGTCCTTGCCGTCGTCGAACAGCGAGGCGTTCGGGCCGACGTGCTCGTTCCAGGCGCCGTGCAGGTCGTAGGACATGATGTTGACGTAGTCCAGGTACTGCTGCACCTGGAAGGTCTCCATGCCGCGCAGCAGGTAGCCGGAGGAGGGGGCGGCGACGGAGAGCAGGTAGTGCTTGCCGTCGGCGGCGCCCGCCCGGTCGAGCTTCTCGCGCAGCGTCTTCATCAGGGCCGCGTAGCCCTTGACCAGCCCGCCGCGGCGGGCGTTGGCCAGCTGCCAGTCGAGCGGGTTGCCCGCGTCCTTCATGGTGGTCGGGTACTCGTAGTCGATGTCGACGCCGTTGAACCCGTACGCGCGGATGAACGCGACCGAGGAGTCCGCGAAGGTGTCGATGCCGGCCTGGTTGACCGAGCCGTCGGCGTTGGTGGCCATCGAGTAGAAGCCGCCGGAGGCGACCCGGTTGCCGTCGGGGCCGAAGTAGCCGCCCGTCTCGGCCCAGCCGCCGACCGAGATCAGCGTCTTGACGTCCGGGTACTGCTTCTTGAACTTGGTGAGCTGGTTGAAGTGGCCCTTGTAGGGGAGGGCCGGGTCCATCTCTGCGCCCGCGACGCCGGGCCAGGTCATCCCAGTGGCGGCGTTGTTCACGCCGTCCGGGCCGACCGAGAGCTTGTTGTCGGCGCCGACGTGGGCGAAGGCGTAGTTCAGGTGGGTGACCTTGGACCACGGGATGTTGTGGGCGAGGTAGGCGGGGGTGCCGTCCTTGCCGTTACGCCAGCCGGTGAAGTAGCCGATGACGCGGCGCTGGTGGTCGGCGCCCATCTTCTCGCGGCCCTCGGCGTCGTACACCGAGCAGTAGGGGACGTTCACGCCGGCCGTCTTGTACAGCCCGTCGGGTCGACAGCTCTCATTGTCTGCGGCGTGCGAGACGCCCGTGGAGAGACCGCCCACCAGCAGTCCGGCGATTGCCGCGCCGGATGCCAGGAGCATCGCTCTCGTACGTGTGGGGGACAGCATTATGCCTCCTGGGGAGGGGAGGTGGCAGGACACAACAGGACACAACATGCAAGAAGGGAAAGCTTGTTGGCCCGTGACGTGCGCACATCTGGCGGGCTGTTCCCAGGGGAAGGTGAGGGGAACGTTAAGAGGACTAGACCAACCCGTCAATAGGTCTGGACCAACCATGGGTGCAGGTGACAGAGTCCTCCTGGAGCTCGCCTCTGTGACCCAGGCCACATCTCTTCACTCGCATGGCCTCCGATCGCCCATGGCAAACTGGCTCCCGTACCAGTAAGCAGCGCACTCCGGGGTCGGTGTAATTCCGAACCGGCGGTTACAGTCCGCGACCCGTCCGCAGCCAGCGGCCGGTTGACCAGGTGAGATTCCTGGACCGACGGTTAAAGTCCGGATGGGAGGCAGTGCGCGGCGGGCCAGTGACCGGTACGCCGCCGTCGGCGATCCTTCGGCGCATCCCCTCAGGGATGCGCCCGAACGGACCGTTCCTTCCGGCCTCGGCGTCTCCGTACGTGCTGTACCGCTTCATCTGTCGTATCCCGACAGGCCCCGGAGTCCGTGCCCGATGAGGCAGGAGGACCCGGTGGCGCACCACGCCGCACCCGCACGAGACGACGCCGCACACGCGTCCGACGCCCACGCCATGCGCCGGGCCGTCGCGCTCGCCGCCCGAGGACTCGGCCGCACCAGCCCCAACCCGGTCGTCGGCTGCGTGCTCACCGACGCCACGGGCACCGTCGTCGGCGAAGGCCTGCACGAACGGGCCGGCGGCCCGCACGCCGAGGTCCACGCCCTGCGCGAGGCCGGTCCCGCCGCCCGCGGCGCCACCGCCTACGTCACCCTGGAACCCTGCTCCCACACCGGCCGCACCGGCCCCTGCGCCCAGGCCCTGATCGCGGCGGGCGTCACCCGCGTGGTCTACGCCGTCCCCGACCCGACGCCCCAGGCCGGCGGCGGCGCCGCCGTCCTGCGCGCCGCCGGGATCACCACCGAGGCCGGGCTCTGCGCCGAGGAGGCCGAGGAGGGCAACGCCGCCTGGCTGACCTCCGTCCGGCTGGGCCGCCCGTACGTCCTGTGGAAGTACGCCGCCACCCTCGACGGCCGGGTCGCCGCCGCCGACGGCACCAGCCGCTGGATCAGCTCCCCGGAGTCCCGCGCCGACGTCCACCGGCTGCGCGCCGAGGCCGACGCCGTCGTGGTCGGCTCCGGCACCCTGCGCGCCGACGACCCGCACCTCGCCGCGCGCGGGGCCGAGGGCGTCCGCCAGCCGCTGCGGGTCGTCCTCGACACCCGCGCCACCGTCCGGCCCGGCGCCCGCGTCCTGGACGCCGCCGCCCCCACCCTGATCGCCGTGGGCCAGGACGCCGACACCCGGCACCTGGCCGGCGTCGACCTCGTCCGGCTCCCGGCCGACGCCCGCGGCATCCCCGTCGCCGCCCTCCTCGCCGAACTCCACCGGCGCGGGGTCCGCTCCGTCCTCCTCGAAGGCGGCCCGACCCTGGCCGGGGCCTTCGTCGCCGCGGGCGCCGTCGACAAGGTCGTCGGCTACCTCGCCCCCGTCCTCCTCGGGGCGGGCCCCGCCGCCCTCGCCGACGCGGGCGTCACCACCCTCACCGAGGCGCTCCGGCTCCGCGTCACCGCGGCCGACCGCGTCGGCACCGACCTCCGCGTCACCGCCGTCCCCACGGCCCCGCCCGTCCCCGCACCCCTCAAGGAGCACTGAGTGTTCACCGGAATCGTCGAAGAACTGGGCGAGGTCGCCGCCGTAGAGCAGCTCGCGGACGCCTCCCGCTTCCGCCTGCGCGGCCCCGTCGTCACCGAGGGCGCCAAGCACGGCGACTCCATCGCCGTCAACGGCGTCTGCCTGACCGTGGTGGAGAGCGCCGACGGCGAGTTCACCGCCGACGTCATGCGCGAGACCCTCGACCGTTCCAGCCTCGGCGCCCTCGCCACCGGCTCCCGGGTCAACCTGGAACGCCCGATGGCCCTCGGCGGCCGGCTCGGCGGCCACCTGGTCCAGGGACACGTGGACGGCACCGGCGAGATCCTCTCCCGGACCCCCTCGGAACACTGGGAACTCGTCAGGATCGCCCTCCCGCGGAACCTGGCGCGCTACGTCGTCGAGAAGGGCTCCATCACCGTCGACGGCATCAGCCTGACCGTGGTCGAGGCCGCCGCCGACTGGTTCAGCGTCAGCCTCATCCCCACCACCCTCGCGCTGACCACGCTCGGCATCAAGCAGCCCGGCGACCCGGTCAACCTGGAGGTCGACGTCCTCGCCAAGTACGTCGAACGCCTGCTGGCCGCCGGGGTGGACCCGCTGCACGGGCAGACCCCCACCGGGTCCGGGTCCGGGTCCGATACCGGGGAGACGGCGCGGTGAACTCGCTGACCTGGCTCAACGCGGAGGCGTTCACCGTCCTCGGCCAGAAGGTCATCTGGTCCGACATGGCCGGCAACCTGATCGGCCTGGCCGCCCTCGCCCTCGGCTGGCGCCGCTCCCTGTGGACCTGGCCCGCCCAGCTCCTCTCCGGCCTGATCCTCATCGCCGCCTACGCCTCCGCCCACCTCTCCGGCGGCGTCGGCAAGCAGCTCCTCGTCATCGGCGTGGCCCTCTGGGGCTGGCGCTCCTGGCAGCGCGGCAGGCGCCGGGCCCAGGACGGCTCCATCGCCGTGCGCACCGCCACCTGGAAGGAACGCGGACTCCTCCTCGCCGGAGCGGTCCTCGGCACCCTCGCCGTCGGCGGCCTCTTCACCCTCTTCCCGCACCTGTCCTGGAGCCCGTGGGCCGACGCCTACATCTTCGTCGGCACCGTCGTCGCGATGATCGCCCAGGCCCGCGGCCTGGTCGAGTTCTGGTTCGCCTGGCTCCTCGTCGACCTGGTCGGCGTCCCCCTCGCCTTCAGCAACGGACTGGCCTTCTCCGGCCTCGTCTACGTCGTCTACTTCGCCCTCGTGCTGTGGGGCGCCCACGACTGGTACCGCCGCTCGCGCACCACCCCCGCCCCGGCCCTCGAAGGAGCAACGGCATGACACCCCTCACCGCTGTACTCACGAGCCCCCTCGCGCCCGTGCCCGCCGCCGCCCCCCAGGAGCGCCTGCGCCTGGACCCCGTCGAGCGGGCCATCGCCGACATCGCGGCCGGCCGGCCCGTCGTCGTCGTGGACGACGAGGACCGCGAGAACGAGGGCGACCTCGTCATCGCGGCCGAGAAGGCCACCCCCGAGATCATCGCCTTCATGATGAGCGAGTGCCGCGGCCTGATCTGCGCCCCCATGGAGGGCCCCGAGCTGGACCGGCTCGAACTCCCCCAGATGGTCGGGAACAACACCGAGTCGATGCAGACCGCCTTCACCGTCTCCGTCGACGCGAGCCCCGCCCACGGCGTCACCACCGGCATCTCCGCCGCCGACCGCGCCACGACCCTGCGGCTCCTCGCGGACGGCGACTGCCGGCCCTGCGACCTCGTCCGCCCCGGCCACGTCTTCCCGCTGCGCGCCAAGCCCGGCGGGGTCCTGACCCGCCCCGGCCACACCGAGGCCGCCGTGGACCTGGCCCGCCTCGCGGGCCTGCGCCCGGCCGGGGTCATCGTGGAGATCGCCGGTGAGGACGGGGTCATGCTGCGCCTGCCCGAGCTGATCCCCTTCGCCCGCCGCCACGGCCTGACGATCATCTCCATCGAGGCCCTGATCGCCCACCGCGAGGCCGCAGCCGCAGCCGCGGTCCCGGTCACCGGGCCGGCCGTCCGCCGCGAGGCCGAGGTCAGCCTCCCGACCGCCTTCGGCGCGTTCACCGCGTACGGCTACCGCTCCACCACCGACGGGGCCGAGCACGTCGCCCTCGTCCACGGCGACCTCGGCGACGGCGGCGGGGACGAGGGGCTCCTGGTCCGGATGCACTCCGAGTGCCTGACCGGCGACGTCTTCCACTCCCTGCGCTGCGACTGCGGCCCCCAGCTGCACGCCGCCATGGAACGCATCACCGCCGAGGGCCGCGGGGTGGTCGTCTACCTCCGCGGCCACGAGGGCCGGGGCATCGGGCTGCTGTCCAAGCTGCGCGCGTACGAACTCCAGGAGCGCGGCCGGGACACCCTCGACGCCAACCTGGAGCTGGGCCTGCCCGCCGACGCCCGCGACTACACGGCCGGCGCGCAGATCCTCGCCGACCTCGGTGTGCGCGGCGTCCGGCTGCTGACCAACAACCCCGACAAGTCCGACGCCCTCGTCCGGCACGGCCTCACCGTCCACGGCCGCGAGCCGATGCCCCTGGCGGCGGGCGAGCACAACCTGCGGTACCTGCGCACCAAGCGGGACCGGATGGGCCACGACCTGCCCTGGCTGGACGAGGCCGTCCCCGCGGTCGCCTACGGCGGCGGCCGGTAGCCGGTGGCCACGGCGGGCGCACGCCCCACCCGCCCCACCCGCACCACCTGAACCGAGACGAACCACCCGTACCGAAGCACCTGTTCCGAACCACCCGTAACGCACCGAGGAGAACTGTGAGCGGCAAGGGCGCACCCGAACTGAGCGTGAAGAACTGCGGAGACCTCCGGGTCGCCGTCATCGCGGCCCAGTGGCACGAGAAGATCATGGACGGGCTGGTGGACGGCGCCCTGCGGGCCCTGCACGAGCTGGGCATCGACGAGCCCACCCTGCTCCGCGTCCCCGGCAGCTTCGAGCTGCCGGTCGTGGCCAAGGTCCTCGCCGAACGCGGCTACGATGCCGTCGTCGCGCTCGGCGTGGTCATCCGTGGGGGCACCCCCCACTTCGAATACGTGTGCCAGGGCGTCACCGACGGCCTGGTCAAGGTCTCCGTGGACACCGGCGTACCCGTCGGTTTCGGGGTCCTGACCTGCGACAACGAGGAACAGGCCCTCGACCGGGCGGGCCTCGAAGGGTCGAACGAGGACAAGGGGCACGAAGCGGTCACCGCCGCCGTCGCCACCGCCATGACCCTGCGGACCGTCAGCGAACCCTGGCGCTGACCGGCCCGCCCGCCTCCCGCCGTCACCCCCGCGGGAGGCGCTGCGCGCCCGTCCCGGGGGACCCCGTATTCTGAGGACCATCATGGCGAACAACCCTCCCAAGACCTTCGAGGAGCTCTTCGCGGAGCTCCAGCTCAAGGCCGCCCACGGCGACCCCAGCACCTCCCGTACCGCCGAGCTCGTCGGCAAGGGCGTCCATGCCATCGGCAAGAAGGTCGTCGAGGAGGCCGCCGAGGTCTGGATGGCCGCCGAGTACGAGGGCAAGGAAGCCGCCGCCGAGGAGATCTCGCAGCTGCTGTACCACGTCCAGCTGATGATGGTCGCCCGCGGGATCTCCCTCGACGACGTGTACGCCCACCTCTGAGCCGGCCCGCACCCCCGCTCCCCCCTTCCCGCATCCACGCACCAAAAGGAAGACCCATGCTGCGCATCGCCGTCCCCAACAAGGGTTCCCTCTCCGGACCGGCGTCGGCGATGCTCCATGAGGCCGGCTACCGCCAGCGCAAGGAGTCCAAGGAACTCGTGGTCGTCGACCCCGAGAACGAGGTCGAGTTCTTCTACCTCCGCCCCAAGGACATCGCGATCTACGTCTCCTCGGGCAAGCTCGACATCGGCATCACCGGCCGTGACCTGCTGCTCGACTCCGGCGCCAGCGCCGAGGAGATCCTCCCGCTGAACTTCGGCCGCTCCACCTTCCGTTACGCCACCCGGCCCGGCACGGCCAGGGGTCCCGAGGACTTCCACGGGATGACGATCGCCACCTCCTACGAGGGAATCGTCGCCAAGCACCTCGCCGACCAGGGCATCGCCGCCTCCGTCGTCCACCTCGACGGCGCGGTCGAGACCGCCATCCAGCTCGGCGTGGCCCAGATCATCGCGGACGTCGTCGAGACCGGCACCAGCCTGCGCAACGCGGGCCTCGAAGTCATCGGCGAACCCATCCTCACCTCCGAGGCCGTGGTCGTCCGGGGCGAGAACGCCGACCCCGAGGACCCGCGCGCCCAGCAGTTCCTGCGCCGCCTCCAGGGCGTCCTGGTCGCCCGCAGCTACGTGATGATGGACTACGACTGCCGCGCCGAACACCTGGAGCGCGCGGTCGCCCTCACCCCGGGCCTGGAGTCGCCGACCATCTCCCCGCTGCACAACGAGGGCTGGGTCGCCGTCCGCGCGATGGTCCCCGCCAAGGAGGCCCAGCGGATCATGGACGACCTGTACGAACTCGGCGCGCGCGCGATCCTCACCACCTCGATCCACGCCTGCCGGCTCTGACCCGTACGCCCTCCTCGATCCGTACGTCACCTCCAGAAGGCACCTGAGCACCATGGCCGAGTCCGCCGCCCCGTCCGCTCCGTCCATCCTGCCGGTCCTGCCCGTCACCTTCCGGCCGACCCTCACCCGGGTCGTCCTGCTGAGCGTCGGGCTGGTCATGTTCGCCACCATCACGACGGTCGCCCTGATGCTGGAGAAGCTCGACCCGGGCGAGCGGATCAGCTTCGTCTTCACCGCCGCCCTGATGACCTCCGTCCTCGTCCTGCTCAGCCGCCCCAAGGTGGTCGCGGACGACGCCGGAGTCACCGTCGTCAACCTGACCACCACCCGCCGCCTGGAATGGGCGCAGATCCTGCGCGTCAGCCTCCGCCCCGGCGACCCGTGGGTCTTCCTGGACCTGAGCGACGGCACCAGGCTGCCCGTCCTCGGCATCCAGCCCGGTGTGGCCAGGAAGCAGGCCGTCGACGACGCCCGCGCCCTGCGCGCGCTCGCCGAGGCCCGCGGCACCAGCCCGCACACCCACTGAGCCGCGCGGTGCCCCCGGGCGGCCCCGCGCACGGACGCTGACGGACGCGGACCGCCGCGTACCGCCCCGGCGGCGGCCCCAGTGACTACCCTGGTGCCGGGACGCGCCCCCGCGCCCTCCCGCCGGCCCCGGGACCCCGTGGGCCCGCGGGCAGCCGCGACTTAAGAGGAGTGACTCCCTCCAGCAATGGACGGATCGTCCGGCAGTACGTGCGCCGCCCTCCCCCCGGAGGCGGCTCCATGACCACCCCGCTCCTCCTGCTCCTGGCGGCCTTCGCCCTCATCCTCGCCAACGGTTTCTTCGTGGCGGCCGAGTTCGGCCTGGTCACCGTGGAACGCGCCGAGGCCGAACGCGCCGCCGCCGACGGCGACCGCCGTGCCCGCGCCGTGGTCGGGGCCCTGCGGGAGCTGTCCTTCCAGCTCTCCGGCACCCAGCTCGGCATCACCCTCACCTCCCTCGTGGTCGGCATGCTCGCCGAACCGGCCCTGGGCGCCCTGCTGGCCCCGCCGCTCGCGGCGACCGGCCTGCCCGGGGGAGCCGTCCACGGCGTCGCCGTCGTCCTCGGCATGCTGCTCGCCTCCGCCGTCCAGATGGTCGTCGGCGAGCTGGTCCCGAAGAACTGGGCGGTCTCCCGGCCGCTCCAGGTGGCCCGGTTCGTCGCCGGCCCGCAGCACGCCTTCTCCCGCGCCTTCCGGCCGGTCATCGCCGGCCTCAACGCCGTCGCCAACCGCCTCGTGCGGGCGCTCGGCGTGGAGCCCGCCGAGGAACTGGCCTCCGCCCGCACCCCCGGTGAACTGGTCTGCCTGGCCCGCCGCTCGGCCCAGGCCGGAGCCCTCGAACAGGACACCGCCGACCTCTTCGTCCGGACCCTCTCGCTGGGCGAGCTGACCGCCCAGCACGTCATGACCCCCCGGGTACGGGTCAGCGCCCTCCGGCACACGGCCACCGCGGCCGACGTGCTCGACCTGACCCGGGCCACGGGCCTGTCCCGGTTCCCGGTCTACCGCGAACGCATCGACGAGGTCACCGGAGTGGTCCACCTCAAGGACGCCCTCGCCGTGCCCGAGGCCGACCGCGCCCGCACCACCGTCGGCCGCATCTGCGTCCTGCCGCTGCTGGTGCCCGGCTCCCTGCCGGTGCAGCCGCTGCTGGAGAGGCTGCGCAGCGAACAGCCGATGGCCGTGGTCGTCGACGAGTACGGCGGCACCGCCGGGGTCGTCACCCTGGAGGACATCGTCGAGGAACTCGTCGGCGAGGTCCGCGACGAGCACGACCGCGCCGAGGACGACGGCCCCGAGCTGGCCCCCGCCCCCGCCGAGGACGGCCACCCCTCCTGGGAGGCCGACGGCAGCTGCCGGGTCCAGACCCTGCGCCGGATGGGCATGGAGCTGCCCGAAGGACCGTACGAGACCGTCGCCGGTCTCGTCGCCGACCTCCTCGGCCGCATCCCCGCCGCCGGGGACCGCGCCGAACTGCCCGGCTGGAAGCTCTCCGTACGGCAGGTCGGCCGCTACCGGGCCGAGCGCGTCCGGCTGGTGCGCACGGCCCCCGCCACCACCCCGGCCGAGCCGGTGGGGGCGGGCCGGTGAACGCGCTCCAGCTCCTCCTCGCCCTCCTCCTGGTCCTGGCCAACGGCTTCTTCGTCGGCGCCGAGTTCGCGCTCGTCTCCGTACGGCGCAGCCAGGTCGAACCCCTGGCCGCGCACTCCAGGCGGGCCCGCCAGGTGCTCCACGGCCTGGAGAACCTGCCCCGCATGATGGCCGCCGCGCAGTTCGGCATCACCGTCTGCTCGCTGACCCTCGGCGCGGTCGCCGAACCCACCGTGGCCCGGCTGCTGGAACCCCTCTTCCGGGCCGTCCACGTCCCGCAGGGCATGGTGCACCCGCTCGGCTTCGCCGTCGCGCTCGCCGCCGTGGTCTTCCTGCACCTGGTCATCGGCGAGATGGTCCCCAAGAACCTCGCCATGGCCGCCCCCGGACGGACCGCCCTGTGGCTCGGCCCCGGCCTGGTCGCCTTCGCCCGCCTCTGCGGACCGGTGACGACCGCGCTCGGCGCCTGCGCCACCCTGGTCCTGCGGCTCTTCCGGGTCGAGCCCAGGGACGAGGTCGAGGCCGTCTGCACCCGTGCCCAGCTCGGCCGGCTCGTCGAGGGCTCCCGCCGGGCGGGGCTCCTGGAAGCCGGTGAGCAGGAGCGGCTGGAGGACGCCCTCGAACTGGGCAGCCGCCCGGTCACCGACGTCCTGCTGGACCCCGCCCGGCTCGTCACGGTCGGCCCCCGTGTCACCCCCCGCCAGATCGAGCAGCTGACCGTGCGCACCGGCTACTCCCGCTTCCCGGTCCGCTCCGCCGAAGGCGCCTTCCTGGGCTACCTGCACGTCAAGGACGTCCTGGACCTGGAGGACCGGGAACGGGCGGTGCCCCGGCGGGTCTGGCGCCGGATGACCGTCCTGCCCGCCACGCTCCCGCTGGACGACGCCCTCGGCGTCATGCGCCGTGACGCCGCCCACCTCGCCCAGGTCGCCGACCCGGCCGGGCGGGTACTGGGCCTGGTGGCCCTGGAGGACGTCCTGGAGATGCTGGTGGGGGAGGTGCGCGACCCCGCGCACCGCACGGCCCCACCGGCCCGCCGCCCCCCGGTGACCGGAGGAGCGACGACGGGCTGACCCCGCGCCCGGGAGCCCCCGGGCGCGGTACCCGCCGGGCCGGTCACTGCGGCGGCGGCTCCGGGCGGTCGCGGTCCTGCGGGCCCCGGCCCGACAGCACCTCCCCGTACGCCTGCATCAGGTCCGCCAGCCGCAGCGTCGCCAGGTCGTCCCGCGACGGCTCACCCGTGAACCCCGCCAGCCGCAGGTCCCGGTAGGCGCAGCTCTTCTCGTACAGGGTGCGCAGGAAACGGCCGTTGCCCAGCTCGTCGATCCAGCCCTGCTCCACCACGTGCCCGCTGATGCTGCGCAGCTCCTCCAGGGCCTCCTCGTCCCAGCGGTCCCCGTCCGCGTCCGCCAGCACCCCGCCGATCGCGGTCAGCTCCGACGGGCGGTAGCTCGGGAAGTCGACCCGGGTGGTGAACCGGGAGGAGAGCCCCGGATTGGCGGCCAGCAGCCGGTCCATCCCGGCCGGGTACCCCGCCAGGATCACCACCAGGTGGTCCCGGTTGTCCTCGGCCCGCTTCAGCAGCACCTGGAGGGCCTCGTCCCCGTACGCGTCACCCTTGCTGTAACCCGAGTTGGAGAGGCTGTACGCCTCGTCCACGAAGAGGACCCCGCCGATCGCCGAGTCGATCAGCTCGTTGGCCTTCACCGCGGTCTGCCCGAGGAACTCGCCCACCAGGTCGGAGCGCTGGGCCTCCACCAGGTGGTCGCCGCCCAGCAGGCCCAGCGCGTAGAAGACCCGGCCCAGGATGCGGGCCACCGTGGTCTTGCCCGTGCCGGAGGGGCCCGAGAAGACGAAGTGGCGTTTGGGCGGCTGCACCGGCAGCCCCTGACCCGCCCGCAGCCGCGCCATGTGCAACTGCGCCGACAGGGCCTTCACCTGCCGCTTGACCGGCTCCAGCCCGACCATCTGCTCCAGCTCCGCCAGCGCCTCGGTCAGCGCCCGCGGATCGGCCGGCCCCGGCGGCAGCCCCGGGGGCACGGCCTGCGGCGGGACCGACACCTTGCGCCGGACACCCTCCCTCCGGCCCCCGGGGGCCTGCGGCGGGACCCCGGGACCGTAGCGGGGCTCCGGCGGTTCGGGCACCGGCAGCGGGTCCGGCTCCACCTGGCCGTCCGCCGCGACGTCCTGCACGGGACCGCCGCCCAGCGCCACCGCCGCGAAGTCCCCGCCGGCCGGCGGCAGACCGGGCCCGCCGTACGTCCCGTACCCGGAGTACCCGGCCAGCCCGGCCATGTCGTCCCCGTCGGCGATCGCCGTCAGCCGCGCCGCCGTGTCCATGAACGCCGGGTCCACCCGGTGCACCGCCCGGTACAGCGGCAGCGCCGCCGCGCTGCGCCCGGTGCCCTCGTGCGCCCGCGCCAGCCAGTACCGCAGCTCCTTGCGCTGCGGCTGCTCGCTGCGGCAGCGCATCAGCGCCGCCGACAGCATCGGCTCGGCCTGCCCGTACATCTCCAGCCGGACCCGGGCCATGCCGCCGAACAGCCCCGCCTCGATGCCCAGCAGCGGATCGTCCACCAGCGGCTCGGTGTGCCGGACCAACCGCTCCCAGTCCTTGACCAGATAGGCCCGGCAGGCGTGCAGGAACCGCACCTGCGCGTCGGTGTCCACGGGCGGCAGCGCGGCCAGCGCCTGGTCCAGTTCGGGCACGTGGCGGCCGTCCAGCCAGTGCGAGGCGTGGGCCAGCAGCAGGTCCCGCCGGTTCTCCAGCACCGGCTGCACCCACCAGCCCAGCCAGTACCAGGAGTTGAGCGTCCGCCGGTGCCGGGCGCGCTGCTCGCCGAAACGGTCCCGGTGCGCGTACATCCGCAGCAGGGCGGTGGCGGTGTCCACCCGCAGCGCGTGCAGGCCCAGCCAGGCGTCGGCCATCGAGGGATCGAGCCGTACGGCCGCCCGGAACTCCTCCTCGGCCTGCGGATAGGCACCCATGGTGCAGGCGTCCACCCCGCGCAGCCAGGCGAGTTCGGCCGGGGCGTGCGTACTGCCCGGCGTGCCGAAGTCCATCACATCCCCCACAAGCCTGCCCCCGTGGTACGCCGCAACCCCCGCGTCGCGCACGTGAGTTGTCCGCCGCGCCGATGAAATCAGGGGTGCATCGTACCTGCGGTCCCGCGCCTTACCCAGGGCGCGACGGGGGCGGTCCGGGCGTGCGCCCCGGAACGGCGAGGTGACACAGGGTGAAGGACCGGGGGTGTTTTCCCCCGCGCGGCAGTGGCGCGGGCCCGTGACCGGGGGCAGAACGGAGCCCCCGGTCACGGGGGAACAACCGGGGGCTCCGCGCCCGCTGCGGCCGGTGGAGGCCGCGCAGTGAGAACGTAAGGCCGCCGCCGTCCCGGGGTCAAGCATGTCGGTGGAGTACCGGCGGAGCGGATTCCGCAGGCCGCTCAGGCCCGGGGGAGTCCGTCACCTTCGGTGACGGAACCGGTCGTTCCTGCGGTCGCACCGACCCCGGAAGTCCACTCGTATCCCGTACCGCTCTGACGCACCAAGGTGCCCGCGAAGGGGCGTGAGGGGTCATCCGCGAAGTGCGCGCGCTCCGCGCGCTCCCATCCGTCCCAGAAGCCGGAGAGTTCGCGCCCGTCCCGGTCCCGCCCGCGCCCCCAGGCCGTCGCGCGCGGGGTCTCCATCCACAGCAGCCGGGCCAGGTACGGCCGCAGCGCCCGCCGCCCCGCCCCGACCCCCTCGACGAGCAGCACCGCCGCCGGCTCCAGCACCCGCCGCGGCCCGAAGCGCCGCTCCACCCAGTCGTACGGGGTCCAGTGCGCGGGCCGGCCCGCCGCGAGCGGCTCCAGCACCTGCGCCCGCAGCCGCTCCGGCCAGCCGAACAGCTCCTCGTGGGTGGCGACCTCGTCCAGGTGCAGCACCGCCGCCCCGCCCAGCGCCCCGGCGAGCCGCCCGGCGAAGGTGGTCTTCCCGGACCCGGCGTGCCCGTCGACACCGATCAGCCGCACGAGGCCGAGCGAGGGGGGCAGGGCGGCGAGCTCCCGCGCGAGGGGTTCCAGTGACCGGTCCGCTTCCACCCCGCCAGCCTACGGCCGGACCGGTCGTCGCCGCCGACACGGGCCCGGGGCGTGGACACCCGGCCGAGGGGAACTGGAAGGGTGGCACCACCGACCCACCGACCCACCCTGGGGGAACCCCGCGATGACCGCACCCACCCCGCGCAGGGCCGTACTCGCCGCCGCGCTCGCGGTGGCCACGGCAGCCACCGCCGCCACCGTGTCCGGCGGCTCCGCCTCCGCCGCCGGACCGGCCCGCCGGAGCCCGGCCCGGCCCCCCCGGACCGTCGACAACCGGTTCTGGTACGCGTACGGCCACTGGAAGGCCGGCCACCACCAGGGCACCACCGCCGTCGGCGGCGCCCGTCCCGGCCTGGAGTTCGGGGCCCCGGCCGGCCGCACCACGTACACCGACCCGCACACCGGGCGCGGCGGCGAGTGGGAGTACGCCACCTGGACCTCCCCGGTGCACCGCTCCACCGTGCCCGCCACCGAGGCCGTCACCTCCTGGAACGCCCGGACCCCCGCCGGCACCTGGACGCAGACGGAACTGCGCTGCGCCTACTCCGACGGGACCAGCACCCCCTGGTACGTGATGGGCCGCTGGGCCTCGGGCGACGAGGACATCCGCCGCACCTCCGTCGACGGCCAGAGCGACGGCAGGTCCACCGTCCGGACCGACACCCTGGCGGTCGACGCCCCCGCGAGCGGGCTGCGGATCACCGGATGGCAGCTGCGCCTGACCCTCCACCGCAGGCCCGGGGCGGACCGGGGGCCGACGGTCCGGCTGGCCGGCGCCATGGTCTCCGACGTCCCGGACCGCTTCACCGTCCCCGCCTCGGTCCCCGGGCCGCCCCACGAGCTGGCGGTCCCGCGCTACTCCCAGGAGATCCACACCGGCCGCTACCCCGAGTACGACAACGGCGGCGAGGCGTGGTGCAGTCCCACCTCCTCCCAGATGGTCGTCGAGTTCTGGGGCCGCAGGACCAGCGCCGCCTCCCTGGCCTGGGTCGACCCGGCCTTCCCCGACCCCCAGATCTGCCAGGCGGCCCGCGCCACCTACGACGCCGCCTACCAGGGCTGCGGCAACTGGTCCTTCAACGCCGCCTACGCCGCCACCCACCGGCAGCTCGCCGGGGTCGTCACCCGCCTCACCTCCCTCACCGACGTGGAGACCCTGGTCCGGGCCGGTGTCCCGGTCATCACCTCCCAGTCCTTCCGCGCCGACGAGCTCACCGGCGCGGGCTACGGCACGGCCGGCCACCTGATGACCGTCGTCGGCTTCACCGCGGCCGGGGACGTGATCGCCAACGACCCGCACGCACCCGACAACGCCGCCGTCCGCCGCGTCTACCGGCGCCGCGAATGGGAGAACGTCTGGCTGCGCACCAAGCGCCTCGACGCCACCGGCGGGACCGTCCCGGGCACCGGGGGCGTCTGCTACCTCTACGTCCCCGTCCGCCCGGCCCCGGCCCAGGTCCGGGCGTTGCGGGCGGTGGGCGTGGTGTGAGGGCGGCACCGGGCCGCGGGCCGGTGCCGAGGGGTGCGGCGCCGGGACGTGTTGAAAAGCGGACCGGACAAGCGGAACATAGTGACTTAAAGGGCAGATAAATGTCTCTAGGAGGCGCCCGTCATGACCACTCATCCCAGAATCGAGCTCCACCCCGACCTCGCCGAGATGCGCACCCGGTTCGAGCGGGTCACCACCAGCCCGCGCGCCCAGGCGATCGAGACACTGGCCCTGCTCACGGGCCTGTACATCGCGGCGTCCCCCTGGATCGCCGGGCTCGGCGCCCTCACCCCGCTGGCCGTCACCAACCTGATCGGCGGCATCGCGTACTTCCTGTGCACGGGCGCGCGCGGCTCCGCGTACGAGCGCACCCACGCGATGGCCTGGACGGCGGCCGTGATCGGGGCGTTCACGATCGTGGCCCCGTGGGTGGTCGTGGGGGACGTCCACACCACCCGGATGGTGCTCAGCAACGTCATCGCGGGCGCCGTGGCCCTCTGCCTCGGCCTCGCCGTGGTCGCCATGGGCCGCAAGGGGGAGCGCGACTCCACCGCCTGACCGGCCGGCGGGAGCCACCGCGGGGCCCGGACCGCGAGAGGTCCGGGCCCCGTCGCGCGCGGCCGCCGGACCGGTCCGCGGCGGGCGCCGGAGGGTTCGTCCCGGAGTGTCCCGCTCCGGCACGGACCCGTGAAATCGGCCGCCCGAAGGGCCGATCCCGTACCGGTGACGGGAGGCCCCGCATCGGGCATACTCGACCACCGCAGCCGCTGAACAGGCCCTTCCGTGACCCGGGAGGCACTATCGGCTGCGAGAGCACCGAGACCGGCGGCGCCCACACCTCGCGCGCCGCCGCCGTGCCCGACGAGGGAGGAGAGCGCCGCCATGACCGACCGCGCCCCGCAGCCGGTGGACCGTCAGCTGCCCACCGAGGAGTCCCGGGAACTCCTCGCGCTCGTACGCGAGATCGCCCAGCGGGAGATCCGCCCCCGGGCCGCCGAGGAGGAGGAGTCCGGCCGCTTCCCGCGCGAGGTCTTCACCCTGCTCTCCGGCGCCGGACTGCTCGGCCTCCCCTACGACGGCGCCCACGGCGGCGGCGACCAGCCGTACGAGGTCTACCTCCAGGTGCTGGAGGAACTGGCCGCGGCCCGGCTGACCGTCGGACTCGGCGTCAGCGTGCACTCCCTGGCCTGCCACGGCCTGGCCGGGTACGGCACCAAGGAACAACAGGCCGCCCACCTGCCCGCGATGCTCGGCGGCGGCCTGCTCGGCGCCTACTGCCTCTCCGAGCCCGCCGCCGGCTCCGACGCGGCCTCGCTGACCACCAGGGCGGTCCGCGACGGCGACGACTGGATCATCACCGGCACCAAGGCGTGGATCACCCACGGCGGCATCGCCGACTTCTGCACCGTCCTCGCGCGCACCGGCGCCCAGGGCCCCAAGGGCATCACGGCCTTCCTGGTCCCCGGGGACGCGCCGGGCCTGACGGCGGCCGTGCCCGAGAAGAAGATGGGCATGAAGGGCTCGCCCACCGCACAGCTGCACTTCGACGGCGTCCGGGTCCCCGACACCCGGCGCATCGGCGAGGAGGGCCAGGGCTTCACCATCGCCCTGGCCGCGCTCGACGCCGGCCGCCTGGGCATCGCCGCCTGCGCCGTCGGCGTCGCCCGGGCCGCCCTGGACGAGGCCCTCGCGTACGCCCTGGACCGCAGGCAGTTCGGACACCCGATCGCCGACTTCCAGGGGCTGCGGTTCATGCTGGCCGACATGGCCACCAGGATCGAGGCGGGCCGGGCGCTGTACCTCGCGGCGGCCCGGCTGCGGGACGCGGGCAAGCCGTTCTCCCGGCAGGCGGCCATGGCCAAACTGTTCTGCACCGACGCGGCGATGGCCGTCACCACGGACGCCGTCCAGGTCCTCGGCGGCTACGGATACACCGCGGACTTCCCGGTGGAACGGCTGATGCGCGAGGCGAAGGTGCTCCAGATCGTCGAGGGCACCAACCAGATCCAGCGCATGGTCATCGCCCGCCACCTGGCCGGCCCGGAGACCCGCGGCTGACGGACCCCACCCGGCTCACCGGCCTGCGCCGGGCGGTCCCCGGCGGACACCGCCGCACCCTCACGGGCGGGCCCGGCCGGCCGGGGCGGTCAGGCCGCCTGCGCGTGGTCCCGCATCCGGGGCAGCGGGGCCGCCGGCATCCGCACCGGGCGCGATCCCGGGCCGCCGACGTGCGAGAAGGGCTGCGTCCGCCAGTCCAGCCCCTGGGGCAGGTCCAGGACCACGGCGGCCTCACGCTCCGGGACCTCCCCGGACCGGTCCGCGGCGGCCGTCGGCAGCGCGTCCCCGGCGGGCCGCCCGGTACCCGCGCACACCGTGAGCCCGAACGGGTTCCACGGGGTCAGGCAGAACGCGTGCTGCGGCAGGAACTCCTCGTCCGCGACGAGGGCGATGGCCTGGTCGCAGTCGGGGCAGACGGCGTGGTGGACCTCGAACCCCTCCCCGTCGTCGAGGTATTCGAGGTACTCGCCGTCGTCCGCGTCGAGCGGTTCCAGGGGCTCGGGACGGGTGCGACCGGCGCGCGTGGTGTTCGGCATGGATGTACTCCCCCTTGAGTGGACCGGGCTGTCTGGTTCTTCTGCCTCGGCCACAGCAAGCACTTCCCGCCGTACGGCACGAGTAACCACCACAGCACGCCATACGCCTTCTTGCCCCTGTGGCTTTGGTCACATGCCCGCCGCAGGTGCCGTGTACCGGCGGCGACCGCTGGGCCTGGGGCTCCCGGGGCCGTAGGTTGAGCGGCTATGAGCGCAATGGAGGAGCTGGACCGCCAGATCGTGGAACTGCTCGTGCGGGACGGCCGGATGAGCTACACCGACCTGGGCAAGGCCACCGGACTGTCCACGTCGGCGGTCCACCAGCGGGTACGCCGGCTGGAGCAGCGCGGGGTGATCCGCGGCTACGCGGCCGTGGTGGACCCCGAGGCGGTCGGGCTGCCGCTGACGGCGTTCATCTCCGTCAAGCCGTTCGACCCCAGCGCCCCGGACGACATCGCCGACCGGCTGGCCGGTGTCCCGGAGATCGAGGCGTGCCACAGCGTCGCGGGTGACGAGAACTACATCCTGAAGGTCCGGGTCGCGACCCCGCTGGAACTGGAGGACCTCCTCGGCCGCCTCCGCGCCCTCGCCCACGTCGCGACCCGCACCACCGTGGTCCTCTCCACCCCGTACGAGGCCCGCCCGCCCCGCGTCTGACGTCTTTCCGCGCCGCTCGCACGGCCTGGCGCCGGGCCGACCGCCCGGCTGCGCGCCGCCGCGCCGGACCCCGTCCGCCGGCCCCGGCCTCACCCGCGTGCGCCGGCGGTCCGGCCAGGGGCGAGACTGGTCCGCATGACCGAGCACGCGCCCTTCGCCCCCACGGAAACCCACCGCACCGTCCTCCTGCG
The DNA here is from genome assembly GCF_044454165.1 of Streptomyces sp. NPDC051567. NCBI lineage: Bacteria > Bacillati > Actinomycetota > Actinomycetes > Kitasatosporales > Streptomycetaceae > Streptomyces > Streptomyces sp. NPDC051567. Next base: position 37,925 of record NZ_JBITDK010000013.1, on the reverse strand, counting down.
CGGCGGTGAGGTCCACAGCCCCGCCGACCCCTTCGCCACGGCGATGGTCGTCGAGCGCGGCCACATCGCCTGGGTCGGCTCCGAAGGCGCCGCCGACGCCTTCGCGCAGGGCGTGGACGAGGTCGTCGACCTCGGCGGGGCGCTCGTCACCCCCGCCTTCACCGACGCCCACGTCCACCTCACCTCCACCGGCCTCGCCCTCACCGGGCTGGACCTCACCGGCGCCCGCTCGCTCCCCGAGGCCCTGGCCCTGGTCCGGGCGTACGCGTCGGGCCGCCCCGCCGACCGGGTCCTGCTCGGCCACGGCTGGGACGCCGCCCGCTGGCCCGAGCGCCGCGCCCCCCGCCGCGAGGAGCTCGACCTGGCCACCGGCGGCCGTCCGCTCTACCTCAGCCGCGTCGACGTGCACTCGGCCGTGGTCACCACCGCCCTGCTGGACCTCGTCCCCGCGGTGACCGCGGACGGCGACGAGCCGCTGACCCGCGACGCCCACCACGCCGTGCGCGCCGTCGCGTTCGCCGCCGTCACGCCCGCCCGGCGCGCCGAGGCCCAGCGGGCCGCCCTGGACCGGGCCGCCTCCCTCGGCATCGGCTCCGTGCACGAGTGCGGCGGGCCGGACATCTCCTCCGCCGAGGACTTCACCGCACTGCTCGCCCTCGCGGCGCATCGGCCCGGCCCCCGGGTCTTCGGCTACTGGGCCGACCGGGACATCGAACGGGCCAGGGCGCTCGGCGCCGTCGGCGCGGGCGGGGACCTCTTCGTGGACGGCGCCCTCGGCTCCCGCACCGCCTGCCTGCACGCCCCCTACGCCGACGCCGCCCACACCGGCACCGGCTACCTCGACGCCGCCGACATCGCCGCCCATGTGGCCGCCTGCACCGAGGCGGGGCTCCAGGCCGGTTTCCACGCCATCGGCGACGCCGCGGTCACCGCCGTCGTCGAAGGGGTCCGCGCCGCCGCGCGGAAGGTGGGCCCGGCCCGCGTCCGCGCCGCCAGGCACCGCGTCGAGCACGCCGAGATGATGACCCCGGCCACCATCGCCGCCTTCGCCGACCTCGGCCTGACCGCCTCCGTGCAGCCCGCCTTCGACGCCGCCTGGGGCGGTGAGGACGGCATGTACGCCGACCGGCTCGGCGCCGACCGCGCCCGCACCCTCAACCCGTACGCCGCCCTGCTCAAGGCCGGGGTCCCGCTGGCCTTCGGCTCCGACGCGCCCGTCACCCCGCTCGACCCCTGGGGCACCGTCCGCGCCGCCGCCTTCCACCGCACCCCGGCCCACCGCATCTCCGTCCGCGCCGCCTTCACCGCCCACACCCGCGGCGGCTGGCGCGCCCTCGGCCGGGACGACGCGGGCGTCCTGGTCCCCGGGGCCCCCGCCGACTACGCCGTCTGGCAGACCTCCGAGCTGATCGTCCAGGCCCCCGACGACCGGGTCGCGCGCTGGTCCACCGATCCGCGCTCCGGGACGCCGGGCCTGCCCGACCTGAGCCCCGGCGCCGATCTGCCGGTGTGCCTGGCCACCGTCGTCGGCGGCCAGGAGGTATTCGTACGCCCACAGGGGTGATCCGGCGGGCCTCGGCTCGGTACGGGCGGCCCGACCCGATAGGTTCGGCCGGGTCCACCCCAGGACGTCCGTGCCGGACGGACCGGTCTGCTTCAACGCACCCGCGCCTCGGGGGCGAGGGAAGGTTTCGCCGGACGGGGGTCCCCCCTGCTCCGGAGGAGCGTGGGGGCGGGGTGGCCCCGGGTCGGGGCCCGGCGGTCCAGTAGACAACGGTCAGGACACCCCCCGCGGCCAGCGGGAACCGGACCGGCCCGAAGGACCACGGGCCCCGATCGCTGTTCTAACATCGTCCTCTGCGAGCAGGACGTACAAGAACACACAAGGGGATTCAGTGAGTGACGGCGGACAGCGGAGCCATGGACCGCTCGGCACGGTCCTGGTGATCATTCCGACCTACGACGAGGCGGAGAACATCGGGCCGATCGTCGGCCGTGTCCGGGCCGCGGTGCCCGAGGCCCACATCCTGGTGGCGGACGACAACAGCCCCGACGGCACCGGCAAGCTCGCCGACGAGCTGGCGGCGGACGACGACCACGTGCACGTCCTGCACCGCAAGGGCAAGGAGGGGCTCGGCGCCGCCTACCTGGCGGGCTTCGCCTGGGGCCTGGAGCGCGGCTACGGCGTGATCGTCGAGATGGACGCCGACGGCTCCCACCAGCCGGAGGAACTGCCCCGTCTGCTCACCGCGCTGGCCGGGGCCGACCTGGTCCTGGGCTCGCGCTGGGTGCCGGGCGGCCGGGTGGTCAACTGGCCCAAGAGCCGCGAGTTCCTCTCGCGCGGCGGTTCCACGTACTCCCGGCTGATGCTGGACGTCCCGATCCGTGACGTGACCGGCGGCTACCGCGCCTTCCGGCGCGAGACCCTGGAGGGGCTGGGCCTGGACGAGGTGGCCTCGGCCGGCTACTGCTTCCAGGTCGACCTGGCCCGCCGGGCCGTGGCGAAGGGCTTCCACGTGGTGGAGGTGCCCATCACCTTCGTCGAGCGGGAGTTCGGCGACAGCAAGATGAGCAAGGACATCGTGGTGGAGGCCCTCTGGCGGGTCACGCAGTGGGGGATCAGGACCCGTACGGCGAAGCTGACCGGCAAGGGCGGGAAGCAGGGCAGGGGCAGCGGCCGGGGCAGGGGCGCGTCCGGCGGCGGCGGGGCCTGACCCCCGCGGTCCCGGCCCGTACGACCCCGGCTTCCAGGACCCGGCTTCCAGGACCCGGCCTCCACGACCCCGGACGTCCCTTAGGGGGTGTCCGGTACCTCCGACTGAGGTCGTTTTTACGCCGCACCGGGCACACTGGGGAGTATGACGACCGGCGTTCCCACTCCGACGGCCCCCCGGCGGCGCTCGCCCGCCCGTACGTTCCTCCCCCTGGCGGTCGCCGCCTGGCTGATCCTGGAGATCTGGCTGCTCAGCCTGGTCGCCCGGGAGGCCGGCGGGCTGGCCGTGGCCGCGCTGGTCCTGGGCGGCGCGGCCCTCGGGGTGATGGTCGTCAAGCGGGCCGGGCGGCGTGCCTTCAAGAACCTGACGGAAACCTTCCAGCAGGCCCAGCAGGGCCGGCAGCCCACCCCGCAGCAGCCCGGTTCGGGCAACGGCCTCACCATGCTGGCCGGTCTGTTCCTGATCGTGCCCGGCCTGCTCTCCGACGTGGCGGGCCTGGTCCTCCTGCTCCCGCCCGTCCGCGCCTGGATCGGCCGCCGCGCGGCCCGCTCGCTGGAGCGCAAGATGGCCTCGGCCCCCGCGGGCACCTTCGGCGACGCCTTCCAGCAGGCCCGCATCCACTACCCCGACGGCAAGGTCGTCCAGGGCGAGGTCATCCGCGAGGACCGGCCCGGACAGCACCCGGGCCCGGACGCCTACCGCCCGCCGCTCACCCCGTAGTCCTCTTCCTCTTCCCCCTCCCGTCGGCAGCCCGGCGGGAGGGGAACGCGAAAAGCCGAGGGGCCCCGCCACGACAGTGTGGCGGGGCCCCTCGGCTTTTCGTGCTCAGCGCCCGCGGATCACGCGGACTTGCGGCTGTCCCGCGGGTGCACGGCGATGTTCATGGCGCCGGAACGAAGGACCGCCAGCCTCTCGGCCAGCACTTCCTCCAGCTCCTCGCGGGTGCGTCGCTCCATGAGCATGTCCCAGTGCGTTCGTGCGGGCTTGCCCTTCTTCTCTTCGGGCCCGTCCCCGTCCACCAGGAGTGCCATGGCGCCGCACGCCTTGCACTCCCACTCCGGCGGAATCTCTGCCTCAACCGAGAACGGCATCTCAAATCGATGTCCGTTCTGGCATGCGTACTCCACCGCCTGGCGCGGGGCCAGATCGATGCCGCGGTCCGTCTCGTAGCTGGTAACCACGAGGCGCGTACCGCGGAGAGCTCGCTCACTCATGAATCGTGCCTCCCGGGCTTTTGTCGCCCACAGGACAGGTGTCGCTGTCGTCGTCATCCGGTCAACGTCCGGTCGGCGGTATAGATTCCCGCTCCGGGTCGTGCGTCGCCCGTCGTGCCGCCCCTTGTTGTACCCACCAGTGCCCGTTTTGTCACATCTGGCAGCAGATGTCACCCAACGTCCATGTTTTTCGAGCACGCAGTAACGGTCCGGCTGGCAGGGCAAAGGCGTACACTACCGGCCCTTCGCTTCAACGTCTAAATCTGTTCGGAATTCGTTCGCGGGTCCGGGCCGGGAGCCCGCGCGGATCTCGTCACATCCGTGCGGGTACAGGATCGCCTGCCGCCTCCGCCGCGCGCCGCACCGGCACCCTCGCCGACGGCACGAAACCCAGTGCGAAGAAGGCCGCCGGTGACCCGGCGGGTCCGGCCGGGCCGGACGTCAGGCCCAGGACCCGCGCCGCTCCAGCACCGTGCGCAGGACGTCGATCCGGTCGGTCATGATGCCGTCGACCCCCAGGTCCAGCAGCTCCTCCATGCGCCGCGGTTCGTTCACCGTCCACACGTGCACCTGGAGCCCCCGCTCGTGCGCGGTCCGCACGAACCTCCGGTCCACCACCCGGACACCGGCCTGGTACTGCGGCACCTGCGCCGCCACCGCCCCGGCGCGCAGCGCCGCCGGGATCGCGAACGAGCGCAGCCGCAGGCCGACCACCCCGCGGACGCCGTACGAGGTCGCCAGCCGGGGCCCGGCGATCCGGTGGGCGCGGGCCACCCGGCCCTCCGAGAAGGAGCCCACGCAGACCCGGTCCCAGAGCCCGGCCCGCGCGATCAGGGCGACCAGCGGGCGCAGCGCCGCCTCGGCCTTGACGTCGATGTTCCAGCGCGCGTCCGGGAACTCCTCCAGCAGCTCCTCGAAGAGCGCCGGGGGCTCGGCGCCCGCCACCCGCGCCTCACGGACCCGGCTCCAGGGCAGCGCGGCGATCCGGCCCCGGCCGTCGCTCACCCGGTCCAGCGTGGAGTCGTGGAAGGCCACCAGCTTTCCGTCCGCCGTGGCGTGCACATCGGTCTCGAAGTACCGGTAGCCGACCGCGGCGGCCCGGCGGAAGGCGGCGGCGGTGTTCTCCAGCCCGTCCGCCGCCCCTCCCCGGTGCGCGAAGGGGATCGGGGCCGGATGGTCCAGATACGGGTGGCGAAGGCGTCCGTGCGTCACCGCCGCAGTATCCCCCGGGACCCGGCGCGCCGCGGCGGCCGGCCGGGCGCCGTGCGCCCGCCGGGCCCGGACCCTCCTGGTCCGCCGGGCCCGCCGCGTGACACCCTGTGACGGAAGAAGCGATCCAATGCCGGTCCCACGGGACCGGGGCAGGCCAATTCGACGAAGGTGGACCCCGCACCATGGCTCAGTGGACCTCGGCGGTCGGCGCCGCGCAGCTCGCCCGGCTGATCACCTCCCAGCAGCAGCGGCCCGCCGTGCCCGGCGCCCGCAGGCTGCCCGCCTACCGCACCCTGGCGGACGGCATCCGGCTCCTCGTCCTCGAAGGCCGGGTCGCGGTCGCCGCCCGGCTGCCCGCCGAACGGGAACTGGCCGCCGCCCTCTCCCTCAGCCGCACCACCGTCGCCGCCGCCTACGAGGCCCTGCGCGGCGAGGGGTTCCTGGAGTCCCGCCGGGGCGCCGGGAGCTGGACCTCCGTCCCGGCCGGGAACCCGCTGCCCGCCCGGGGCCTCGAACCGCTGCCGCCCGAGTCCCTCGGCTCGATGATCGACCTCGGCTGCGCCGCCCTCCCCGCCCCCGAACCCTGGCTGACCAAGGCCGTCCAGGGCGCGCTGGAGGAACTCCCGCCCTACGCCCACACCCACGGCGACTACCCGGCGGGGCTGCCCGCGCTGCGCCGGATGCTCGCCGACCGCTACACCGAGCAGGGCATCCCGACGATGCCCGAGCAGATCATGGTCACCACCGGCGCGATGGGCGCCATCGACGCCATCTGCTCGCTCTTCGCCGGGCGCGGGGAGCGGATCGCCGTCGAGTCCCCCTCCTACGCCAACATCCTCCAGCTCATGCGCGCCGCCGGGGTCCGGCTGGTGCCGGTCGCCATGGCCGACGGCCTGGCCGGCTGGGACATGTCCGTCTGGCGCCAGGTCCTGCGCGACGCGGCCCCCCGCCTGGCCTACGTCGTCGCCGACTTCCACAACCCGACCGGGGCCCTGGCCTCCGAGGAGCAGCGCCGCGCCATGGTGGAGGCGGCCCGGTCGGCCGGCACCGTCCTCGTCGTCGACGAGACCATGATCGAACTCCAGCTCGACCCCGAGATCACCATGCCCCGCGCGGTCTGCTCCTTCGACCCGGCCGGCTCCACGGTGATCACCGTCGGTTCCGCCAGCAAGGCGTTCTGGGCGGGGATGCGGATCGGCTGGGTCCGCGCGGCCCCCGACGTCATCCGCAGCCTCGTCGCCGCCCGCGCCTACGCCGACCTGGGCACCCCGGTCCTGGAACAGCTCGCGGTGAACTGGCTGATGCGGACCGGCGGCTGGCAGCAGGCCGTCGCGCTCCGCCGCGACCAGGCCCGCGAGAACCGGGACGCGCTGGTCGCGGCGGTCCGCCGGGAACTGCCGGAGTGGGAGTTCGCGGTCCCGCACGGCGGGCTGACCCTGTGGGCCCGCGCGGGCGGACTCTCGGGCTCCCGGCTGGCCGAGGTGGGCGAGCGGGTCGGCGTACGGGTCCCCTCGGGGCCCCGGTTCGGCGTGGACGGGGCCTTCGAGGGCTATGTCCGGCTGCCGTTCACCGTCGGCGGCCCGGTCGCCGCGGAGGCCGCCGCCCGGCTGGCGGCGGCGGCCCGGCTGGTCCGCACGGGCGCGGGCGGCAGCGGCGCGGAGCCCCCGCGCACCTTCGTCGCGTAGCGCCGGGTCACGGGGCAGGGGGCAGGGCCTACGGGGCTTCGGCCGGGACCTCGGGGAACTCCGGGGCTCCGACGGACGGGCCCTGCGCCTGGGCCGGTGGCTGGCCCTGGCCCTGGAACGGCTTGACCAGGGTGAGCCGGTCCGGGGCCCCGGCGTTGCGCTGCCGCTCGGGCAGCAGCTCCAGTACGGCCTGGCGGTGGCCCGGGTGCGTGGCGTCGTCGTACGGGTCGGGCGTGGCGGGCACCTGGAGCCGGTGGACGGGCCCGGTGCCGAGCCGGGCGTACCCGCGGCCCGGCGGGACCTGGGTGGTGGGGGTGGTGTGCGGGGGCAGCCCCAGCACGTCGCTGATCTGCTGGATCGCGGCGGGGCCGAGGACCACCCGGGCCCGGGTGTGCTGCCAGACGGCGTCGTGCAGCAGCTCCAGGTGGTCGAACTGCTCCGCCACCACCACGGTCAGGTAGGCGGCGCGGCCGTGCCGCAGCGGCACCTGGAGCTGGGCGAGCGGGTCGGGGCGGCCCTCGGCGGCGGCGAGGTGGGCCAGCACGCTGGGCCGGTCCAGCAGGATCCACAGCGGGCGCCGGGCGTCCTCGGGCGCCGGGAGACCGGCCTCGCGCGCGTGATGGGTGGCGATGAGCCGCCGCTCCGTCTCGTGGGCGGCCCACTCCAGGGTGGCCAGGGCCCCGGCCGGCCCGCACTCGACGGCCAGGACGCCGCTGCGCCCGGACAGGCACGCGTACTCCCCGCTGCCGCCGCCCTCGACGATCAGCACGTCGCCCCCGTGCCGCAGGGCCTGCAGGGCGATCGAGCGCAGCAGCGAGGAGGTGCCGCTGCCGGGCTGGCCGACGACGAGCAGGTGCGGCTCGGCGGAACGGGGGCCCGTGCGCCAGATCACCGGGGGCACGTCACGGGGCTCGTCGCCGTCCAGGACGGGCAGGGTGCGCCGGACGCCGCCCGCGTCGGTGAAGCCGAGGACGGTCTCGCCGGGCGAGGTGACGAACGGCTGGGCGGCGATCCCCGTCGGCAGCGCCGCGAGCACGCTCAGGTCGAGCTGGTTGCCCTCCTCGTCCCAGTCGAAGAGGTACTCCCGCCCGCGCCCGGACTTGGCGTGCAGCAGGGCCTCGATCCGGGCCCGGGAGGAGGACTCGCCGTCGGTGAAGTAGGCCGGGTAGCGGATGCGCAGCCGGGTGATGCGGTCCGCCCCGTCGAACTCGTACTCGCTGAAGGCCCGTTCCCAGTCCCCGCCGTGGGCGAAGATCGGATTCGGGTCCTCCGGGATGGAGAAGTACGGGACCAGGGCCTCGTACAGGGAGCCGAGCCGTTCGGCCGCGGCCTCGCCCGGCCCGGTGTCCACCGGGGTGCGGTCGCGGCCGTACCAGGCCGCCGCCGCCATCAGGGTGACCAGGGTGAGGGCCGGGCCGTAGGGGACGAGCGCGACGACCAGGACGCAGGCCGCCCCCAGGAAGAGCGCGGGACCGCGCCTGTCCCTGGGGGTGTCGGCCCATCTGCGCCGCCCGGCCGAGGCCAGGACGCGCAGGCCGCGCCCGATGACGAGAAGGGGATGGAGGACGTCCGTGGCGCTGTCGGCGGCCGTGCGGGCGAGGTCGCGGCCCCGGGCCAGCGACGCGGTGCCGCTGCTGAGGATGCGGGGAAGTGGGCGCCGGGCCACGGGCGTCTCCTGGATGGGGTGGGATGACGGGTCGTTCGGGTGGTGCGACGGGTGCCGGCGGGGCTGGTGCTGCGGCCGGAAGGGTTCCCCGGCCCGCAGGCCTTCCCGCCCACGGCACTAGAGCTTGATCCCGCCGAGGAGGCTCGCGAAGCTCGCCGTGCCCGCCGTGATGCTCGGGGCGATGGCGGAGCCGGCGAGGAAGAAGCCGAAGAGCGCGCAGACGAACGCGTGCGTCAGCTTCATCCCGTCCTTCTTGAAGAAGAGGAAGCAGATGATGCCGAGCAGGACGACACCTGAGATGGACAGGACCATGGCGAGTTCTCCTGATGGGTGGGGACGGTCACCAACAGTCCTTCCAGGCTCACAGAAAGTATCAATGCGATAAAAGGTGCGTATGGGTGAATCGATGCGTTTTTCACTTGACCGGCCCAGTTCCGCTGGCGCGTCCGCCGCAGATCGGGCACGGGTGATCCTTGCCTCCGTCCGTCCCGGACATGTGCAGGTCCGGGCGTTACTCTGACGATTCACCCGTACGGGCGAAGAGCGGTGCGGCCCCTTGCCGGCCCGCCCGGGAGACTCCGTGCCAGCAACGAGCGAAAGGCGGCACCACCGATGAGCCAGCACACCGACGGCGGCCCCGGTTCCCAGGACGTCCCCGACGAGGACGTCATCGAACTGGCGACCAAGATCTTCGACCTCGCCCGGCAGGGCGAGACGGAGACGCTCGCCGCCTACCTCGACGCCGGGGTCCCGGCGGACCTCACCAACGACCGCGGCGACACCCTCGTCATGCTGGCCGCCTACCACGGCCACGCCGAGGCCGTCACGGCGCTGCTGGCCCGCGGCGCCTCGGCCGACCGCGCCAACGACCGGGGCCAGACCCCGCTCGCCGGAGCCGTCTTCAAGGGTGAGGCGGCCGTCATCCGCGCCCTGCTCGCCGGAGGCGCCGATCCGGCGGCCGGAACCCCCTCCGCGATCGACACCGCACGCATGTTCGCCAAGGCCGACCTGCTGGAACTATTCGGAGCCAAGTAGTCCGCTTTTTGCCGGGCCCTGACCGGTGCGTGGCGCACGGAAGGGTCACGGCAGCCGTAAATGTGGTCGCGGCACACAAACCGGCTGGGTCATCATGGCGTCGGATTCGATTCGCGAGCACGACGGACGGGCAGAAGCGGGCAGGACACGACAGATGTCCCGCCCGGTCCGGGCGTACGGGTCACGAAGCATCGACGAGAGTGAGAAGGCAATGGTCAACATCGAGCGGAACATGACGGCGGACGTCCTCACATGCTGTTACGCGGCCCTGTGAATCCCGATTCCCGGTTGCGTCCCCAGCGTGATGTGAGGCCATTCCCATGTTCGAACCAGTCATAGCGCCGAGCGGCACCCTGCTCGGGCTCCTCCAGCGGGGCCGCGGTGACGGCACGCTGCACGCCCTCGCGGCGCCCAGGACACAGGCCCTCGCGGCCCTCGACCAGTGCGTGCTCCGCGATCCGCGCCAGGACTGGCAGGTCGAGAACCGCTCCTTGTACTACGCGCGGCTGTACCTCGATCTCGACGGCCCCCTCGGCGCGATCGACGACCACCTCTTCTGCGCCGACGACCTCGTCGACGAGGAGGACCACCGCACCGGCCTCGCCCTGTCCGTCCTGGGCCACCTCGCCTCGTACGGACGCGACGACGCGCTCATGCTGCTGCGCCGCTACGCCGCCTCCGGCTCCAACTGGGCCTGGGCCCTCGACGAACTCGCCCTGCGCGACGACGACGAAGGACTGCGCGGCCTCGCCGCGCCCGTCCTCGCCCGGTTCCCCGGCACGCAGGAGGGCGGGGCGCGGCTGGCCGCCGCCGTCCGTGACGCCTACGAGCCCCGGCCGTGGTGCCTGTGGGAGGAGTCCCCGGTGCACGGGGAGCGCCTGCGCGCCGCCCGCCTCCAGGGCTCCTTCGACCGCTGGCAGCGCCAGCTGACCCCCAGCGGACCCCAGCCCGGCTGGGGCGTCCAGGCCGTCTTCGACTGGGCCTCCGACGGACTGCGCCGCGGCACCCCGCTGCACGTGCCCGCCGCGCGCTGCCTCGCCGCCGTCGCCGCGCCCGAGGACCGCCGGGCCATCCTCGCCGCCGCCGCCGGAGCCTCGGGCGAGGCCGCCCGCGCCACCGCCCTGCACCACCTGGCCCTCGCCGAACCGGAGAACCCGGCGGTCCTGGACCTCATCGAGGCCGCCGCCGACGAGCCCGCCGTGGCCGCCTACGCGCGGATGTGCGGCCCCGCCGCCGTCGAACGGGCCCGGCGCTGGGTCCACCGCCCCGACGCCCTGGGCGCCGCCGCCGCCGCCACACTGGCCGCCCGAGGCCGGGCCGCGGACGCCGGTCTCGTCCTGGGCGCCCTGCGCTCCACCGTCCGCGGCTCCGGCCCGGACACCCGGCGGCTCTTCGCCCTGGTCGACGGGGCCGGCCGACTGGCGATCGGCTGCGCCGCACCGGTCCTGCGCCACATCTACCGCGAGACGGCCTCCTCCCACCTGCGGGGCCGCGCCGCCCGCGCCCTGGCCAGCACGGACCCGTCCTTCGCGGCGGGCTTCGCCGTCGAATGCCTCTGGGACTGCGAGGAGACCACCCGCGAAGTGGCGGCCCACCACGCGGAGACGGCCGATGCCCGGGTGGCCCCGCGCCTGCGCCGCCTGGCGGCGGACCCGGCCGAGGAGGAGGACGTCCAGTCGGCGGTCCGGAGCCGGATCGCACCGGAGTCCACTGTGTAGGTGGCGGGGCGGGGGCCGCCCCGGAGGCGGGCGCGGGGAACGGGCGGGCCCCGGGGCCGGGCCGCACTCCGGGCGCCGTCCCGCCCGGACGGTGCCGGGACCGCGGCCCGGCCCGGGTTCCCGGGTCGCCTGCCGCAGAAGCCCCGTCCCGCCCGGACGCGGCACGTCGGCCCGGTCCCGCTCCGGACGCTGCCGGGCCCGGCAGCGTCCGGAGCGAGGCCCCGTACATGCGCGGACCCCGTGCAGGTCACCGGGGTCCCGGACCGGCCCCCGCCAAGGCCCGGCCGACGCGAGCCCTGTACGGACGGCGGACCTGCGGCGGGCCCCCGGCTCCCCGGGGCCCCGCCGTGGCCGGGCCCCGGGTTCCCGGGCCGCCCGCTCGCCGACGGCGGGGGACGCCGCGTCACCGGCCGCCGAAGCCCGGCCGCCGGGGCCGGGGCCCTACGCGAGGGCCCTGTGCGTACGCCACCCCGGGGCGGCGTACGCACACCCCGGTCCGGGCCGCCGAGGTCACCGCCTCCCGGGGCGGGGGCCGCGCCGGGCCGGGGTGAACCGCAGGGGGGTTCCCGGGCGGGCCTGGGCCGCCCGGTCCAGGGCCGGGCCCGCCGGGACCACGCCCACCACCGGGTAGCCGCCCGTCACCGGGTGATCGGCCAGGAAGACCACCGGCAGGCCGTCCGGCGGGACCTGGACCGCGCCCAGCACCATGCCCTCGCTCGGCAGCTCGCCCTCCCGGGCGCGGACCAGCGGGGTCCCCGCCTCCGTGCGCAGGCCGATGCGGTTGGACCGGTCCGACACCCGGAAGACCGCACGCCACAGCCCGGCCAGCGAGGCCCCGGTGAACCAGTCCGCCCGCGGCCCCGGCCGCAGCGGCAGCACCAGCTCGGGAAGGACCCCCGCCGGCCCCCAGACGTCCGCCCCCGGGACCGGCTCCGGCCCCGGCCGGCCCACCGGCAGCAGCATCCCCTCCGCCAGCACGGCCGGGCCGAGCCCCGACAGCAGGTCCGTCGCGCGGCTGCCCAGCACCGGCGTCACGTCCAGGCCGCCCCGCACCGCGACATAGCCGCGCAGCCCCCGCTCCGCCCGGCCCACGTCGAGCTCCGCCCCGGCCGGCAGGCGCACCGGAGCCCCCCACGCCACCGGGCGCCCCGCCACCCGTACCGGACAGGGCGCGCCCGTCACGGCCACCGTCACCGCCGTCAGGGCCCGCAGCCCGACCCCGTCCAGGGTGGTCTCCAGCGCCGCCGCGTCCGGCGGGTTGCCCAGCAGCCGGTTGGCCAGGGCGTACGCCCCCGAGTCCAGGGCGCCCGACCGGCCCACGCCCAGGTGCGCGTACCCGGGCCGCCCCCGGTCCTGGACCGTGGTCAGCGCCCCCGCCCGGACCACCTCCAGCGCGCTCACGGCCCCGCCCCGGTGAACCGCACCCTCACCCCGGGCGCGAACAGCGCCGCCGGTTCCCGCCGAGGGTCCCAGAGCACGGCGTCCGTGGACCCGATCAGCTGCCAGCCGCCGGGGGAGGAGCGCGGGTACACCCCCGCGTACGCGCCGGCCAGCGCCAGCGAGCCCGCCGGGACGGCCGTACGGGGCGTGGCCCGGCGGGGCAGGCGCAGCCGTTCGGGGAGCCCGGTCAGATAGCCGAAGCCGGGCGCGAACCCGCAGAAGGCCACCCGGAACACGGTCGCGCCGACGATCTCCGCGACCTCCCGCTCCGTCACCGCCCACCTGCGGGCCACCTCGGCCAGGTCCGGCCCGTCGTACCGCACGGGGACGGTGACCAGCGGCCCCTCGCCCTCCGCCAGGGGCGCCGGCTCCCAGCCCGCGACCTCGGCGGCGAGCGCCACGGGATCGCGTACGCCGTCCAGCAGCACCGTCCGGGCCGCCGGCACGATGTCCCGTACGCCGTCCAGCTCGCCCGCCTCCCGCCGCCGCACCAGTTCCGCGTGGAGCGCGGCCACCTCGGCCGCCGACCCGACCTCGATCAGCAGGGCCTCGTCGCCCGCGGGCAGCACCCGCGCCCTCACGCGAACGCCTCCACCCGGATTCCGGCCGCGGCCAGCGCCCGGCGGACCCGCCGGGCGAGCCCCGCCGCGCCCGGGGTGTCCCCGTGCAGGCACAGCGAGCGCACGGCCACCGGCACGGTGGAGCCGTCGGCCGCCGTCACCACGGACCCGGCGGCCATCCGCACGGCCCGCGCCACCACCGCGTCCGGGTCGTCCACGACGGCCCCCGCCGCGCCGCGCGGCACCAGCGTCCCGGCGGGCGTGTAGGCCCGGTCGGCGAAGCCCTCCGGGACGGCGGTCAGCCCGGCCTCCCCGGCCGCCCGGAGCAGCAGCGACCCGGGCAGCCCCAGGACGGGCAGCCCCGCCTGACCGGCCGCCAGCCGGACCCCCGCGACGACCGCGCCCGCCTGACCGGCGTCGTGCACGGTGCGGTTGTACAGCGCGCCGTGCGGTTTCACGTACGACACCCGGGAGCCGGCCGCCCGCGCGAACACCTCCAGTGCCCCGATCTGGTAGGCCACCTCGTCCGCCAGCTCGGCGGCGGGCACGTCCATGGCCCGCCGCCCGAAGCCCGCCAGGTCGCGGTAGGAGACCTGCGCCCCGATCCGGACCCCGCGCGCCGCGGCCAGCTCGCAGACCCGGCGCATGATGGACGGGTCCCCGGCGTGGAAACCGCAGGCCACGTTGGCGCTGGTGACGACGGAGAGCAGGGCCTCGTCGTCGGTGAGCGTCCAGCGCCCGAACCCCTCGCCGAGATCGGCGTTCAGGTCGATCGGGGCGGTGTCCCCGGCGGTGACCGCAGGTGTGATCATGGGAGCCATGCGGTGAGCGTAGAACAGCGCGCCCGGCCCCGGCCCCCGCCGCCGGGGACGATCCGGCCGAACCATGCCGTTTGGGATGTTGTCCGGGTCAGCGCCTACTCTTTGCCCGTGACTCTCCCCGCCCCGGCGAAGACCCTTCCGTCCCCGGCGCCGGGCCCGGCAGCCGACGAGGGCCTGGCCCGGCGGCTGCGCGCCCTCGCCTGCACCGCCCCGCTCCACGACCTCGACGTGCGCAAGGCCAACCTGGCGGGCGAGTACGGGATCTACGCCATGGCCGAGGTCGCCCTCTGCGCGATCGACCTCGTCACCCTCACCATGGACTTCGACACCGGCGCCGACCACGAGCAGATCGTGGCCAGACTGCTGCCGCGCGCCGCCGCCCAGGCCCCCGCCCGCCCGGCCGCCGAGCACGAGCGGGTGGCCCGCTGGGTGCTGGAGAACCTGATCAACGTCGGCAGCGTGGACCGCGGCTTCCGCGCGATCTACGGCACCTTCGGCCCGGACGGCGTCTACGTCCGCCGGGACTACGACTTCAAGCTGATCGAAGAGGTCCCGGGCCCCGGCGGCGTCGTCTACCTGCGCACCACCGACGAGGCCGTCAACGTCCTGGTCGGCGCCCTCGACACGGACGTCACCAGCGCCCAGATCGCGGCCGAGGTCAAGCTGGAGGTGCTGATCAGCCGGGGCCGCCTCGCCGACGCCCAGCTCGCCGCCGAACAGGCCCGCTACCGCACGGTCCAGTACGCCGAGACCCTGCGCCGGACCCTCGACGCGACCCGGCGCAACGTCCGGGCGGTGGACTGGCTCCGGACCGTCCCCGACATGATCGCGGAGGCCCTCGACCACGTGGCCGACCGCTACCGCCACGAGAACGCGATCCTGACCAACATCCGCAAGGCGCGCGACGAGGCCGCGGAACCGGACAACAAGCGGCGCGCCGCCGAGCTCGTCGACATCGTCAAGGACTGCATCCGCCGCCACACCCAGCTCCAGTCCCGGCTCCTGGACGCGGGCCCCCTCTTCCGCGCCGAACAGGACCGTCAGGCGTTCGCCGCCCCCGTGCCGCGCTCCGGCATCGACCTGTACGGGCAGCTCGTGGCCCCGCTGCTGCCGCTGCCGCTGGCCGGGGCCCGACGGGTCACCGACGCCTTCTTCGCCGCCGGCGCGGGACTGCGCACCCCCGTCTCGGTGCGCGTCGCGGACCTGGTCGACATCCTGCTGACCCCGCCCGTCGAGCGGGAGCACCTCGGCGCGCCCATGCCGGAGCCGGACCTGATCGCGACCCCGGACGACAGCCGCTTCAGCGAGGAGCAGCTCGCCCGTGCGAAGGAACTCCTGGACCTGCCGCACGACGCCCCGCGCCGCCTGTCGGGCCTGCTCGCGCAGGCCCGCGACGGCGGCGACCACGAGCTGCCGTACCTGGTGGCCCTGCTCGCCGTCCATGCGGCGAGCCCGGCGGTGGGCACGGCCTACCGGCAGGGCGAGGAGCGGCTGCTCTTCGCGGTGGACGACGGCACCGCGCTCGACGACCCCGAGTTCGGCGGCGCCGACCTGATCGTCGGCACCGCCCTCCTGGACGCCGCGGGCATGGCGGCGGACCGCGCGGAGGCGTCATGAACGGCGCGGACGCTTCCACGCCGGGTGCGGGTGCGGGTGCGGGTGCCGGGGTTGGGGCGGGGGCGGGGGCCGGTGCCGGGGGCACACCCGTCCCGGCGGACGCTTCCACGCAGGGTGCCGCACCCGTCCCGGTCGGCACACCCGTCCCGGGCGTCCCTCCCGCCGCCATCGCACCACGTGCCACCCGCGCGTCCACCGTCACCGCCACCACCGTCACCACCGCCGAGGAGCAGGACCTGTGAGCGACCACCACGCCGAGCACCCCGCGTGGAACGGGCCCGACGCCGGGCAGCCGGCCGCCCCCGCACCGGCCCCGGCCGCCCCCGCGGTGACCCCGGCGGACGCCGCCGACGCGGCCCGGCTCGTCGCCTTCGGACTCCAGCCCAAGCTGCTCCCCGCCCGCGACGCCGACTACGCCGAACTGCTGCGCCGCTACCGCGAGGACCCCGCCTTCGGCCGTCTCGCCGACGCCGTCGCCACCGGCCTGGGCCTCGTCGTGCTGGAGGTGTCCCCGCGCGCGGGCATGGCCGTCGCCGCCGACGAGGACTCCGTCTTCGCCGTCCGCATGGGCGACTACGCCCGCCGGACCGCCGCCGACTCCGCCGACCGCTTCCTGCACGGCCTCGCCCACCTCGCCGTCGCCGCCCTCGCCTTCCCCCGCCCCGAGGACCTCGCCGACGACGGCTACATCGGCCGGATCACCGTCAACGGCGTCGACGCCTTCGTCCGGCAGACCTGCCGCCGCCTGGAGGAACGCGCCGGGGAACTCGGCGAGAACACCGACCCGGCCACCGACGCCCCCGGCCTGGAGGCCGCCTGGCGCGTCTACGCCCGCCGCAGCGCGACCGGGGCGACCAAGGACTCCCGCCGCCTGGCCGGCTCCACCACCGGCATCGTCGGCAAGGCCGCCGCCTTCCTCACCGAATCCGGCTTCCTCCAGCGCACCGGCGACGAGTCCGGCGGCACCTACCGCACCACCCCGCGCTACCAGCTCCAGGTCCGCGACCTGGCGGGCGGCGCGGCCATGGCCGAACTCCTGGAACTCGGCGTGGTCCCCGTCGCCGACGGCTCCGCCACCCTGCTGCCGCCGCCCGAGGGCGACGACCTGGAGCTGGCCGCCGACGCCGGGCTCCCGTTCCACGCCTGACGCCCCTCACGCCCCCGACGCCCCCGACCGCCGGTCCCGCCCCGCCGCCGGGGCCCCGCGCCACCTGTCCCGCGTACGACCCACGAGAGACCACGAGAGTCCGCCGCCATGTACGAGCTGTCCCGAATCCGCCTCTACTCCATCGGGCCCGCCGGCGCGCGCTACGCCGACACCGTGCTCGACCTGCGCGGAGTCGGCGAGCCGGTGCCCCACCCGGCGCCCGCCCAGGCGGAGTTCTTCGCGGCCGAGCCGTCCGGGCCGCCGCGCCGCCCCGCCCCCGCGGGCGTCCTCTTCCTGGAGAACGGCGGCGGCAAGTCCGTCCTCCTCAAACTGATCTTCTCGGTGATGCTCCCGGGCCACCGCAACACCCTCGGCGGCGCCAGCTCCGGCGTCCTGCGCAAGTTCCTCCTCGCCGACGACTGCGGACACGTCGCCCTGGAGTGGCAGCACACCCGGACCGGCGAGTGCCTGGTCGTCGGCAAGGTCAGCGAATGGCGCGGCCGGCAGGTCTCCCACGACCCGCGCAAGTTCGCCGAGGCGTGGTACTCCTTCCGCCCCGGACCGGGCCTGAGCCTGGACAGCCTGCCCGTCGCCGAGGCCACCGCCGTCCGCCCGCCCGCCGAAGGGGTCTCCGGCGCCCAGGGCCGCCGCCGCACCATGAAGGGCTTCCGCGACGCCCTCACCGAGGCGGGCAAGGCGTACCCGCACCTGGAAGTGGTCTGGGAGGAGATCCACGACCGCTGGAACGAGCACCTCACCGCACTCGGCCTCGACCCCGAACTCTTCCGCTACCAGCGCGAGATGAACGCCGACGAGGGCGAGGCGGCGGGCCTCTTCGCGGTCAAGAAGGACTCCGACTTCACCGACCTCCTGCTGCGCGCCGTCACCGACACCCGCGACACGGACGGACTCGCCGACCTGGTCCACGGCTTCGGCGACAAGCTCGGCCGCCGCTCCGAACTGATGGCCGAACGGGACTTCACCGCGGGCTCGGTGGAACTGCTCGGCCGGATCGTCGAGGCCGCCGCGGCCCGCGCCCGCCTCCGTGACGTCCAC
The DNA here is from genome assembly GCF_044454165.1 of Streptomyces sp. NPDC051567. Lineage (NCBI taxonomy): Bacteria > Bacillati > Actinomycetota > Actinomycetes > Kitasatosporales > Streptomycetaceae > Streptomyces > Streptomyces sp. NPDC051567. The sequence goes on along the minus strand of NZ_JBITDK010000013.1, from coordinate 20,040 downwards.
GCGGGCGCGGAACGCCGCACCCGAAGCCTCGCCCGGCGGCTCTCCGCCCGCGCCACCGGCGAACGCGGCCTGGCCGCCGAACTCGCCCAGCGCGTCACCGGAGCCGCCCACGCGGTCACCGCCGCCGAGTCCACCCGCGACCGCGCCGCCGCCGTCTGCGCCGAACTCGCCTACCGGCACGCCTCGCTGGCCCTCACCGTCGCCGACCGGGCCGCCGCCGCCCAGCGCCGCGAACTCCTCGAAGCCCGCACGCTGCACTCCGCCTGGCAGGCCGCCGAGAACGTCCTGCGCCACCGCGCCGCCGCCGACCGCTCCGCCCGGGTCGCCGCCGCGATCCTGGAGGCCGAGCGGGACGCCGCCCCCGCCCTCGCCGCCCGCGCCACGGCCGCCACCGCCCTCGTACGGGCCCTGCACACCGCCGCCGACCAGGGCGAACAGGCCGCCAACACGCAGGAGGAGCGGTCCGCCGTCCTCCAGGCCGAGGGGGAGGCCGCCCACCGCGCCGCCACCGCCGCGGCCACCGCCGCCCAGCGGGCCCGCAGCGAGGCCGAACACCTGCGCTCGCGCCTGAGCGAGGTCCAGCAGGAGACCGCCGAAGCCGTCCGCGCGGGCTGGCTCGACGACTCCGCGCCCGACGCCGACCCGGCCCGCGCCGCCCTCGCCGCCGCCGACGCGGAGAAGACCGCCGTGGCCGCCTGGGACGAGTCCCGCGAGGCCGCCCGCACCGCGGCCGAGTCCGCCCGCGACGCCGCCACCGCGCAATCCCGCGCCGAACTCACCGCCGCCCGCGCGGCCGACGCCGCCGACGCCGCCGAGGCCGCCCACGACGCGGAGGACCGCGCCGCCGCCTCCCTGGCCGCCGCCCCCCGGCTGGCGGCCGTCCTGGGCCTGTCGCAGGCCCCGGACCCCGCCGTCCCGCACCAGCGCGGCTCCTCCTCCACCGGGCCCCGCCCCGGCGGAGCCCCGGACCCCGGCCGTACGGCAGCCCCCGACAGCGCGCTCACCACCGCGGAACTCGACCGCAACGCCGACGACCTGCGCGAACTCCTCGACTCCCACGTCGCCGCCGCCGAACGCCAGCTCTTCGCGCTGCGCACCGCCGCCGCCGACGACGCCCGCATCCTCGGCGCCCTCGGCGACGGCGGCCTGCTGCCGCCCGGCCCCGACGTCCTCGCCACCGTCGAGTACCTCGGCGAACACGGCATCCCGGCCCTGCCCGGCTGGCGCTACCTCGCCCAGTCCGTGGACCCCGCCGACCACGCCGCCGTCCTCGCCGCCCGCCCCGAACTCGTCGACGGCGTCGTCATCACCGACCCCGACACCCACACCCGCGCCCGCGAGGTCCTCTCCGGCGCCGCCCTGCTGCCCCGCTCCACCGTCGCCGTCGGCACCGCCGCCGCCCTGCTGACCCCCGTACCCCCGGCCGGGGACGACGGCTCCGCGGTATCCGGCGTCTTCATCGTCCCGCCGAACCCGGCCATGCACGACGAGCACGCCGCCGACGAGGAGCGCCGGGCGCTGCGCACCCGCGCCACCGCCCGGGACACCGAGATCCGCGAGCTGGCCGCCCGCCTCTCCGGTGACCGCACGCTCGCCGCCCGCCTCGCCTCCTGGCGCACCGGCTGCCCGCCCGGCCGCCTCACCGAACTCGCCCGGCAGGCCGGGGCCGCCCGGAGCTTCGCCGAGGAGACCGACACCGAACTCGCCGAGGCCCGTACCGCACGCGCCGAGGCGGACGAGGCCGCCGCCGACGCCACCCGCGTCCGCGACGAGCGCCAGGAGAACGCCCAGCGCGCCCGCCGCGTCGCCGACGCCCTCGCCGGACTCGCCTTCCGCCTGCGCGAACGGGCCGGCTGGCAGGCCCGGCTGCGCGAACTCGCCGACGAGGCGACCGAGTCCGAAGCCCGCGCCGAGGTCTGCCTCGACCGGGCCCGCGCCGCCGACGAGGACCGCCGCGCCGTCCAGCGCGCCGCCGACGACGCCCGCCGCACCGCCCGCGCCCTGCGCGCCGAACGCGCCGAGATCGCCGGCGCCCCCGAACCCCTCCCCGAGGACGACGGCGCCCCGCGCGCGCCGCTCCCCGACCTCCGCGAGGCGTACCGGGCCGCCTCCCAGCTCTACGAGAAGGTCGGCGTCGGCGCCGACCTGCGCGCCGAACAGGCCCGTGCCGAGAGCGACGAGAGCGCCGCCCGCGCCGAACTCGACCGCCTCACCAACAAGGTCCGCACCCGCGCCGCCCAGCTCCTCGAATCCACCGACGGCGCCGACGGCCCCTCCCGGCAGGCCGCCGCGGCCCGCGCCGAGTCCCTCGTGCAGATGCTGGAGACCCGGGCCTCCACCGCCAGCGAACAGCTCGGCCGGCTGCGCGGCGAGGCCGAACGGCACGCCCCCGCCGAGGGCGGGGCCCACGCCGAACTCCCCGACGCGCTCGTCCCCGAGGACGTCGAGCAGGCCCAGGGCCTGCTCCGCACCGCCACCGCACGGCTCGCCGCCCACAGCGCCGCCGTCGAGACCGCCCGCGCCGCCCACACCGACCTGCTGCGCGCCCACCGCGTCGCCGAGGACGGCGCCGGCGGCTTCGACGAGGCCGCGTCCCTGTTGCGGGACCTGCTGCGCGGCCCGGCCGCCGAGGACCCCGCCCACCAGGACGACGAGCGGGAACCGGTGCCCCACGCGGGCACCCTGGAGGAGGCCCGCCGGTCGGCCGCCGAGGCCCGCCGCTCCGTGCGCGCCTGCGCCGCGGACCTCTCGGCCGCCGAGTCCGCGGTGCGCGAGGCGAGCGACACCCTGGTCCGGCACGCCAACGCCAACCGCTACGAACCGGTGCGCACCCCCGCCCGCCAGCAGATCCGCGAACTGCCCGCCTCCGCCCTGCCCGAGCACGCCGCGGCCTGGGCCACGGCCTTCGCACCCCGGCTGAGGGTCCTCACCGACGAGCTGGCGCAGCTGGAACGCAACCGCGACAGCATCGTCGACCGCCTGCGCGGCCTGGTCGAGTCGGCCCTGGCCACCCTCCGCTCCGCCCAGCGGCTCTCCCAGCTCCCCGAGGGCCTGGGGGAGTGGTCGGGACAGGAGTTCCTGCGCATCCGCTTCGAGGAACCGGACCAGGCCACCTTGACCGAACGCCTCGGCGAGGTCATCGACGAGGCGACCCGCACCGCCGTCAGGAAGAACAGCGGCGCCTCCTTCGGCGAGGGCCGCCGCGACGGCATGTCCCTGCTGCTGCGCGGGGTCCAGGCGGCCCTGGAGCCCAAGGGCATCGCCGTCGAGATCCTGAAGCCGGACGCGGTGCTGCGCGCCGAGCGGGTCCCCGTGGGCCAGATGGGCGACGTCTTCTCGGGCGGTCAGCTCCTCACCGCCGCGATCGCCCTCTACTGCACGATGGCGGCGCTGCGCAGCAACGACCGCGGCCGGGAGCGGCACCGCCACGCGGGCACGCTCTTCCTCGACAACCCGATCGGGCGCGCCAACGCCACGTACCTGCTGGAGCTCCAGCGGGCCGTCTCGGACGCGCTCGGCGTCCAGCTGCTCTACACGACGGGCCTGTTCGACACCACGGCCCTCGCCGAGTTCCCGCTGGTCGTCCGGTTGCGCAACGACGCGGACCTGCGGGCGGGGCTGAAGTACATCAGCGTCGAGGAGCACCTGCGGCCGGGCCTGCCCCAGCAGTCCGCCGAGGGCGAGCCCGTCCACGGCGAGATCACGGCGACCCGGATGTTCCGCCGCACCGCCGCCTCCTGACGGCCGCCCCCGCCGGGGGCGGCCGGGCCCGCCCCGGCCCGTTCTCACCCCCGGCCGGGGGCCGCCAGGCGGGAGCCGTCGCCCTGCGGTATTCGGCCGGAGGCGGGCTCCCGCCCCGCCCTGCGGCCTCGCCGCCGGGTCTCGCGGCGCCCGCGCGCCGTACTGCCCGGCTCCGACAGGACCCCGTCCCGCTGGTTCCACGTCTGCCGCGTGATCCACACGTCCAGCACGCCCCAGGTGGCCACGACCGTCCCCGCTATGGCGCCGAGCGCCATGGGCAGGGCCAGCCAGGAGCCGGTGAGCGTGAGGAAGAAGGCGACCGTCGCCTGGATCAGCGTCACGGACACGATCAGTACCGCCCGTACCGCCGCCGCCCGCACCGGATCGGGCATCCGGCGCCGCCGGGCCGGCTCCTCCACCCACAGCCCCCGCCCGGCCCCCGGGCCGCCCCGGCCCCCCGGTCCGCCCCCACCGGCTCCGCCCCCGGCCCCTGTGCCCTCATGCGTTCTCATGGTGCGCTCACTCCCCACCGCGCGGTCCGCCGTGCCCTCGGCCACGCCTACCCCGTACCCGGACCACGCCCACCCCGTGCCCGACGTGTCCCCTCGAACAGATAGACGTCCGGGGGTCGTCAGAGATTCCCACACATGTACCCGTGTCACGGACCCTTGTTCCCTTCCCCTATGCTCGCGGAACGAAGAGTTCCAGCCATCCGTCCCGTACGGGAATCCGACACTCCAGCCGGTGCCATCTGCCGCATATCGGGCCGCACTTGACCGGAAGTACCGGACAACTCATGATCTTCACCCGGGGGTCAGGCCGAAAACGTCCGGACACGCCTTCGAACACGCTCCGTGGCAGTAGTAGGCTCACGCCGTTTAAATGACGGAACACCGACCCCCGCCGACGGGGTTGAAGCTGGGGGAGGCTGGGGAGGCCATGCGCTTTCGCGGGAAGTCCATCCGCCGGAAGATCGTGGCGCTGCTCCTTGTGCCGCTCGTCTCCCTGACCGCGCTCTGGAGCTTCGCCACGATCATCACCGGCCGCCAGGCGGTCCAGCTCCTCGACGTCGCCTACGTCATCGAGAAGGTCGGCTACCCCGTCGAGGACGTCGTCCGCGTCATCCAGCGCGAACGCCGCCAGACCCTCGTCGTCCTCGGCGACCCCCGCGCCGCCACCGCCACGGCCGAACTCGTCAAGCGCCGCGCCGCCACGGACGCCATCGTCGAGCGGGTCGCCGCGAGCGCCCGCGACGCCCACGCCCTCGACGAGCTGCGGCCCCCCGACGCCGACCGCCTGCGCTCCGTCCTCACCGCCTTCCACGACATCAGCGCCCTGCGCCGCGCCGTCGACCAGAACACCCTGGACCCCGGCCGGGCCCTGGACCTCTACAGCCGCCTCGTCGACACCTGCTACGACTTCCTGATCAACCTCCACGCGCTGGAGGACGTCGAGATGGACAAGCAGGGCCGCGCCCTCATCAGCGTCACCCGCGCCCGTGAGACCCTCTCGCGCGAGGACGCCGTCATCGCCGCCGCCCTCGCCGCCCGCAACATCAGCGCCACCGACGTCCGGCGCGTCTCGGACCTCGCCGCCCACCGCGGCCTGCTCTACGAGATCAACCTCGCGATCCTCCCGTCCACCGACCGGGAGGCCTTCGAGCACTACTGGACCGGCCCCGACACCAAGGCGCTGCGCGACGCCGAGGAACGGTTCATCGCCGGCGGCGCCGTCAAGAACCCGCGCACCCTCACCGCGGCCCAGTGGGACGAGGCCGTGAACAAGGTCGTCGACGACCTGGAGGCCATGGGCACCGCCTCCGGCCAGCGCTACCAGAACCGCGTCGAGCCCGTCGCCGAGAACGTCATGATCCAGGCCGCGGGCGCCGGTGTCCTCGGCTTCATCGCCCTGATCGTCTCCCTGGTCCTGTCCGTACGCATCGGCCGCGACCTCATCCGCGACCTGTCCCGGCTCCGCAAGGAGGCCCACGAGGTCTCCGGCATCCGGCTGCCCGGCGTGATGCGCCGCCTCGCCGCGGGCGAACACGTGGACATCGAGACCGAGGCGCCCCGCCTGGAGTACGAGAAGGACGAGGTCGGCCAGGTCGGCCTGGCCCTCAATACCCTCCAGCGCGCCGCCGTCGAGGCCGCCGTCAAACAGGCCGAACTGCGCCGCGGGGTCTCCGAGGTCTTCGTCAACCTGGCCCGCCGCAACCAGGTGCTGCTCCACCGCCAGCTCACCCTCCTCGACACCATGGAGCGCCGCACCGAGGACACCGAGGAACTGGCCGACCTCTTCCGCCTCGACCACATGACCACCCGGATGCGCCGCCACGCCGAGGGCCTGGTGATCCTCTCCGGCGCGGCCCCCTCCCGCCAGTGGCGCAAGCCCGTCCAGCTGATGGACGTCGTACGGGCCGCCGTCGCCGAGGTCGAGGACTACGAGCGCATCGAGGTGCGCCGCCTGCCGCGCCTGGGCATCGCCGGCCCGGCCGTCGCCGACGTCACCCACCTCGTCGCCGAACTCCTGGAGAACGCCACCGTGTTCTCGCCCCCGCACACCGCGGTCCAGGTGCACGGCGAGCGCGTCGCCAACGGCTTCACCCTGGAGATCCACGACCGCGGTCTCGGCATGACCCCCGAGGCCCTGCTCGACGCCAACCTGCGGCTCGCCGAGAACCCCGAGTTCGAACTCTCCGACACCGACCGGCTCGGCCTCTTCGTGGTCAGCCGCCTCGCCCGCCGCCACGGCGTCCGGATCGTCCTCCAGCCCAGCCCCTACGGAGGCACCACCGCGGTGGTCTTCCTCCCGGTGACCCTGCTGACCGAGGCCCCCGAGACCGACGGCGCCGGTCTGCGGCTGGACGGGGCCAAGGACGCCCGGCCGGCTCCCGCCCGCGCCGTCTCCACAGCCTCCGCCGCCGGGCGCACCTCCCCGGGCCGCCCGCAGGCCGCCCACGCCTCCGCCGCCCGCACGCTCCCCACCGCCGAACTGCGCCGACCCGTCGAACTGGAGGCCCCGCTCGGCGCCCTCGGCCCCGACGACACCGCCCTGGAGGAGGCCGCCCCCGGCATCACGGGCCTCACCGGGGTCGGCGGCCGTCCCGCCATGGCCACGCTGGACGACGAGACCCCGCCGAACGGCACCCCGCGCGGCTCCCTGCTGGGGCTGCGGCACACCGAGGGCCGCGGCGAGCGGGAGCCGCAGGGCCCCACCGGCCCCGTCCGCGCGGACGCCCCGGGCACCGACGGCTCCCGCGCCGCCGGACCCGTACCGCTCCCGCGCCGCCGCACCGCCCCGACCCTGGTCGCCGAGCACGGCCGCCGCGTGGAGCCCCGCCCGGTCTCCGTGGTCCGCGGCCCCGAGCCCGCCCGGCCGTCCCCGTCCGGGAAGGCCGGGGACGGGGACCCGGGCCGGGGCGCCTCCGCCCTGCCCCGCCGGGTCCGCCAGGCCAGCCTCGCGCCCCAGCTGAAGAACTCCCCGGCCCCGGCGCCCACCGAGGACACCGCCGGACCGGTGGACGACCGCGACGCGGAGGACGTGCGCACGCGCATGTCCGCGCTCCAGCGCGGCTGGACGGCCGGGCGCAACCAGCACGCACAGCAGCAGTCCGAGACCGCGGCCGGCACCTCCGCCGCCAACGGTCCCGCGAACGAGAACGAAGGGGACGGTCGATGACCGCACCGCAGACCGGCAACGACACCAGGGGCCGCGGCTCCGGCCCGCTCAACTGGCTCCTCGACGAACTCGTCGACAAGGTCGCCAGCATCCGCAAGGCGGTGGTCCTCTCCGGCGACGGCCTGCCCACCGGCACCTCCAAGGACCTGACCCGTGAGGACAGCGAGCACCTGGCGGCCGTGGCCTCCGGCTTCCACAGCCTGGCCAAGGGCGTCGGCCGGCACTTCGAGTCGGGCACGGTCCGCCAGACCGTGGTCGAGCTGGACGAGGCGTTCCTCTTCGTCATGGCGGCCGGTGACGGAAGCTGTCTCGCGGTGCTGTCCGACGCCGACTCCGACGTCGGGCAGGTCGCGTACGAGATGACGCTGATGGTCAAGCGCGTGGGGGACCACCTGGCGACCGCTCCGCGCACCGGGCTGCCAGCCGGAGGGTGAGTCGGACGGTATGAGCGATTCCGGCCAGGACCACCCCTCCCGCCCCCCCGCCGACCTCCCGTCCGGCCCCGCCACCCCCGGCCACCCCCACTGGTTCGACGACGAAGCCGGTCCCGTCGTCCGCCCGTACGCGATGACCCGCGGCCGGACCAGCCACGCGGGCCAGCACCGGCTCGACCTGATCGCGCTCGTCGTCGCCGAATCGGCGGCCGACGATCCGGTCTGGGACCTGACCCTGTCCCCGGAACACGCCCACATCCTCGGCCTGTGCCGGGACCGGCCGCAGTCGGTCGCGGAACTCGCGGCGGAACTCGACCTCGCGGTCGGGGTCGTGCGGGTCCTGATCGGGGACCTGGTCGACGAGGAACTGGTCCATGTGACCCGGCCGGTACCTCCGGCCGAACTGCCCGACGAATCCATTCTGCGTGAGGTGATCGATGGCCTTCGGGCGCTCTAGCCGCACCGGTGCCATGCATGCCGTGTCGCCGGTCGAACCGCTGACCTTGAAGATCCTGGTCGCGGGCGGCTTCGGGGTGGGAAAGACCACCCTGGTCAGTGCGGTGAGTGAGATCAGACCGCTGCGGACCGAGGAACGTCTCTCGGAACCGGGCATCGGCATCGACGACACCGGGGGAGTGGAGGGCAAGAACACGACGACCGTGGCCATGGACTTCGGGCGCATCACGCTCCGCGACGACCTGGTGCTGTACCTGTTCGGCACCCCCGGCCAGGACCGCTTCTGGTTCCTCTGGGACGAGCTGGCCCAGGGCTCGCTGGGCGCCGTCGTCCTCGCCGACACCCGCCGCCTCGCCGACTGCTTCGCGGCCGTCGACTACTTCGAGCGGCGCGGGCTCCCGTTCGTGGTGGCCGTCAACTGCTTCGACGGCGCCGACCGCCACCCCGTGGTGACCGTACGGGAGGCACTCGACCTCGACCCCGGGGTACCGGTGCTGCTGTGCGACGCGCGGGACCGCGAGTCGGTCAAGGACGTCCTGGTGGGGGTGGTGGAACACGCGATGTCCCTGGCCCGGGCCCGGCGCCACAGCATGTCGGCGGGGGCCTGAGCCCACCGGCCCGAGCCCACCGGCCGGGACGCCCCGGCCCACCCGCGCCCTCCGGACGCGGCCCGTACCCCCGCGGACCGTGGGGGTACGGGCCGCGAGGGCACCCGGCGCTCAGCGCAGGGCGACGACCGCCGACCCGTGCCCGAACAGCCCCTGGTTGGCGGTGATCCCGGCCCGCGCCCCCGGAACCTGCCGCCCCCCGGCCGTACCGCGCAACTGCCACGTCAGCTCGCACACCTGGGCGATGGCCTGCGCCGGTACCGCCTCCCCGAAGGAGGCCAGCCCACCGCTCGGATTGACGGGGACCCGCCCACCGAGGGCCGTCACCCCCTCCCGCACCAGCTTCGCCCCCTCACCCGGCCCGCAGAGGCCGATGTCCTCGTACCACTCCAGCTCCAGCGCGGTGGAGAGGTCGTACACCTCGGCGAGCGAGAGGTCCTCCGGGCCGATCCCCGCCTCCTCGTAGGCGGCGCGCGCGATCGAGGCCCGGAACGGGGCGGGCGGCCGCGTCCCGGCGGGCGCGGAGTCGGTGGCGATGTCGGGCAGGTCCAGGGTGGTCCGGGGGTAGACGGGCGTCACCGTGGACACGGCCCGCACGCGCACCGGCCGGCCGGCCCCGCGCGAGCGGGCGAAGTCCATGCTGCTCAGCACCAGCGCCGCGCCCCCGTCGGAGGTGGCGCAGATGTCGAGCAGCCGCAGCGGATCGGCGACCACGGCCGACGCCGCGACCTCGCCCGCGGTCACCGCCCTGCGGTAGCGGGCGCGCGGGTTGAGCGCCCCGGCCGCCGCGTTCTTCACCTTGACCCGCGCGAAGTCCTCCAGGGTGTCCCCGTACACGGCCATCCGCCGCCGCGCGTACAGCGCGAAGTACGCCGGATTGGTGGCGCCCAGCACCCGGAACCGCAGCCAGTCCGGATCGTCCGGCCGCTCGCCCCCGGCGGGCGCGAAGAACCCCTTGGGCGCCGCGTCCGCGCCCACCACGAGGACCACCTCGGCCAGCCCGGCCAGGATCTGGGCCCGCGCCGCCGCGATCGCCTGGGCGCCGGAGGCGCAGGCCGCGTACACGGTGGTCACCCGCGCGCCCTGCCAGCCCAGGGCCTGGGCGAAGGCCGCCCCGGCCACATGGCCCGGGTACCCCGCGCGCACGGTGCCCGCGCCGACGACGGAGTCCACGTCCGTCCACTCCAGGCCCGCGTCCGCCAGCGCCGCCCGCGCGGCGGCCCGCCCGTACGTGACGAAGCCGCGGCCCCACTTGCCCCAGGGGTGCATGCCCGCGCCCAGGACGGCGACATCGGCGCTCACGCCCCCGCCCCCCCGCCCGGCACCGGCCGGAACCGCCAGGTGGCGCGGCCCGCCCCGGCGTCCTCGTCCGGCATCCCCTCCAGTACCCCGCCCACCACCTCGACCTCCATCCCGACCGCCAGGTCCGCGACGCCCACCCCGGGAACCGTCTGCCCCAGGACGACCATCCCCTCCGCCTCCAGCTCCACCGCGACCAGCGTGTACGGCTCCCAGGGCACGGCCGGGTCGGACACGTACGGCGCGGGCGGCCGGTACCGCCCGTCGGTGTAGGACCAGACCCGGCCGCGCGGGGAGAGCGGCACCTCGGCGAGTTCCCCGCCGCCGGGACAGCGCGGGTTGCGGCAGGACGCGTCCTCGCGCGGGAAGAACACCGCGGTACAGGCCGAACACCGGGTACCGAGCAGCCGGAAGCCCCCGCCCCCCTCCGGCGCCCCGGCCCCCGCCTCCCCCTCCGTCGCGGCGTCGGTGAACCATCCGCTCACCACGGGTGTGCGGGTACGTGCCATGACCCCTCCCCTGCCTGCCAGAGAACTGACGTATCGTCAGAAGTCTGTCACGGCAGGCCCGGCAGGTCACCGGTCCGTCCCCCGCGGACCGCTTCCACGGCCGCTTCCGGGGCCGTGGCCGTGGCCGTGTCCGGCTCCCGGTTCCGGGTCCCGTACGGCGGCGACGGAGACCGGGAAGTCGAAGTACGTGTCCGGGAACGCCTCGGGCCGGTGGGTGAAGTGCCACCACTCCTCGGGCAGACCGACGAACCCCTGCTCCCCGAGGACCTCCGCCAGCAACAGCCGGTCGGCACGCGCGGCGGCGCCGACCCGCGGATCGGCGGTGTGCGAGAGCGGATCGAAACAGTCGAACGGCGTCCCCATGTCCAGCGCCCGGCCCGAGAGCTCCTCCACCGTCACGTCCACGGTGCTCCCCCGGCTGTGCCCGGACCTCTCGGCGATGTACCCCTCCGGGACCAGCCGGCTCCGCTCCACCCCCGGACAGGACCCCGGCCCGCGCTCCCGCGCGTCCTCCCCCTCCGCCTCCCGGGCCCACCGCACGAACCGGTCCACCGCCCGCTGCGGCCGGTAGCAGTCGTACACCCGCAGCGCGTACCCGCGCCGCGACAGCCGCCGCTGCGCCCGCCGCAACGCCTCGGCCGCCGGACGCGCCAGCAGACAGACGGGCTCCTCGTACCCGTCCACCACCGCGCCCGTGAAGTTCCGCGCCCCCGCGTACCGCATGTCCTGCCGGATGCCCGGCTCCACCTCCCGCAGCACGACGAAACCGGGCGGAGCCACCCCGCCCGCCCCGCCCGCCCCGCGCACCCCGCCCGCCCCGTCCGACACCATCACCGCACCCAGCACCAGCACCAGTCCCAGCGTGGTCACCGCCGCCACCGCCGTCCGCACTCAGAGCCCCCGTACGACGACGTCCGCCACCGGCGCCCCGGCCCCGTCCGTCACCACCACCGCGTCCCCGGCCCACCGCACCGCGTACCGCTCGGCCGCGCCCGGCCCGAAGCCCGGCCCCGGGTCCCGGACCACCACCCCGCCGCCCGTCCGCCCCCGCGCCGGAGCCCACACCTCCAGCACCACCCGCCCGTCCCCGCCCCGCACCGGCAGCACCGCACCCGCCCGCGCCAGCACCGGGACCCGGCCCGGCGGCGCGTCCAGCAGCACCTGGCCCGGCCCCTCGTACGCCACCCCGGTCGCCGTGTCGTACCACCGCCCCCGGGGCAGCCGCACCGCCCGCCGGTCCGCGCCGGGCTCCAGCACCGGGGCGACCAGCAGCGCGTCCCCCAGCAGGAAGGCGTCCCCGCAGTCCCGCAGCGCCCGGTCCTCCGGAGCCCCCCACCACAGCGGCCGGACGTACGGGGCCCCCGTGCTCCGCGCCAGCTGGGCCAGCGTCATGAAGTAGGGCCGCAGCCGCTCCCGCTCCACCAGCGCGGCCCGCGCGTGCTCCTCCACCCCGGCCCCGAACTCCCACGGCTCCCGCCGCCCGGCCCGGATCGCCGAGTGCGTCCGGAACAGCGGCAGGTACGCGCCGAGCTGGAACCACCGCAGGTACAGCTCCGGGGAGGGCGAACCGTCGAAGCCCCCGATGTCGGGGCCCGAGTACGGCACCCCGCACAGCCCCAGGCCCAGCACCAGCGCCAGCGAGGCCCGCAGCCCTTCCCAGCCGGTCTCCACATCACCCGACCAGGTGCCCCCGTACCGCTGCATCCCCGCCCACCCCGACCGGGAGAACAGGAACGGCCGCTCGGCGGGCCGCAGCCGCACCAGCCCCTCCCAGCCGGCCCGCGCCATCGCCAGCGCGTACACGTTGTGCGCGGCCCGGTGGTCCCCGCCCGCCCCGTCCATCGCGTGCCGCGCCGAACGGGGCAGCGTCGGATCACCGAAGGGCACGAAGGACACCGGCTCGTTCATGTCGTGCCAGAACCCGGCGAACCCCCGCGCGAGCCGCTCCTCGTACAGCCCGCCCCACCAGCTGCGCACCGCCGGATCGGTGAAGTCCGGGTACACGCACGTGCCCGGCCGGACCTCCCCGCGGACCTCCTCGCCCCGCGCGTCCCGCACGAAGGCCCCGCCCGCCCCCACGGCCCGCCCCGACACGTGCACCGCGTCGCCCGCCTTCACCGCCGGATCGACGATCGACACGAGCCGCACGCCCCCCTCCCGCAACTCGCCCGCCAGCCCCGCCAGATCCGGGAAACGCTCCTCGTCCACCGTGAAGACCCGGTGCCCGTCGTAGTGGTCGCTGTCCAGGTGCACCGCCGACAGCGCCAGCCCCCGCTCCGCGTACCCGGCGACCACCCGGCGGACCTCCGCCGCGCTCCCGAACCCCCACCGCGCGTGCTGGTACCCCAGCGCCCACTCCGGCGGCACCGCGGCGCCGCCCGTCAGCCCCGCCCACCCCTGGAGCACCCGGGCCGGCGTCCCCACCAGCACCCAGCAGCGCGCCGGACCGCCCTCCATGCGCAGCTCGGCCGTCCCCGGCGCATCCGCCCCCGAGCCCGCCCCCTCCTCGCCCTCGCGCAGCACCACCAGGCCGTCCCAGGAGTTGTCGTGGAAGACCAGGTGCGTCCCCGCGTCCGCGACCACCAGCTGCACCGGCATGGTCAGGGACAACGGGTCGTCACCCGGCCCGAACCCGCCCTTCGGGTCCGTGTTCCACAGCCGGTACGACCCGTCCCGCAGCCGCGGCCCCGACGCCCGCCCGCCCAGCCCGAAGAACCGCGCGTCCGCCGCCACCTCGCTCCGCTGCGACCACCGCGCCCCGCCCTGCCCGCCCGGAACCACCGCACCCGGCCCCCCGGCACCCGGCCCGCCCGCTTCCGCGCCGCCCACCACCGGCTCCCACCACCGCGGCGGCAGCTCCCGCCGCAGCACCGCCCCGCCCGGGGTCCGCACCTCCACCGCCCCCTCCCGCGACACCGCCACCGTCACCCGCTCCGACACCACCCGCCAGCCGCCCCCGGTGTCCGGCTCCAGCACCGCCCGCGGGTCCGGCTCCGGCCCCCCGCCCAGCACCGCGTACGACGGCCCGGGCCCCGCCCCGTCCCACCCCCAGAACACCGCCCCGCCCACCGTCACCCGCACCAGCAGCTCCGCCCGCGCGAACCGCAGCACACCCCCGCCCGGACACGGCCGCGCACCCGCCAGCGGACCCGGCACCCGCGCCCGCTGGGCGCCCCGGCGCGGGAGCCCCACCGCGTCCGCGCGCCGTGCGCGCCAGGCCGAGCGCCACGCGCGCCGCCCGCGCGCCGTACCGAGCTCCCTCACCGCACGCACCAGCTCACGACCGTCCATGGCGCCCACCCTGTCACCGGCACCCGGCCCGGGAAGGGGCGTTCAGCAGCCGTTCACCCGGTGGTGGCACCCGCCACCGCACCACCCCCGGCCGCCCGGAAGGGACCTGGTGCGGATGTCGATCACATGGCATGGTCCCTGTGAACCGGCGCGTACACCCCCGCGCGACGGCACCGCACGCACACGCACCGTGAGCCGCAGACCCGACCGGGAGCCGACCCATGACCTCAGCCACGCAGCCGGAACCCCTCTGGGCCCCCGGCCCCGACCGGATCGCCGCGGCCCGGATCACCGCCTTCCAGAACTGGGCCGCCGAACGGTACGGAGCCCCCGCCGACGGCGGCTACCCGGCCCTGCACCACTGGTCCGTCACCGCACTCGACACCTTCTGGCAGGCCGTCGCCGAGTGGTTCGACGTCCGCTTCACCACCCCGTGGACCTCCGTCCTCGCCGACCGGTCCATGCCCGGCGCCCGCTGGTTCACCGGCGCCACCCTCAACTACGCCGAGCACGCCCTGCGCGCCGCCGAGGACCCGGCCCGCGCCCAGGACGCCGCCCTGCTGTACGTGGACGAGACCCACGAACCCGCCACCGTCACCTGGGCCGAACTCCGCCGCCAGGTCGGCGCGCTCGCCGCCCGGCTGCGCGCCCTCGGCGTACGCCCCGGCGACCGGGTCAGCGGCTACCTGCCCAACATCCCCGAAGCCGCCGTCGCCCTCCTCGCCACCGCCGCCGTCGGCGGCGTCTGGACCTCCTGCGCCCCCGACTTCGGCGCCCGCAGCGTCCTGGACCGCTTCCAGCAGGTCGAACCCGTCGTCCTCTTCACCGTCGACGGCTACCGCTACGGCGGCAAGGAGCACGACCGCCGCGACACCGTCGCGGAACTCCGCGCGGAACTCCCCTCCCTGCGCGCCGTCGTCCACATCCCCCTGCTCGGCACGGAAACCCCCGCGGGCGCCCTCGACTGGTCCGCACTCACCGAGGGCGCCGCGGAGCCCGTCTTCGAGCCGGTCCCCTTCGACCACCCGCTGTGGGTCCTCTACTCCTCCGGCACCACCGGCCTCCCCAAAGCCATCGTCCAGTCCCAGGGCGGCATCCTCCTCGAACACCTCAAACAGCTCGGCCTGCACTGCGACCTCGGCCCCGGGGACCGGTTCTTCTGGTACACCTCCACCGGCTGGATGATGTGGAACTTCCTCGTCTCCGGCCTGCTCACCGGCACCACCGTCGTCCTGTACGACGGCAGCCCCGGCCACCCCGACACCGGCGCCCAGTGGCGGATCGCCGAACGCACCCGCGCCACCCTCTACGGCACCTCCGCCGCGTACGTCATGGCCTGCCGCAAGGCCGGGGTCCACCCCTCCCGCGACTTCGACCTCTCCACCG
Source organism: Streptomyces sp. NPDC051567 (assembly GCF_044454165.1). Classification (NCBI taxonomy): domain Bacteria; kingdom Bacillati; phylum Actinomycetota; class Actinomycetes; order Kitasatosporales; family Streptomycetaceae; genus Streptomyces; species Streptomyces sp. NPDC051567. The sequence goes on along the minus strand of NZ_JBITDK010000013.1, from coordinate 4,638 downwards.
TGCGCTGCGTGGCCACCACCGGCTCCCCGCTCCCGCCCGACGGCTTCCGCTGGCTGCACGACGAGGTCGCGAAGGACCTCTGGATCGCCTCCGTCAGCGGCGGGACCGACGTCTGCAGCTGCTTCGCCGGCGCCGTCCCCACCCTCCCCGTCCACATCGGCGAACTCCAGGCCGCCTGCCTCGGCACGGACCTCCAGGCATGGGACCCCACCGGCACACCGGTCGTCGGCGAGGTCGGCGAACTGGTCGTCACCACCCCCATGCCCTCCATGCCGGTCCGCTTCTGGAACGACCCCGACGGCAGCCGCTACCGCGAGAGCTACTTCGAGATGTTCCCCGGCGTCTGGCGCCACGGGGACTGGATCACCGTCACCGACCACGGCTCGGTGATCATCCACGGCCGCTCCGACTCCACCCTCAACCGCCAGGGCGTCCGGATGGGCTCCGCCGACATCTACGAGGCCGTCGAACGCCTCCCCGAGATCAAGGAATCCCTGGTCATCGGCCTGGAGGAAGCCGACGGAGGCTACTGGATGCCCCTCTTCGTCCACCTCGCCCCCGGCGCCACCCTCGACGACGCGCTGCGCGCCCGCATCAAGGCCGTCATCCGCGAACAGCTCTCCCCGCGCCACGTCCCCGACGAGGTCATCGAGGTCCCCGCCATCCCGCACACCCTCACCGGCAAGCGCATCGAGGTCCCCGTCAAACGCCTCCTCCAGGGCACCCCGATGGCCAAGGCGGTCAACCCCGGCTCGGTCGACGACATCGGCCTCCTGCCCTTCTACGAGGAACTGGCCCGCACCCGGCGCTGAGCCCGTTGTCAGTGGCCATGGTTACGCTGAGTGAGCATTCGATCGCGACACTCAGGGGGAGCCATGCCACAGACGGACCACACCCGCGCGGGCCGCGCCGGCCGCACCACCCGGCGCCGCATGCTGCGCCGCGAGGTCCCCAGCACCGTCGGCCTCGTCGCCGACGCCGGGGACTTCGCGGCCATGCGCGGCTACCGCAGCTTCACCTTCGACGACCACCGGGACTACCTCCGCCAGGTCGAAGGGCTCCTGAGGTCCCTCGCGGCCCAGGGCATCCACACCACCGTCGCCCTCTTCGACCCCGAGGAGTACGCCGACTACTGCGCGGAACACGGCCTCGACCCGGACACCCCCGGGGCCCGCACCCGCTTCACCGCGGAACTCGCCGGAACCGCCGCCGCCCTGCCCTACGCCGGCCAGCCCATCGACGCACTCGTCCCGCTCCTGGTCGGCGAGGCCGTCCGCCAGGCCACCTGGGAGTACGCCACCTCGCTCCTCGCCGGGGTCGGGGCCTGCGCGGACTGCGGCGAGGACATCGGCCACGCCTCCTTCGACCGCGCCGCCGCAGCCCTCGAACGACTCCTGGCCGGGGCCCGCCCCGGCCACCACCACCTGGTGTGCAGCGTCCCGGCCGAGGCACAGCAACTCGTCGCCGCCCTCCACGCCGACACGGCCGCCGCTCCCCGGACCCCACCGCGTACCGAGGGCCGCGACAGCCTCGACTTCGTGACGGTCCTCGCCGCCGGGCTCGCCCTCGGCGGCTCCGGGGGACTGGTGCTGCGCACCACCTCCGGGACCGGCCGGGACCGGGTCCACGGCTGGCGCCTGGACCGGGGCCGCCTGGTCCCGCTCTCGACGGCGGCCGTCTTCAACGCCTACTGCACGGACGCCGACACCGGGGACCCCGTACCGCCCGAACCGGGTGTCGAGTACTGCCCGGGCTACGAGGTGGACGATCCCGGCCCCCACCACTGAGCCGGCCGGGCAGCCCCGCCCCGGGAAACGACCGAGGGGCCCCCGCCACCGGCGAAGGCCCCTCGATCGACTGCACGCGCTGCCGGGCTACTCCCCGGACAGCACCGCCTGCGCGGCCACACGGGCCTCTTCGGCGCTGTCCGCCGCACGCGCCGCCGCGGCGGCGCGCTCGCACTGGGCCAGCGTGTACGTGGCGAGCGTCGCCCGCACGTACGGGATCGAAGCGGCACCCATGGACAGGGAGGTGACACCCAGACCCGTCAGCACACAGGCCAGCAGCGGGTCGGAAGCCGCCTCGCCACAGACACCGCAGCTCTTGCCCTCCGCCTTGGCGGCATCGGCCGACAGGGCGACCAGGTCGAGCAGCGCCGGCTGCCACGGGTCCTGGAGCCGCGACACCGCACCGACCTGACGGTCGGCGGCGAAGGCGTACTGCGCCAGGTCGTTGGTGCCCAGCGAGAGGAACTCGACCTCCTGGAGGATCGAGCGCGCCCGGAGCGCGGCGGAGGGGATCTCCACCATCGCGCCGAACTTCGCCTGCAGACCGGCCTCGCGGCACGCGTCCGCGAACGCCTTGGCGTCGGCCCGGTCGGCCACCATCGGGGCCATGACCTCAAGGTGGACCGGCAGCCCCTCGGCCGCCTTGGCCAGCGCGGTGAGCTGCGTACGCAGCACCTCCGGGTGGTCCAGCAGCGCGCGCAGACCACGCACGCCCAGCGCCGGGTTCGGCTCGTCCGCCGGGGTGAGGAACTCCAGCGGCTTGTCGGCCCCGGCGTCCAGCACACGCACGACGACACGGCCCTCGGGGAAGGCTTCGAGCACCTTGCGGTAGGACTCGACCTGCTTCTCCTCGGACGGAGCCTTCTTGCTGTCGTCCAGGAAGAGGAACTCGGTGCGGAACAGGCCCACACCCTCGGCCCCCGCCTCGACGGCCGCCGGCACGTCCGCCGGACCGCCGACGTTGGCCAGCAGCGGCACCTTGTGACCGTCGGAGGTCGCGCCCGGACCGGACGACGCGGCGAGCGCGGCCTTGCGCGCCGCCGCGGCGGCCTCCAGCTCGGTCCGCTTCTGCGCGGTCGGGTTCACGAACAGGTCACCCGTGCTGCCGTCCACGGCGATGAGGGTGCCCTCGGCGATCTCACCGGCACCCGGCAGCGCCACGATCGCCGGCACGCCCAACGCCCGCGCGAGGATCGCGCTGTGGCTGGTCGGGCCGCCTTCCTCGGTGACGAAACCGAGGACGAGCGCGGGGTCGAGCAGAGCGGTGTCGGCGGGGGCCAGGTCCCGCGCGATCAGCACGTACGGCTCGTCACTGTCCGGTACCCCGGGCATCGGCACGCCGAGCAGGCGCGCCACGATGCGGTTCCGGACGTCGTCCAGGTCGGCCACCCGTCCGGCCATGTACTCGCCGGCCCCCGCGAGCAGGACGCGGTAGGCGGCGAACGCGTCGTACACACCGCGCTCGGCGGTGCTGCCGACAGCGATCCGGCGGTCGACGTCAGCCATCAGCTCGGGGTCCGTGGCGATCATCGCCTGGGCCTCGAGCACGTGCTGGGCTTCGCCACCGGCCAGCTGACCGCGTGCGATCAGGTCTGCCGAGACAGCCTCCACGGCCTGACGGGCGCGCCCCTGTTCGCGCTCCGCCTCGTCCGCGGTGATCTGCTTGGCCGGCGGTTCGAGAACCGCCGTACCCATGTGCCGGACTTCGCCGATCGCCACACCGTGGCTCACGCCGACGCCTCGCAGCGTTGTCTCCATTTCACCCGTCTCCGATTGAGCGGCGGGCCCAGCCGCCGCGATGGATGTCCGACTCGCCTTTGCAGGCGGACACGTCACTGCCAGCTGAAGAGGGCGTCGTCGACCTTGACGTCACCGGACTCGACAACGTCGGAGAGGGAGTCGGGAGTCGCCTCAAGTGCCACGACGGGGCAGACGGGGGACTTGCCGGCGGCCTCGACCGCGGCGGGGTTCCACCGGATGACGGCCTGGCCGCGGGTCACGGTGTCGCCCTTGTTGACGAGCAGCTCGAAGCCCTCGCCGTTGAGCTGGACGGTGTCGATCCCGAGGTGCGTGAGCACCCCGTGGCCTTCACCGTCGACGACGACGTACGCGTGCGGGTGCAGAGAGACGATCACACCGTCGACGGGGGCCACGGCCTCCGAGGGTTCGCGCACGGGGTCAATAGCGGTGCCCGGTCCTACCATCGCGCCGGAGAACACGGGATCGGGCACTGCCGCGAGTCCGATGGCACGCCCGGCAAGTGGGGACGTCACGCTGGTCATGGGGGGCCTCCCAGGGGTGGGGCTTCTTCGTGTCGCCGTCACTACCTGTCCTGGACGGCGTACTTTGAGAAGGGTAAGTCATGACACGTCCCGGTTCCGCACGAAGTAGACCTCTTTGGGAAGGTCGCGACGCGCGCCCGCGACGACGTAGTGGACTAGACCATACGCCTGAAACGATTTGCCTGGGCACCGGTCGGCCTGTACTGTCGTGACTCCCGCCAGGACGCACCGCGTGAACATCTCGCGAACAGCTCGTGACGGGCACCTCCTCCTCTTCATTACTGATCTTGATTCCTGCGTGCTTCCGTCTGCCTTTCGGCAGAACGGCGAGTGGTCAGGGAGACGGAAAAGGACTGGTAGAGTCGGACTCGCCGGAAAGGGAAAGCGCGGAAGTGCTGGATCTGGAAAGCGCCGGGGAAGTCGGACACGAAAGAGTCTGATAGAGTCGGAAACGCAGGAACAGCAGGAAACAGCAAGAACTGAACGAAAAGCCCGGAGGAAAGCCCGAGAGGGTGAGTACAAAGGAAGCGTCCGTTCCTTGAGAACTCAACAGCGTGCCAAAAATCAAC
>NZ_JBITDK010000012.1:0-197455 GCF_044454165.1 Streptomyces sp. NPDC051567 | reverse complement strand
GCCCCCCCCCCCACCCCCCCCCCCCCCCCCGCCCCCCCCCCCCCCCGGCGCGCGCGGGGGGGGGGGGGGGGGGGGGGGGGCGGGGGGGGGGGCGGCGGGGCCCGGGGGGGGGGGGGGCCCGGCGCCCCCCCCCCCCCCCCCCCCCCCCCCCCCCCCCCCCGCCGCGCGCTCCCCGACGAGGGTCAGCCGGTCTGGGCGGCGGCGCCGTTCAGCGCGCTCAGCTGCTTCCACTCGTCCCAGGTCTTGTTCCACTCGCCGTACCCGTTGCCGATCGGGGCGATGCCCTTGGAACCGCTGCCGGTGACCTCGAAGAGGTCACCGACCTGCACCATGGCGTAGAAGGACTTGGCGTCGGCGTCGCTCATGCCGATACAGCCGGAGCTGGCGTTGACGCGGCCGAAGTTGGCCGCGTTCCACGGCGCCGCGTGCGCGTACGTGCCCGACGGGGTCAGCTTCATCGAGTAGTCGACCATCTTGTCGTAGGCGTCGCCCAGGCCCACGGTCTGGGAGTCCATCCGGATCGTGCCCTCCTTGGCCATGAGCACCATCTTCCCGGACCACGACGCCTTCTTGCCGCCCGGAGTACCGGACGAGACCGGGATCGTCCTGACGAGCTGGCCGTCCTCGATCACCTTCATCTGCTTGGTGTCGAGGCTGACCTCCATCCGGCGGTCCTTGCCGATCTTGAAGTTGGTGGCGTAGTCCCGGACGAAGTAACCGCCACCGGAGTCGACCCCGTTGAGGTTCATCTCCACCTTCACCTCGGTCCCGGACTTCCAGTACTCCTTGGGCCGCCAGTCGACCCGGTCGCTGCCGGAGTGGTCCTTGAACCAGCCCCAGGACCCCTCGGTGTTGTTCGAGGTGGTCACCTTGAGCTGCTTCTCCACCGCGGCCTTGTTCTTCACCGGGTTGTCGAAGACCAGCGAGACCGGGTGGGCGACGCCGAGCGTGGAGTCCTTGCCGGGTTTGATGGTGACCTTGTTCACCTTGTCCGCGGCGGTCGTCCTGAACTGCGCGTTCGCGCTCTGGCTCTCGGTGTTCTGCGCCGCCACCTGGTACTCCGCGCCGGGGACGGCGTTGCGCTCCGAGACCCAGCTCTTGGCGTCGTCGGCTATCCGTCCGTCCAGTTCGCCGCCCTTGGAGTCGGTGACCTTCACCTGGGCCAGCTTGCCCTCGGCGAGCGTCACCTTGACCGGCTCCCCGGCCTTCACCTGATCGCCCGTGAGGTTCACCGAGATCGCCATGGCCGTCGTCGGCTTGTCCTTCGGTTTCATCTCCGCCTTGCCGTCCGCGCCCGCGCCCGAGCCGCCCCCGCAGGCGGTCAGTGCGGCAGCGGCCAGCAGCGCGGTACCGGCCAGCGCGGCCTGGCGGCGGCGCCCCTGGAATGCCTGGCTGCGCGACAGTGCGGTACGGCGTGTACGGCTCAACGGAAACCCCTCCGAAATGACGATCATCTGAAAGGAGAGAGTCGAAGCAGCGGCCTCCGGTTGCGGATTCCGCCGGAAATCTCCTTCCTCCCGCTGTGACATGGACCGCAGCCCGAAAACCCGTGAAACACGGCACCCCCGCCACCGCCCGGCGGCGGGGTACCCCCGTGTGCCCGGCCGGTGGCGGAACTCCCCGGCGGACCTTGGATACTGAACCGATGCCACGCGTACTGCTGATCGAGGACGACCCTTCCATCCGGGAAGGAGTCCGGCTCGGCCTGCGCCGCCGGGGCCACGAGGTGACGACCGCCGGGACCGGCGAGGAGGGGCTCGCCCTGCTGCGCGGGTTCCGCCCCGAACTCGTCCTCCTCGACCTCATGCTGCCGGGGATCAACGGCGTCGAGGTCTGCCGCCGCCTGCGCGAGACCAGCCAGATACCGGTCATCATGCTCACCGCGCGCGGCGACGACGTCGACATAGTCGTCGGCCTGGAGGCCGGAGCCGACGACTACATCGTCAAACCCGCCCGCACCGCGGTCGTCGAGGCCCGGATCAGGGCCGTGCTGCGCCGCCTCGGCGACCCGGCGCCCGGCCGCCCCGAGGCCGAACTCCACGGAGAACTCGCCGTGGACCGCGCCGGACTGACCGTCACCAGGAACGGCGAACCGCTCCCGCTCGCCCCCAGCGAACTCAAGCTCCTGCTGCACCTGTCCGCCGCGCCCGGACAGGTCTTCTCCCGCCGCCGGCTCCTGGAGCACGTCTGGGAGCACAGCTACCACGCCGACGCCCGGCTCGTGGACGCCTGCGTACGCCGCCTGCGCCTCAAGATAGAGGAGCCCGGGTCCGCGCCCCGCTACATCCAGACCGTGCGCGGCTTCGGCTACCGCTTCGGCCCGGTCGGGGAGCGCGGGTGAGACGTCTCGCACCGTTCGGCCTGCGCACCCGGCTGATCGCGGCCTTCCTGCTGGTCGCCGCCGTCAGCGCCGTCAGCACGGCCGCCCTCACCTACCGCGAGGCCCGCAACGCCATTCTCAAGCAGAGCCAGGACACGGCCGTCAGCTCCTTCCGCGCCCGGATCGAACAGCAGGCCCTGTACCTGCCGATGGACCAGGAACAGCTCCAGCGCGTCACCACCGAACTCGCCCGGCGCGGCACCCCGCACCGCTGGACCGTCTTCGCCGAGTACGGAACCCTGCGCGCCTCCTCCCAGCCGGGCCGCCCCGTCTCCACCGTGGTCACCGACGCCCTCCGCGACGAGGTGGGCGCCACCCCGCACGGGGCCTTCCAGCGGGTGACGGACGGCTCCGGCGCCCCCGTCCTGACCGTCGCCGTCCCGGCCGTCCTCACCCACAACGGCCTCCGCAGCCCCACCGGGGCCGTCTTCTACGCCACCATGCCCCTGGTCACCGAGGAACAGACGGTCGCTCTGATGGTCGGGGCCGCCCGCACCGGCGCCCTCCCGGGCCTCGCCGTCGCGCTCGTCCCCGCCCTCCTCGCCGCCCGCAGCGTCCTGCGGCCGGTACGGGACATGCGCCGCGCCGCCGAACACCTGGGCCGCGGCCACCTGGACACCCGGATCGAGGTCAGGGGCTCCGACGAACTCGCCGGTCTCGCCCGGACCTTCAACGAGACCGCCCGCGCCCTGGAGGAGTCGGTGACGGAACTGCGCGACGCCGGGACCCGCGCCCGCCGCTTCGCCTCCGACGTCTCCCACGAACTGCGCACCCCGCTCGCCGGAATGCTCGCCGTCACCGAGGTGCTGGACGAGGACGCCGAGGAACTCGGCCCCGACACGGCCGCCGCCCTACGGCTGATCAGCGCCGAGACCGGCAAACTCGCCGTCCTGGTCGAGGACCTCATGGAGATCTCCCGCTTCGACGCCCGCGCCGCCGGACTCAACCTGGACGACGTGGACATCGCCGAGGCCGTGGAGAAGAGCCTCGAACTCCGCCGCTGGGACGACGGGCAGGTGGTCACCGTCCTGCCGCGACGGGTCCGCGCCCGGCTCGACCCGCGCCGCTTCGACGTGGTCCTCGCCAACCTCGTCGGCAACGCCCTCCGGCACGGCGGCGCCCCCGTCACGGTCACCGTCCGCACCGGCCCCGGGCCGGACGGCGACCGGCTGCTGATCGAGGTCGCCGACAGCGGGCCCGGCATCGCCCCCGAGGCCCTGCCGCACATCTTCGACCGGTTCTTCAAGGCCGACGCGGCCCGCACCCGCTCGGCGGGCAGCGGCCTCGGACTCGCCATCACCCTGGAGAACGTCCGTCTCCACGGCGGCACCCTGCACGCCGCCAACGCCCCCGCCGGGGGAGCCGTGTTCACCCTCGACATGCCCCTGGAGGCCCACGGATGACCCGGCCCCTGACCCGGCACCACCCTCTGGTGCGGCCCCGCGCCCGGCCCGTGGCCGCCGCCGCGCTGCTGGGGCCCCTGCTGCTCACCGGCTGCGGGATCACCCCCACCGGGGTCATCGGCAGCGGCCCCGCCGCGCACGTGGAGGCGGGACCCCCGGGGGCCGGGGCCCTGCTCTACTTCCTCTCGCCCGAGGGCCGCGCCGTCGCGTTCCCGCAGGACGAACGCCTCGTGCTGTCGCCGACCGCACTGCTCGTGCGGCTGCTGGCCGGCCCCGGCCCCCGGGAGCGGGAGGCCGGGTTCACCACCGGGCTGCCCCTGCTCACCGGCGAGGAGGTCCTCGGCCGCAGCAGTGTCGAACACACGGCCGAGGACGCCCTGTGGGCCCGGCTGCCCTTCGCCGTCCGCGACCTCTCCGAGCCCGCCCGCCGCCAGCTCGTGTGCAGCCTCTCCTCCACCACGGGCCCGGACGTCGACGCCCAGGTCACCCTCGTCGGCACCGACACCACCCTCGAACCGGCCCGCTGCGCCCCCGCCCGCTGACCACCCCTTGCGCGAAGGCCCGCCGGACACCACCGTGGGCCCATGGACCAGAGCGCGGACCGGGGAACGGACCGGGGAACGGACCGGAGTGCGGGCCTCCGCACCGGCCGGAGCGGAGCCGTACCCGACGTCTTCGACCCCCGCGTCTACGCCGAAGGCGTCCCGTACGCCCGCTACCGGCTGCTGCGCGACCGGCACCCGGTGGCCTGGCAGGAGGAGCCGGAGATCGGGGGCTGGCCCGCCGGACCCGGCTTCTGGGCGGTGACCCGCCACGCCGACGTCGTCCGTGTCCTGCGCGACCACCGGACGTACTCCTCCTGGCTGGGCGCCACCCAGATCCGCGACCCAGACCCGGCCGACCTGCCGTTCCTGCGCCGCTCCCCGCTCAACCAGGACCCCGGCGCGGGCGGCCACGGCGCGGACGCGGGCCACCACGGCCGGCTCCGCCGCCTCGTCGCCCGCGCCTTCACCCCCGCCCGTGTCGACGCCTTCGCCGACCGGGCGCGCGAACGGGCCCGGAGCCTGCTCGCCGCCGCCCGCGACGGCGCCGAGGACGGCTCCCGCGACATCGTGAGCGCCGTCACCGACGAGTACGCCCTGCTCAACCTCACCGACCTGCTGGGCGTCCCGGCCGCCGACCGCGCGCTGCTGCTGGAGTGGACCGTACGGGTCATCGGCTACCAGGACCCCGAGGAAGCCCCCCACCCGCTCCGGGGCCCGGACGGCAGACCGCTCGACCCCCGCTCCCCGGCGCTGCTCGGCGAGATGTTCGCGTACGCCCGCGAACTGGCCGCCCACAAGCGGGCGCACCCCGGCGACGACGTGATGAGCGCCCTCGCCGGAGCCGGACTCGAACCGGCCGAGCTGGAGATGTTCTTCTTCCTGCTCACCGTCGCGGGCAACGACACCGTACGCGCCGCCGCCCCCGGCGGTCTGCTCGCCCTCGCCCGCGACCCCGGCGCCTACCGCCGGCTGGCCGCGGGGAACGTGGCGTACGGCCCGGCCGTGGAGGAGCTGCTGCGCGTCCACCCGCCGGTCCTCAGCTTCCGCCGCACGGCGGCCGTCGACACCGAACTGGCGGGGCGGCGGATCAGGGCCGGGCAGAAGGTCGTCGTCCTGCACGCCTCCGCCAACCACGACGAGCGCGTCTTCACCGACCCCGCCCGCCTCGACCTGGGCCGCACGCCCAACCCGCACGTCTCCTTCGGCGACGGCCCGCACGTCTGCCTCGGCGCCCACTTCGCCCGGCTCCAGCTCCGCGTCCTCCACGAGGAGTGGCGCACCGTCATGCCCCCGCCCGAACTCGCGGGCGAACCGCGCCGGCTGGTCTCCCACTTCATCAACGGGATCACCCGGCTGCCGCTGCGGGTGTCCGGGCCGGCCCGGTGACACCCGCCACCGGCTCCGCCGCACCGGGCCGTACGCGTCGGAGCCGACCCCCTTCGGCAGCAGGCGGCAGTAGGCGGCAGTAGGCGGAAAGAGTCCGCGCCCCGGCATCCCTGACGCGGGAGGGCCTGTGCGATTACAGTGCCGAGCCGGGCCTGGACACGTTCTGACAGGCCGTCGACTGGAGGTACGGATGCGTCGTCCCGCCGCACGTCAGCTGGTGTTCGTCGCCCTCGCCGGGGCATTGGTCTCCACCGGCGCCGCCGCCCCGCCGCCCACGGACCCGGGACCGGCCCCGGCGAAGGTCCCGGTGGCCGCGGGCTACGGCGGAGCCGTCGCGAGCGTCGACGCCGACGCCACCGCGGCCGGCATCGCCGTCCTGCGCTCCGGCGGCAACGCCGTGGACGCGGCGGTCGCCACCGCCGCCGCGCTCGGGGTCACCGAGCCCTACTCGGCAGGCATCGGCGGAGGCGGCTACTTCGTCCACTACGACGCCCGCTCCCGCCGGGTGGAGACCATAGACGGCCGCGAGACCGCCCCGGCGACGGCCACCGAGACGCTGTTCCAGGAGAACGGCGTCCCCATCCCCTTCGACCAGGGCCAGACCAGCGGCCGGGCCGTCGGCGTCCCCGGCACCCCCGCCACCTGGAAGAGCGCCCTCGACGCCTGGGGCACCCGCCCGCTCGCCCAGCTGCTGCGGCCCGCCGAGAAACTGGCCCGCGACGGCTTCACCGTCGACGCCACCTTCCGGGCCCAGACCGCCCTCAACCAGGACCGGTTCAAGGACTTCCCGGCTTCGTCGGCGCTGTTCCTGCCGGGCGGCGCCCTGCCGGTCGTCGGCTCCACCTTCAAGAACCCGGACCTGGCCGCCACCTACGCGCAACTGGGCCGCAAGGGCGCCGGCGCGCTCTACCGGGGCCCGATCGCCGAGGACATCGTCCGGGCCGTGCGCACGCCCCCGGTGGACCCGGCCGCCACCCGCGTCGTCCGCCCCGGCGACCTGACCACCGGCGACCTGCGCGCGTACGAGGTCGAGCACCAGGCCCCGACCCGGGTGGGCTACCGGGGCCTGGACGTCTACAGCATGGCCCCCTCCTCCTCCGGCGGCACCACCGTCGGCGAGGCGCTGAACATCCTGGAGCGGACGGACCTCGGCCGCCTCTCCGAGACCCAGTACCTGCACCACTTCATCGAGGCGTCGCGGATCTCCTTCGCCGACCGGGGCCGCTGGGTCGGTGACCCGGCCGCCGTCGACGTCCCCACGCGGGAACTGCTCTCGCAGCGGTACGCCGACTCGCGCGCCTGCCTGATCCGGCCGGACAGGGCGCTGACCAGCCCGCTGCCCCCGGGCGACCCGCGCCGACCGGTGCCCTGCGCCACCACCGGGCAGGCCGCCCCGACCACGTACGAGGGGGAGAACACCACCCACCTGACGGTCGCCGACCGCTGGGGCAACGTGGTCTCCTACACGCTGACCATCGAGTCCACCGGCGGCAGCGCGATCACCGTCCCCGGCCGCGGTTTCCTGCTCAACAACGAGCTGACCGACTTCTCCTTCGCCCCGGCCGCGCCCGGCGTCCCGGACCCGAACCTGCCCGGCCCCGGCAAGCGCCCGCGCTCCTCCATGGCCCCGACGATCGTGCTGGAGGACGGGCGTCCGGTCCTCGCGGTGGGCTCCCCGGGCGGCGCCACCATCATCACCACCGTCCTACAGGCCCTCACCGGCCACCTGGACCGGGGGCTGCCGCTGGTCGACGCGATCGCCGCGCCCCGGGCCAGCCAGCGCAACCAGACGACGACCGAGCTGGAGCCGGGGCTGTGGAACAGCCCGGTGCGGGCCGAGCTGGAGGCCATCGGGCAGGGCTTCCGGCAGAACCCGGAGATCGGCGCGGCCACCGGAGTCCAGCGGCTGCCGGACGGGCGCTGGCTGGCGGCGGCGGAGACGACCCGGCGGGGCGGCGGCTCGGCGATGGTCGTCCGCCCGCACGGGCGACCGTAGGGGCCCGTACGTACCTGCGCGCGGCCCGGCCCGGGGACACCGGGCCGGGCCGCGCCGCGCCGTGGCCGGGGTGCTCCGGCCGGGTGACCCGCGCGGCGCCCGGCCGCGAACCGGCCGTTCCCTGATCGCGGACGATCGCGGGAAGGCGTATCGCGACCGGTTGCTCCAACCGCGCACGGCGGTCTTGCCCCGCGGTGTGACGACGCTTACGTTCTACTCCCTACGCACCCGTCCACGTGCGCAGAAGCCGGTGTTCCCGTCGCGAGGAGCAGCTCATGACCCATGTCGTCCGCGCCGCGCTGGTCCAGGCCACCTGGACCGGAGACACCGAGTCGATGATCGCCAAACACGAGGAGCACGCCCGCCGGGCCGCCGCGCAGGGCGCGAAGATCATCGGCTTCCAGGAGGTCTTCAACGCCCCCTACTTCTGCCAGGTCCAGGAGCCCGAGCACTACCGGTGGGCCGAGGCGGTCCCGGACGGCCCGACCGTCCGCCGGATGAGGGACCTCGCCCGCGAGACCGGCATGGTGATCGTCGCCCCGGTCTTCGAGCGGGAGTCCGACGGGTTCTACTACAACACCGCCGCCGTCATCGACGCCGACGGCAGCTACCTCGGCAAGTACCGCAAACACCACATCCCGCAGGTCAAAGGGTTCTGGGAGAAGTTCTACTTCCGCCCCGGCAACCTCGGCTGGCCCGTCTTCGACACCGCGGTCGGCAAGGTCGGCGTCTACATCTGCTACGACCGCCACTTCCCCGAGGGCTGGCGCGCGCTCGGCCTGGCCGGGGCCCAGCTCGTCTACAACCCGTCCGCCACCTCCCGGGGGCTCTCCGCCCACCTGTGGCAGCTCGAACAGCCCGCCTCCGCCGTCGCCAACGAGTACTTCGTCGCCGCCATCAACCGGGTCGGCCGCGAGGAGTACGGCGACAACGACTTCTACGGCACCAGCTACTTCGTGGACCCGCGCGGCCGGTTCGTCGGTGAGGTCGCCGGCGACAAGGAGGAGGAACTCCTCGTCCGCGACCTCGACTTCGGCCTCATCGAAGAGGTCCGCAACCAGTGGGCCTTCTACCGCGACCGCCGCCCCGACGCCTACGGAGGGCTCGTACAGCCGTGACCGATCCGACCCCCCTGCACCACCGCCACCGCGCCGTCCTGCCCGACTGGCTCGCGCTCTACTACGACCGGCCCGTCGAGCTGACCCACGGCGAGGGCCGCCACGTCTGGGACTCCGAGGGCAACCGCTACCTCGACTTCTTCGGCGGCATCCTCACCACGATGACCGCCCACGCCCTGCCCGAGGTCACCAAGGCCGTCTCCGAGCAGGCCGCGCGGATCGTCCACTCCTCCACCCTCTACCTCAACCGGCCGATGATCGAGCTGGCCGAGCGGGTCGCCGCCCTGTCCGCCATCCCCGACGCCCGGGTCTTCTTCACCACCTCCGGCACCGAGGCCAACGACACCGCCCTGCTGCTGGCGACCGCGTACCGCCGCTCCAACCAGATCCTCGCGATGCGCAACAGCTACCACGGCCGGTCCTTCTCCACCGTCTCCGTCACCGGCAACCGGGGCTGGTCCCCGACCAGCCTCTCGCCCCTCCAGACGTACTACGTCCACGGCGCGGTCCGCACCCGGGGCCCCTTCGCGGCGCTGTCCGACACCGAGTTCACCGCCGCCGCCGTCGCGGACCTGGAGGACGTGCTCGGCCAGGCGCGCGGGGGAGTGGCCGCGCTCATCGCCGAGCCCGTCCAGGGCGTCGGCGGCTTCACCTCCCCTCCGGACGGCCTCTACGGAGCCTTCCGCGAGGTCCTCGACCGGCACGGCATCCTCTGGATCAGCGACGAGGTGCAGACCGGCTGGGGCCGCACCGGCGACCACTTCTGGGGCTGGCAGGCCCACGCCCAGAACGGGCCGCCCGACATCCTCACCTTCGCCAAGGGCATCGGCAACGGCATGTCCATCGGCGGGGTGGTGGCCCGCGCCGAGGTGATGAACTGCCTCGACACCCACTCCATCTCCACCTTCGGCGGCTCACCCGTCACCATGGCGGCCGGCCTCGCCAACCTCGCCTACCTGCTGGAACACGACCTCCAGGGCAATGCCCGCCGCGTCGGCGGCCTGCTCCTGGAGCGGCTGCGCGCCGTCACCGCCGCCGTGCCCGCCGTACGGGAGGTCCGCGGCCGGGGCCTGATGGCCGGAATCGAACTCACCAGGCCCGGCACCACCGAGGCCGATCCCCAGGCCGCCACCGCCGTCCTGGAGGCCGCCCGCGCGGGCGGCCTGCTCCTGGGCAAGGGCGGTGGCCACGACACCAGCGTGCTGCGGATCGCGCCCCCGCTCTCCCTCACCGTCGCCGAGGCGGAAGAGGGCGCCGCCCTCCTCGCCCAGGCCCTGCGCGTCCTTGCCTAGCCCCGGGGGAGCCATGACCCACCGCACCCTGATCCGCGGCGGGCTCGTCGTCACCGCCGCGGACGAGCTGCACGCCGACGTCCTGATCGAGGACGGCCGGGTGGCGGCGCTCGCCGCACACGGCTCGGCCGCGGCCGGGGCCTGGACGGCCGACCGCATCCTCGACGCGACCGGGAAGTACGTCATCCCCGGCGGGGTCGACGCCCACACCCACATGGAGCTGCCCTTCGGCGGCACCGCCGCCTCGGACACCTTCGAGACGGGCACCCGGGCCGCCGCCTGGGGCGGCACCACCACCATCGTCGACTTCGCCGTGCAGAGCGCGGGCCGCGCACTGCGCGAGGGGCTCGACACCTGGTACGCCAAGGCCGACGGCAACTGCGCCGTCGACTACGCCTTCCACATGATCCTCTCGGACGTCAACGAGGGGACCCTGAAGGAGATGGACCTCCTCGTCCAGGAGGGCGTCACCTCCTTCAAGCTGTTCATGGCCTACCCCGGAGTCTTCTACAGCGACGACGGGCAGATCCTGCGCGCGATGCAGCGGGCGTCGGGCAACGGCGGGCTGATCATGATGCACGCGGAGAACGGCATCGCCATCGACGTCCTGGTCGAACAGGCCCTGGCGCGCGGGGAGACCGATCCCCGCCACCACGGCGAGGTCCGCCGGGTCCTGCTGGAGGCCGAGGCCACGCACCGGGCGATCCAGCTCGCGCGGGTGGCGGGTTCCCCGCTCTACGTCGTGCACGTCTCTGCGGAGGAGGCGGTCGCCGAACTGGCCGCCGCCCGGGACAAGGGCCTGCCGGTCTTCGGCGAGACCTGCCCGCAGTACCTCTTCCTCTCCACGGACAACCTGGAGGAGCCCGACTTCCAGGGCGCCAAGTACGTCTGCTCCACGCCGCTCCGGCCCCGCGAGCACCAGGCGGCGCTGTGGCGGGGCCTGCGGACCAACGACCTCCAGGTGGTCTCCACCGACCACTGCCCCTTCTGCTTCCGGGGCCAGAAGGAGCTGGGCCGGGGCGACTTCTCGAAGATCCCCAACGGGCTGCCGGGGGTGGAGAACCGGATGGACCTCCTCCACCAGGCCGTCCTGGACGGGCACATCGGCCGCCGCCGCTGGATCGAGATCGCCTGCGCGAGCCCGGCCCGGATGTTCGGCCTCTACCCGCAGAAGGGCACCATCGCACCGGGCAGCGACGCCGACATCGTCCTCTACGATCCGCACGCCGAGCAGGTCATCTCCGCCGGGACGCACCACATGAACGTGGACTACTCGGCGTACGAGGGCAAGCGGATCACCGGACGCGTCGACACGGTCCTGTCCCGGGGCGAACTCGTCATCGACCGGCGCGAGTACACGGGCCGGACCGGCCACGGGACCTTCGTCCCCCGCTCCACCTGCCAGTACCTGTAAGCACCGCACGCAGCAAGGAGCCGCCCCATGGACTTCGGCCTCGTCCTGCAGACCGACCCGCCCGCCTCCCAGGTCGTCAGCCTCATGAAGCGCGGCGAGAGCAACGGCTTCCGCTACGGCTGGACCTTCGACTCGGCCGTGCTCTGGCAGGAGCCGTTCGTCATCTACAGCCGGATCCTGGCGAACACGCGGCAGCTGATCGTGGGCCCGATGGTCACCAACCCGTCCACCCGCACCTGGGAGGTGACCGCCTCCACCTTCGCCACCCTCAACGACATGTACGGCAACCGCACCGTCTGCGGGATCGGCCGCGGCGACTCGGCGATGCGGGTCGCCGGGCGCAGACCCAACACCCTCGCCCGCCTCGGCGAGGCCATCGACGTGATCCGTGACCTCGCCGAGGGCCGGGAGGCCGAGGTCGACGGCAAGCCGCTGCGCATCCCGTGGATCACGGACGGCAAGCTCCCGGTCTGGATGGCCGCGTACGGGCCCAAGGCCCTGGCCCTGGCGGGAGAGAAGGCCGACGGGTTCATCCTCCAGCTCGCCGACCCGTACCTGACGGAGTGGATGATCAAGTCCGTCCGGGAGGCGGCCGCGGCGGCCGGCCGCGACCCGGCGGCGGTCACCATCTGCGTGGCGGCCCCCGCCTACGTGGGCGAGGACCTCGCGCACGCCCGGGACCAGTGCCGCTGGTTCGGCGGCATGGTCGGCAACCACGTCGCCGACCTGGTCTCCCGCTACGGCGAACACTCCGCGATCGTCCCCGAGGAGCTGACGGAGTACATCAAGTCCCGCCACGGCTACGACTACAGCCACCACGGCCGCACCGGCAACCCGTCCGCCGACTTCGTCCCCGACGAGATCGTCGACCGCTTCTGCCTCCTGGGCCCCGCCGAGGCCCACATCGACAAACTCCGGGCCCTGCGCGACCTCGGCGTCGACCAGTTCGCCGTCTACGCCATGCACGACGCCCGCGAAGCCACCATCGACGCGTACGGCTCCGACGTCATCCCGGCGTTTGTCTGACTCTCGCGAGGGGCGCGGGGCCGACCAGGAGGTCGGCCCCGCAGCAGGTTGCCGACGGCTCTCGTGCGGATACCTTCGAGGGTGCCGGGCGGGTTCCGCCCCGAGCTCGATCCCGCAGGATGCGACCTCCCGCCGTACGTAGGGCCAGGTCGCCCGGGTCGAGGAACCATCCCCGCGTGCATGGGGAGCAGCTCGCCCGCCACGGCGCGGCAAACCTCTCGCTGACCGCTCCCCGAACCTGAGAGGGTGGATCCGGCCACGCGCGCCGCATAATCCGGATCCGCTGCTCCCGGAAGACCCGCCGCTGGGTGAAGAGGACTCCCACCTTGGGATCCGTCTCCACGTGACAGCCGAGTAGAGGAAGCGGTGCCTGGGACTACCTCAACCGGTGCTGGACATGCGCCCCCGCGAAGGTGGGGGTCGTGGCTCCAGGTCTTTGTCCGCAGACGCGTGCCCGGAGCCACGACGGATCAGCTTCAACGGGTCAGGAGGAGGCCGCAGCTGTACGCGCGGGCATGGCCGAGGCCGTTGGTCAGGGTCGTGACCAGGGATGTGGGGTCGGTGACCACAAGATTGCCTCGGATTTCGGCTCGGTTGATGCGTAGGCCCTTATGCCGGTCGGCGCTGGAGATGGTTGGCAGCATGCGGATGGAGAGGGTGTCCGGTTCGGCGCTGGCGCCGATTCGGAGGACGCCGTCCTCGGCGGTCGCTGCCTCGGCTTCGCCTTGGAGGCGTCGTAGAAACCAGCCTTTCACATGCTTCGGGTTGGTGTGGGCGATGCGCGTACCGCGGACTTTCTCGGAGGAAGGTTTGCCCGGGGGCTTGCTCCGGGTCGGGTTGACGACCGTACGGAAACCCAGGGTCTCCCCGGTCCTGTAGGTGCGGTCTACGGTGAGGACGTGCGGCTTGCCGGTGAGGGCGGCCCGGGGGATGCGGCTCCAGTCACCCGGTACCCGCGACTGCACGACCAAGACGAGAGCGGCGGCCTTGAGGTCGACCGACCACGTAGACAGCACACCCATCTGTGAGCGGGCCGCAGTGTCTCCGTCTTCGACCCAGCCGCGGAATCCGCTCATGACCGTGCGGTGCATCTCCTGGGCGTCGATGAGGGACTTGGCGACGTAGGGGTGGCGGGCGTCCAGGGTCAGGACGGAGTGGGTGGCGACGAAGCGGGCCGCCGCCGCGGTGCGTGTGGTGGTCAATGGAAGATGTCCCATTCAGTGGCGGTCGGGGCGATGGCGACACGGGTGCGGATCTCCCACCGTGTGGTGTGGGTCCGCCGGGCCGGATGGAAGCTGACCGGCTGGTCGTTGACAGGGGATGCCCCGGGATCATCTGCGGGGGTCTGGATCCATGCCCATGGCCGCCCAGACACCGGGCCGTCAAGGCGGGGCAGGAGCTGTTTGGCGGCGAAGGCCTTCGCGAGGGTACCGGGCAGGATGTCCCCGGCGACCGTGCCGGAGGGCGGACAGGATTTACGTCCCAGCCACAGGAGTTGACTCGGGTGTTCCAAGGCGTGGGCGATTTCCTCCAGCCGTGCCCTCTCTGAGTGCTGGAGACCGACGACGAAGGCGGCGTCGGACAGGTACCAGCGCTCGGTGATCAGGGCCGTACGCGACAGTTCGCCGGAGACCAGGGCGCCCGAGACCGGATCGGCCGTGGTCTTCTTCGGGGCTCCGTACCAGCCGGCAAGTTCGTGATGGCCGAAGCTGTCGCCGGTGGCGGCGTCCGTGCTCTCCGAGACGGCGGCAGCACGCCGGTGGTCGGTGATGAGGTCGCGCGGGCGCAGCGGGTACCGGCCGGAGCCGACGGAGTGATAGTCCCGGACGGGGGTCCCGGGGTGGTCCGCCCGGACGCCGAACTCCAGTGCGGCGAGGTCGTCGATCGGGTCCGTGCGGTCTCGTCCGAGGGCGGCGGCGCACAGGCCGATTACCGCGGATTTGGTGGGGCGGCTGTGGCTGTCGCGGCGTGAGAACCGGGACACCGACCCCCAGGACTGCAGGGGAGCGGCAAGCCGGAGGAGGAGGACGTGCGTCATGTCGTCAGCCCCTTGATGGACGTCACCTTCGTCGCGCCGAGTTCCTTCAGGCCGTCCAGGAGTTCGTCGATGTGGGGGTCGTACGTGAGCACGCGGCCGGTCGCGATGTCGCCGCGGCGGCCGCTGACGAACACATGGTGGCCAATCAGCCGCTCCACCGCCGCCGGCCCCGCCGGACCGTCGCCCCCCTTGCGCTCATCAGCCCTGCGCGTCCGGTCCTTCTCGTCCACCGGGCTCTCGTTGATCGGGCGCTGGAAGGCCGCCGCGTAGTTGTACGGCCGCTCCCCTTCGAAGGCGAGTACCAGGGCGGGCAGGCTGCCGGTGGAGGCGGTGGAGTTCTTCTTCGCTTCGGGGAACGCGTCCACGAAGGAATTGACGAACTCGGCCTCGGCCGCGACCGAGACCCGCTCCGCCTCCTCCGCGCTCATGCCCGCCGCCTCCAGGTTCCTCCGCAGCTTGCGGCGGTCAAGTACGGCGTGCCGGTAGAAGGTTCCTGAGATGAGGGACTGGTAGCCGGTCATGCCGGCGCCCGCGTCGTCGGCCGAGTCGAGGAAATCCAGTGCGTTCTTCTTGCGGTCGAGCTTGGCGTCGTCCGCCGCGGCGTAGAAGTCGTCGAGCTGTTCGGCCTCGTGGACGGTGAAGGCGTGGCTGGTCTGGACGGCGCCGTCCACATTGGGGGAATCGGGGATCTCGGCCAGGAACCGTCCGTAGAGCGCGATGTCGATCGCGTCGCGGGGAGCGAGAGCCGTGAGGACCGCCGCACGGGTCCCGGCCGGCAGCGGGGGGAGCGACTTGGTGTCGACCGTGCCTTCCGCCTCCGGGGCGTCCACGCCGTCGGAGCCGTACGGATCAGCCGGTGCGGCGGCCTTCTTGCCCCGCTTGGGCTTCGCGGCAGCCGTCTGCGCGGCCAGATAGGCGTCCGTCCAGCTCCTGATCGCCTGGTGGTGCTCCGCGATGTGAGCGGCGATGCGGGCACCAGCATCGGACGGTGCGAAGAGGAGCACCTTGGTCAGGTTGGCCACGGTCTTCTTGGCGGGATCACCGAACTTGAGCCCCGTCGCTTCGATGACCGCGCGGGCCGTCCGGACCGCCTCGTCCTTGTCCCAGCCGTACTCGGAGGCCAGGGCGCGAGCGGTGATCAGTGCCCACTCGCGCGTACGGGTTCCTGTGCTGTGTCCAGCCAGGGCGCCGACGCCCGCGTTGGCGCGGTCACGGGCGTGGACCCGTTCGGCGCGGCGCCGGGCCTGGCTCGTGATCATGTGCCGTTCGGCGCCGCCGTAGACGATCGACTTGGGAGAGCCGTTCTCGTCGCGTACGGGCAGTACCGCGACGAGTGTTTCCAGGAGGTGGAGGGAGAGGTACTGGCTTGCGGCAGGAGCGGTCACTTGGTGGTGCCCTTCTCGGTAGTGTCGGCGGTCTTGCCGGCCGTCGGGACGTTTTTGCCGACGCTGTCGCCGGGCCGGGGCGGCGGCTCGTGGAAGTCCACGGCCCAGCCGTCGGCGACGGCTGCCCTGCGGTCGTTCCAGCGGCCGAGGTCGTCCACGAGCCGGGTCCAGTCGGGCGGTGCCTGGTCGCAGGAACGCAGGCGGGCGACCGCGTGCTGGAGGTGGCGCCACGGGATCCGACGGCTGGAGACGATCCGGTCGATCAGCCGACTCGCTCCGGGATCGCCCGGACCCCGTCCGGCGCCGCCGCCGATCCGGCGCGTGGCAGAGCCGAGGCTGCCGAACCCGTACGAGGGCCTCGACGCGCCGCGGTGATATACGGCGAACAGAAAGGCCACCTCCTCGAACACCTCCCGGCGGTCGGGGTCGAACCAACCCGCCCGGATACGGGTGTTCGTCCGTACCCGAGGCCGGCGCAGGTCCGCGAGCTGGCCGTACTCCCGGTTGCGCACCAGGGAGGTGAGCCAGGCGGTGAGGCGCTCGCTGGGTTCCTTCTCCTCCCAGGCATGTTGGGAGGGGATCGCGGCCCCGGATCCGCCCTCGGCCTCGGCTTCGGTCATGACCTCGGGCTCGGTTTCCGTACTCATGCTTTCTCCCCATGGAGTTCGGCCGGAGCCTTCGGGCTCGCCAGTTCGTCCTCGAAGCGGCGCAGGGCCGCGGCGCGCGCCTGGAAGCCCTGAGAATTGCGCGGCAGCGAGTCGAGGGATTTGGTGAGGAACCCGCGGGCCTGGTCGGTGAGGGTGGACGCGTAGTCGAGGAGGCACCTCTCCACCGGCTCCCGCGCGGCGGTCTCCTCCAGCAGGATGCGAAACGGATCCTCGGCCGCCTCCCAGTGCCTCCACCGGGCGTCGAAGCGGGCGATCTGGCCGGACTGGTCACTCGGCTTCGGGTTCGGGTACGCGATCTCCCAGGCGGCGTAGGCGGCCCTGCCCAGGCTCGTCGCCACGTACTCGGCGACCGCCGATCCCCGACTCGAAGCGTGGCACAGCACCGCGCCCATACCGGGCGCGAACGGGAAGACACCGGACACCCAGGTGATAGCCGTGGCCTGCTTGGCCACGAGCCCCACGGCCCAGAGCTGGATGCGCCGGACCGGTGGGCTGTCCGGTCCGCGGAGCGCGTCGGGGCCGGGGAACAGGGCGAGGCGTCCGTAGAGGTCCACGCGCCGGTCGGCGTGGTTCGGCTTCTCCGCGTCCTTCACGGCGGCGTACAGGGCGTGCGCGTCGCGCCAGAAGGCACGGGCCGCCGACGGCCACAGCGGCTTCTTGATCCCCTGGACGGTCCTGGCATAGACGGCGTCCTGGAGGTGCACGGTCTGGAGCGAGAGCAGCTCGCCGGCGCCCATCAGCACCCGGTCGACCATGACCTCGCCTGATTCGGGCACGACGGTGGGACGCATCAGGATGGACCGGCCGAGCGCGCTGTGGAGGTCGGCCGGGCCACTCACGGGGCGGCCCTCCGGCTTCGTCCGGAATCCGCGCCGCGCCTGCTTGCCCACGGTCCAGGAGCGGTTGAACTCACCCGGGAGGTCGGCGGAGGGCATCAGGTTCAGGCGCAGGGTCTCGCCCAGGGTCGAACCGAGGGCGAGGACACGGATACGGCCGCTGAGCCGACCGACGGCCAGATTCGTGATCGTGGGCCCGAGTGTCTCCTTGCCCGAGATCCGCGCGCGGCCGGCCGGACCGTAGACGTGCTGGGTGAGCATGGCCCGGAATGCCTCGGCAGGAGACAACAGCTGCGGGTGCTCCAAGTGGTGGTGGTCGAAAAGCAGGTTGTAGTCGCCCGAATGTTCGATGACCACCTGTGCCGGTCCTGCTCCGCGCTGGTCGAGGTAGGGGGCGAGGAGCGAGTTCTGGCCGAGCGGTTCGGTCGGGTGGAACAGGTCCCAGATCTCGTCCTCCGGTCGCCGGGCGAGCCACTGGGCGGCTTGACCGAGCGACTGGCTGCCCTCGACCCAGCTGCGCCAGTCGGCGTTCGACTGCGGATAGGTCTCGGAGGCGTAGCAGATGGCGAGGAGGTATTCGAGGAGAGCGACCTGTTCACCCGGGGTGGACCCGCTCACGGACCGCAGTCCGTCGGCTTCCTCCAGGAGGCCGATCAAGCTCCGCTCGACCCTCTCTCCTTTCAGTGTCAGTGCCTCGGCGCATGCTTGGTGCCGGGGGTCCCACTGGGGACGTGCCCCACCGCGAGGCGGAGTGCGTGATTCAGCCAAGATGCATCGTTCGCTCTCTGCTCATAACGGTTCCTTGCTGGAATGAAGCAGGAATCTAGCACGTGAATTGGGGCGGTATGGCAGGTTTGTAAAACTTCAACGACTGCACTTGAGTGTGGAGTTGCGGCAAAACCGATCGTGACGGGATGCCCGCCGAGGTCGGCGGGCCCGTATGGAATCCGCTGATCGCACACCTGCTGGACGTCGACGCCGTGACGCTCGAACTCTGGGACCGCTACCTGCCCGATCCGGCGCGAGACCGGCTCACCGTGGGCTTCGGAGCAGGCGACCACCGGGCCGCACGGGCTGCGGTCGCTTTTCTCGCCGCCCTGCACGATTTGGGCAAGGCATCGCCCCTGTCTGCCTGCCGGTTCGCGACCGGACGCCGAACCACGGACCGGATGCGGCGGGAACGTGGGCTGTGGGAGGACCAGGCCTGCGCGGCGGGGCTTCCCCTCCCCGGAACCTGGGCCGGAGTCCAGAACGCCCGGCACGAACACATCACGACCCTGACGCTCCCCGGCCTGCTCAGCTGCCGCTGTCCGGACACGGGCGACGGTACCGAGTGCCGGTCCCAGGAAATCGTCATCGACGAGGCGCACGCCTACGAGCTGTACCAGCAGCAACTGCTCGGCGCGGCTGTGGAATGGCTGGCCGACGCGGGGGCCCGTCACCGTCGTCGACGCCGCGGGTCGCGTCCGCAGGAGCGGGCCCCCGCCGGGCGAGGTGGAACCGCTCCGCACGACGGTCGTCCTCGAACGGACCCCGGACCGCGGGAACTGGCGGCCCGGCTCCTCGACCAGGCCCGGGACGGAGGATACGTCGGCGTGGTCCGGACTCGTGTGGACACGGCCGTCGCGCTCTATGAACAGGCCCGGGCGCAGGCGGCGGAGTACGGCTGGGATCCGCAGGACGTCGTCCTGTTGCACGGCCGGATGCTGCCGCGTGACCGCCAGCCGTTGGAGGAGCGGCTCACGGCGATGCTCGGGCCGGCCACCGATGCCGAGGTCCGGCAGGCGGGCAAGCCGAACCCGGACCGTCCCGGCAGGATGCTGGTGATCGCGACCCAGGTCATCGAGCAGTCCCTGGACCTCGACTTCGACCACCTGGTGTCTGACCTCGCGCCGATCGACCGGCTGGTCCAGCGGCTCGGCCGCCACCACCGTCACCGCGCCAACGACCCACAACGTCCCGCGTGGTACGTCGATGCCACACACCTGGCCGGCCGCGTCCGGCCACCCCTCGCTCGACCGGAGCCACGTGGCGCTCTTCGACGGGACGGGCACGTGTGTGTCCGGGCCCGGCTGGGCAGGTCCGGTACGACCCCGTCGCGGGACTGCCGAGGGCATGAGTTGCCCTCCGCCGTCCCCGCCGGTGCGGGGGCTCGGGGCTCTGCTCATAACGGGGTCCATCCCCGCGAGTGCGGGGAGATCGGGTCGTAGCCCGAACAAGTCCGACGGTCCATCCCCGCTCAGGCGGGGAGCAGTGCAGTGGCCCTGAGAATAGCGCCGTTGAGCGATGCGGCACCAGCAAGGCGAGCGGTACGGCCGACGTCATGGGGACTGGCCCGTGGTGACATTCGACCACCTGCTCTACGCTCGTGGTCCGGTACTGGACCATTCCCGAAGATCCATCGTTCGTCGGTACACCGACAGGCAGACTGTCGCCCGATCGGCCCTCCTGCTCAACGGTCCGTGCCTCGTTGGAGCGAGGCACGGACCCAGGAGCGGCTACAGGAGGTTGTTACCCGGCGAGGCGGAAAC
This sequence comes from Streptomyces sp. NPDC051567, assembly GCF_044454165.1. Taxonomy (NCBI): domain Bacteria; kingdom Bacillati; phylum Actinomycetota; class Actinomycetes; order Kitasatosporales; family Streptomycetaceae; genus Streptomyces; species Streptomyces sp. NPDC051567. Next base: position 177,437 of record NZ_JBITDK010000012.1, on the reverse strand, counting down.
GCCGGGTAACAACCTTCACCACAGGGTGTCCACAAGCTTGGCGAGCACTGCGGAGACGAGCTCCAGCACCAGCCACAAGACACCCATCACCGCGAGCTCAAAGGGCTTGAGCTCCTGCAGCCGCTCAGCTAATCGGCGTTTCACCTGCTGCCTCCTGCATCAACGTGCCCCGGCGAGGATCGCCGGTGCGCTCCCATGCAGGAGGCGCGGCGAGGCGCCTCTCGGAACCAGGGTGACATGAATCGGGTTCCGGTGGAGGCCGTTTCGACGTGACGAAGACGAAGAGACCCAACAACTCCGACTTCCAGGTTGGCTTCAAACTCGGAATGGTTAGGTCTGCGCGGCGATTCAGCGCGGCGGGCGGCGCCGCATCAGGATCGTCAGCGTGGCCCGGGCGTCGCGCCGGCGCTCCGGGCTGCGGGAGAGGACCGAGGCGGCGGCCACGGTGACGACGGCGCCGGCGTAGGTCAGGCCGGTGGCGGCGGCCAGCGCGGTCCCGTCGTGGAGAATGGAGAGCAGCATGGACATGGTGGGACCCCTCGTTCGGGTCGCCCAGCGGATCTGACCGCCGGGCTTTCGGTTCCTCAGACGTTCCGGGACCGGAGCTCTTCCGGCGATGACCGGACAGCCGGATCGGGCGCAAGTAGCCTGGTCAGATAGGCAGTAGAAAGTTTCCGGCGAAGTTACGGACACAGCGGCTGGGGGCCACGAGTTGGTGCAGGAACCGGCGGGCTCGGACTTCGCGCGTGCGCTGTACGCCCTGTACGAGGCAGCGCGCGGAGGCCGTCGAAGCACGTTCACGCAAGGGAACGTCGTCGACGCGTTGAAGAAGCGCCACTTCGTGGTCTCGGACCGCAGCATCAGCGATTGGCGCCACGGGCGCTCAGTGCCTTCGGACCGCCACCAGCCCACCCTCTGGGCGCTGGTCAAGTACTTGGAGGACGAGGCCGCCAGGGTCTCTCCGGACTACCGGCCCAACAGCAAACGGCACTGGCGGTCGCTCCTTGCCGCCGCGGATCACGGGCGGAAGTCCCGGCAGGGCGGGTCCGGCCCCCAGAGCCACGCGGACTCCGGCGGCCGGTTCTACGGCGACGAGGCCGAGGTGCGGCAGCACTTCCTCCCCCGGGACTTCTCGGACCGCCTCGACGTACTGAACACACTCTCGGCGTTCACCACCGACCGCGACGCCCAGGCCCCCTCCTACACCTTCGTGCAGGCGGGGCCATGGGCTGGAAAGTCGGCCCTCCTGGCTTGGTTCGTACTGCCGTACCGGCCGGCCGGGGTCGACGTCGTCCCGTACTTCATCGCCCGACGCCTCGGCACCGACCACCCCGACACCTTCCGCACGACGATGTGCCGGCAGCTCGCCACCCTGGTCGGCAAGCGTGCGCCGTCAGGTCTGGAATCCCTCTACGAAGCAGCCGCGCGCGCCAGCAGCTCCCTCGGCCGTACCCTGCTGCTCGTCGTCGACGGCCTGGATGAAGCCGCCGCACCGCAGGACGGCGGTCTGAGTATCGCCGCGATGCTGCCGAAGGCGCTCCCGCCTGGCATGCGCGTAGTGGTGGCCGGGCGGGAGCACCCGCCCCTGCCGGCCGACGTGCCCGAGGACCACCCGCTGCGGGATCCCGCCGTCGTACGCCGCCTGACGGTCTCCCCGGTGGCCTCCGTCATCCGGGACATGGTGATGAGGGACTTGCAGACCCTCCTCAAGGACCGTGAGGTGGGTCGGCCCCTGCTGGCCCTGCTCGCGGCGGCCAGGGGCGCCCTCAGTGGCGAAGACCTGGCCCGTCTGATGGGGTCCACGACTCTGCCGTACGACGTCGTGGAGCTTCTGGGCAGTGTCGCGGGTCGCAGCATGCGTCCGGACGTGACCGATCACCTTGCCCCGAGCGGCCCCGTCTGGGGCGACGACCCCGCGCTTCGTACGTACGTACTCGCGCACGACGAACTCCGGCGCGTGGCATCCCAGAACTTCGGCACCGATGGACTTGCGGAGTACGAAGGCCGACTCCACCGCTGGGCGGACCGGTACCGCGAGCGGGGCTGGCCGGACGACACCCCGAACTACCTCCTGACCGGCTACTCCCGTCTGGCGCGGGAGAGCGGCGAGCCCGGTCGACTGGCCGGCCTGGTGTTCGATCCCCGCCGCCAACGGCGGCAAGTGGCGGGGCTCGGGCTGGACCTCGCCCTCGCGGACATCGAACTGGCCGCCGGCACGGCCACCGACGACACCCCGGAAAGCCTCAACGTCCTGGCGGCGGCTGCGTTGTCGCGCACGCTGCTCCTGCGGCAGGCTCGATCCCTGCCGCGAGACATTCCCCGCGCCCTCGCCTACCTCGGCGATGTCCGACGGGCCAGGACGCTGGCGCTGGAGCTGCCCCACCCCGGGGCGAAGGCAAGGGCACTGGCCGACGTGGCCTGTGCACTGGCCGGCATCGAAGGCGACGACCAGGCCCGGAAGGCGGCACAGGAAACCGCGAGGGAGTCCCTGCGATGGGCCGTGGCCGCCCGTCGGCAGACGTCGGCGTGGGGCGTCGGCGGCGACGAGGCCGAGGCTGCCGTTGCTCGGGCGGCAGCGGCCTTGATGGGCACGGGCCAGGAGGAGGCCGGCGCGGACGTGCTCCGTCGGACGAGGGGGCTGAGCGCCGAGAGGTACGAGGCGTGGACGGACGCGGCGACCCTGCTGTCCTCGAACCAACCGGCGCTGGCGTCGCAGCTCCTGGACGAACTGGAAGAGGAGGTGGAGGCACTGGCGGAGCTCGCCGAACCGGCCGACGCCGCCGACCGGGCCACCCCGGTGCAACTGTGGGCGGCCCTCGCCCTGGCTGCCCCGGACCGGGCGGACCACCTCCACGACCGCATCCTCGAACACGCACGTGCGGTCTGGGCGGGCTCCCGACCGCTGGCATACCTCGACGTTCTGTCGCTTGCCGCATCGGCTCTGGCCGCCGCCCGCCCCGATGACGCACGGGCGTTGGTGGCCCTGGCCGCAGAGCGGGTCGAATGGGCCTGCCGGCAGACCACCTCGCTGTCGGCGCCGGACCGGGCACATGCGGAACTCGGCTTCGGTCTGACGCTGGTTCGGTTCGTCAGGGCACAGATGGACACCGGTACTCCGGCAGAGCGGGTCAGGGAGCTTCTGGAGGGTGTGCCGGAGGACCTTCGCGGCACCTGTACGGACCGAGGCCAGGACCAGGATCCGGATCGGGACGGAGTCGACTTCGCGGACTCGATCATCGCCCGCGCGAACACCGCGTACGACACCGGCGGTATCGGTGATTCCGACGACTCCGACAACGACGAAGCAGGCGAGTCAGGACGACTGGCCCGTGAAGCCGTGGCCTTCGCCGAACAAGGCCGGGAGCAGGAAGCCCGGCACTGCCTGGACCAGGCACTCAGCCTCCTCTCGGAAACCGGTGTGGGGGCGGAAGCCTCCCTGCCGTGGCTTTCCGCCCTCGCGGGCGCGTTGGTACGAGATGGGGCGACCGCGGACGCCGACACCCTGGTCGCCGCACTGAGCGGCCCGGGCGAGCGGGTCCGCGCCGTCGCCGCGATGTCCATGGCGCACGCCGACTCGGGGCGCGCCGCCGAGGCACGCAGGCTGGCGCAGGAAGCGGCGTACGAAGCGGCCCGCATCGCGGCGGAGGCCACCGACGACCCGACCTGGGCGTTCGCGGCCCAGGCCCTGGCACACGCGGGTGAGGGGGACATGGCGTTGGATCTGATCGAGGGGACGAAGCCGAAGCAGCCCGCCCGACGAGGCCTGTGGCGGCTGGGGGCGGTGAAGGCGCGTGTTGCCGTCGCGGAAGGGCTGGCCGCTCACGACCCGGCCGCCGCGGGCAAGATCGTGGACGACGTACGGGAAGGGCTGGAGGCGACCAGGGACCTGCCGCGTCGGCTGGCCGCTCTCCTCGGGGAACTCGGCGCACTGCTAACGGCTTCCGCGCGAGCGGACGGGCCCTGCCGCGAGCGGCTGAGCAGCGCGGTCAACGGCGCGCGGGACTACACCCGCGAGGACCAGCAGGAGTGGTTGCCCCGGACGGTCCTCGTCGATGCCGTACTGCGGGCAGGCGAGGGCCGGGACGTTGACGTCCAGCTGGAGTGGCTCGCGCGAGCCGGCAGCATCGGTCACGAGGAGCAGTTCCCCACGGCCGGTGTCGCCGTTCTCCACGCATTGCTCGGAGACACCGAAGCGGCGTGGCGGACAGTAGCCCGTACTGCCGATCCGGAGCGCCGTGCGACGGGCTTCGCCTCTGTCGCAGGCCACCTGGCCCGTGTCCCCGTACAGCTGGCGCCGACTGCTCACGGGGGCGGTCCGGACCCGTTCACGCTGGTGCTGCGAGCCCTGGCTCTGGCTGCCTCGAAGGATGCTCCCGACGATGGTCCGCAGGCGGGCAGATTCCTGCGTGAGGCGTTGAAGAGCCCTGACTGGTACAGCGTCCTGCCCGTACTTGCGCGGATGGCTGCTGCCGCGGTGCCTCAGCTTCGCGACATCACCTTCGCCAGCCTGGGTCTCGAACCGGCTTCTCGAACCCCTGCTCGCGGCGCCGGCCCATGAACGGTTGACCCGATCTCGCCGACCGAGTGGCGTTGCGCCATGATTTGACTCCCGTACCTGCGGGAATGACGAGGTCGCAGGGAGCCCACAGCTCCCGACCTCAGTTTCCCGCTCCTGGGTGGGGTGGGCCCAGTACGCGGGGCCCGGGAGGGCGAGGTCGGGTTCGCCGACGATACGTCCCGCCACGGCTACGACTACAGCCACCACGGCCGCACCGGCAACCCGTCCGCCGACTTCGTCCCCGACGAGATCGTCGACCGCTTCTGCCTCCTGGGCCCCGCCGAGGCCCACATCGACAAACTCCGGGCCCTGCGCGACCTCGGCGTCGACCAGTTCGCCGTCTACGCCATGCACGACGCCCGCGAAGCCACCATCGACACGTACGGACAGCACGTCATCCCGGCGCTGGCGGCGGGCTGACGCTTGCGACGGAGCGCCCCCGGCGCGCACGCCGGGGTCGCTGGCGCGGCTACGACGGGCGCGAGCCGGGGGTGTCGGCGGCGAAGACACGGCGGATGAACCGCCGCTGCCAGGGCACCTCGACCGCACGGGAGTGATAGTTGCGCCGCATCCAGGCGACGGCCTCCCCGGGGGCCATGCCCTCGAAGACACACATCGCGGACAGCGCCGTACCGGTCCGTCCGACCCCGCCCCCGCAGCAGACCTCGACGCGTTCGCCCGCGGCCCGCTCGTAGGCGAGGCGGAGCGTGCGCATCGCCTCGTCGGGGTCGGTGGGGAGCCAGAAGTCACGCCAGGGGACCCACAGGGATTCCCAGGGCGGTTCGGGCGGCCGGTGGTCCGTCAAATGGACGGCGAGCGTGGGCGTCCGGCCCTCCGGGAGGCCATGTCTCAGTCCCCGGCCCCGGATCAGCCGTCCCGAGGGAAGCCGGACCACTCCCGGAGTGTCGGTGTTCCATTGTTCGGTCAACATGACTCCCGTTCCGGCCGGTCAGCGGGTCGAAGCCCGGCCTTCCTGCGTGTCCTGGTCGTCCCGGCGGAGCCGAGGCCCGGCAGACGGAGGCGCGCGCTCCTGCGGCGGACTCGTCCGGCCTGGTTCGCCTGTGGCTGGAAACGGTCCAGAAACTCCTCGGATGACGCTGTTCAGAGCCGGGCCGCTGGACTAATTTTTGCACGCCTGCCGGATGACGAGGGGGAACCGTGGACAGTGGGTTGGGTCGGACTTGCCGAAGCCGTCCAGCAGTTGAGGGCCGAACTTGAGACGGCGATGGCGCAGGGGCGGGCAAACAGCTCCGGTTCGAGCTGGGGCCGATCGAGATGGAGTTCCAGGTCGATCTCCGCCGGACGGGTGGAGTCGATGCCGGACTGCGCTGGGGGGTCGTGTCGGCCGGCGGCAAGGGCGAAGTGAGCAGTGGCAGCGGCCACCGGGTGACCCTGGTGCTCAACCCCAAGAACAGTGCGACCGGGGGGAACGCCGAGGTCTCCGCGACGCGCTGGCTGCCCGGCCGGTCGGACTGAACGCACCGTGGAGCGCGGGCGACTCGTCGAGGTCTGGGCGTCCCGGCGCCGGGGCAGCGGTTATCTCGTCTCCGACCGGCTGGTCCTGACGGCGGCGCACGTCGTACGCGGAGCGGACGGCCGCTTCGAAAGCGCTCTCCGGATTCGCTTCCTCGACGATCCGCCGGAAGGTGGATCGCCGCTGGCGGCCCGGCTGGCGCCTGGGCGCGCCACGACGGGCCGGACCACGGGGTCGATGCCGCCCTGCTGGAGATCACCTCACCCGGCTGGATTCCTCCTCCGGCGCCCCGTCCCGTGGTCTGGGGGAGGCTGGACAGCGACGAACCGGGCGTCCAGGTGCAGCTCGCGGGCTTCCCCGAGGCCTTGGCCACCCGGAGTGACACGGACGCCGACCAGGTGGCCGCCGTGGTCAACCCGCTCAGCGGCGTGCGCTCCGGCCGCCTCCCCACGAGACCTGGCAAGTTTTGTCGGTCGTAGCCGTGAACTGGCCTGGCTCGCCGAGTCGGTTCTCACCTCGTCCGATCAGTGGCCAGGTCATCGACATCCACGCGATCGGAGGCATGCCGGGAGTCGGCAAGACGGCCCTCGCCGTGCACGTGGGCCACCAGCTCGCCGACCGCTTCCCGGACGGCCAGCTGTTCCTCCCCCTGCACGGCCACACACCGGGCCAGTCCCCGGTGGACCCTTCCGACGCGCTCGCCTCCTTGCTGGCCGCCACGGGCGTGGCCCAGGAGCTGATACCGAACGGAACCGATCCGCTCTCGACTCTCGACTCTCGACACCAGGGCGGCCATGTGGCGGGACAGGCTGGCCAGGAGACGGGTGCTCCTCATCCTCGACGACGCCGTGGACCAGGACCAGGTGGAGCCCCTGCTGCCGAACGCGGCCGAGTGCCTGGTCCTGATCACGAGTCGCCGGAGGCTGGCGGATCTGCCCGACACGGTGGTGCTGGCGCTGGACACGCTGACTCTGGAGGACGCGGTGTCCATGCTGTGCCGGCTGTCCCGCCGCATGCCCGAAGGAGCGGACGAGACGGCAGCCGCCCAAGAGGTGGCCAGACTCTGCGGGCAGTTGCCGCTGGCGCTGGGACTGGTGGCGGGCCGGATACGCAACCACCCGTCATGGTCCTTCACCCACCCGGCCCGGTCGCTCTCCGCCACCCGCCGCCGGCTCGCCCGCCTGCACGCGGGGAACACCGCGGTGGCCACGGCTTTCGAGCTTTCCTACCGGAATCTCGACGCCGACCGGCAGCGGTTCTTCCGGTTGCTCAGCCTCCACCCCGGCAGCGAGTACAGTGCGGACACTGCCGCCGCCCTGCACGATCTCGATCCGGTGGAGGCGGGGGACCTGCTGGAGGTCCTCTACGACGAACACCTGGTCGTGGAGTCCGCTCCTGGCCGCTACCGGATGCACGACCTGGTACGGGAGTTCTCCGGCACCCTCGCCGAGGCGGACCCGGAGCCCACCAAGGAGGCCGCGCTCGACAGGCTCTTCGCGTACTACGAGGAGCGTGCCGCCACGGCGTCGTCGGAGGTCGTCACCGGGCAGTGGCCGTCCGGCGCGGCGGCCGACCGGGCCGCCCGCACGGAGGCGATGGCCTGGCTCGGCGCGGAGACGGCGAACCTGCTGGCCTGCGCACGGTACTGCGGGGATCACGGCCGGGGATCACGCGTGGTGGCGCTCGCCGGTTCCCTGGCTGGCTTCCTGCGGCTGGCCGGTCCCTGGGAGCAGGCGATCGCCCTGCACCAGACCGCCGTGGACCGCGAGGCCGGCCTGCGGGACGGTCCGGGCCGGGCGGTCGCCCTGGGCAACCTGGCCCTGGTGCGTCGGCTGACCGGCGACTACGAGGGGGCGGCCCGGAACCTCACCGAGGCCATGGAGCTCCATCACGCCCTCGACGACCGCAGGAGTGAGGCGCGTGCGCTCAACGACCTCGGCGTCGTCGTCCACGGGCAGACCGGTCACTATCCCGCCACGGCGGACGCGCACCGGCGCGCACTCGCCATCTTCCGGGAACTGGACGACGGGGCAGGCGCCGCCAGCGCCCTGAACTACTGGGGGGGTCGTCCAGCGGCTGAGGGGGCGACTACACCGCCGCCGAACCCCAACTGCGCGAGTCGGTCGAACTGTTCGATTCCGCGGGGGACCGGCGCGGTCGGGCGACGGCGCTGAACAACCTCGGCGTGGTGCTCCGGCAGACCGGCCGGTACGCCGAGGCCGAGGAGTACATGCGGCGGGCTCTCGCACTCGCGGAGGAAGTGGGCGACCAGCGGGGCGGCGTCTACATCCGTAACGCCCTGGGCGCCGTACGACTGCTGGCCGGTGACCCGGTGGAGGCCGATCGGCTCCAGACGCAGGCGCTGGAGACTGCACGGGAACTGCGCGATCGGCGGGGACAGGTCTACAGCCTCAACTACCTCGGTGCGGTGCGGCGTTGCACCGGACAGTGGGCGGACGCCGCCGAGGCGCACGAGGAAGCGTTGGGGACGGCACGGGTGCTGGGCGACAAACGGGCGGAGGGGCACGCCTTGTGCCACCTGGCCTTCGTGCGGATCGCTCGGGGAGACGCGCCCGCCGCGGCTGTGGCGGCCGGTCAGGCCCTGGCCGTCGTCACCGCTCTGGGCGATCGTCGTGGGATGGCGGGAGCCCTCCGGGCGGAGGGCGCCACGCACGTAGCTGGAGGGCCGTGCGCAGGCGGCGATCCGGAGCCTGACCGCCGCGCGGGACCTCTGCGGGGAGATCGGCGACCGGCAAGGTCGTGCGGCGCTGCTGAACGACCTGGGGAGGTGCGGCTCGCCCAGGCCGACGCCACCGCCGAGGACCTGCACCGCGAGGCGGCGGCCCTGGCGCGCACCCTCGGCAGTCCACTGGAGGAAGCCCGGGCCCTGGCGGGCCTGGGCCGGTACGAGCGCTCTCGTGGTGAGCCCGACCTCGCCGCCGGGCTGCTCCAGAGGGCCCTGACCCTCTTCACCCGCATCGGCGCCGCCGAGCAGGAGGGCTTGTCCGCGGAGCTGCACACGCTCTAGGACCTGCGCGGGTCGAGGGGTGTCGGCGGGTGAGGACACGACGGACGAACCGCTGCGGCCAGGGCGACCGGACCGCAGGACGTGAAAGGCTCCGCAGGGGTGGACGCCCCCTCATCCCAGGAGCCTGCCCACACCGCGTACACCTCACAGGCGGGGACACCGCGTGGCCGAGCCTCGGACCGGCTGTGGACGTAGCGATGAGTTTTCCCGGTCCGGCAAGTCTCACCACCGTTGTCGGCGACACAGGAGGAACACGTGACTCAGCTACTGAGAGTCCAGAACATCACCGTTTCGAGTGACGGTATCGGTGCCGGTGAGGACCAGACCCTTGAGAGGCCCTTCGGTCATGTCGAGCCCGAGAAGCTGTTCGCCTGGGCCGGTGCCACGGCGAGCTGGCCCAGGCGCACCGAACCCGGGGGGAGCCGGGGCCTGGACGACTACCTCACGCGGGACTACGCCCGCAACATCGGCGCCGAGATCATGGGCCGCAACAAGTTCGGGCCCCAGCGCGGGCCCTGGCAGGACCACGCGTGGCAGGGCTGGTGGGGGGACGAGCCCCCCTTCCGCACCCCGGTGTTCGTCATGACCCACCACAAGCGTCCCTCGTTCACGCTCTCCGACACCACGTTCCACTTCGTCGACGGCGACCCGGCCACGGTCCTCGAACAGGCGCGGGAAGCGGCGCGGGGCAAGGACGTCCGGCTCGGCGGCGGAGTCACCACCATCCGGGAGTTCCTCGACGCCGGCCTCGTCGACACCCTGCACGTGGCGGTCTCGCCGGTGGAGTTCGGGTCCGGAGTACGGCTCTGGGAGTCCCCGGACGAGCTGCTCGACCGGTTCCACCTGGAGGTCGTTCCCAGCCCGAGCGGGGTGACGCACCACCTGTTCTGGCGAAAGTGACCGGGCCCTCAGGGCAGCCCCGGCCGACCGCTCCGCCGCCCGGCGGGCGGCCCGGACGGATGTGCCGGTGGGGCCCGGCGGCGGGGCATGTCAGTGGGGTTTGTCAGCCCGGCGTGCTTTGCTGGGAGGCATGATCGATGAATTCCTGGCCCATGACCTGTCCGCCGTCGAGGAAGCCGTCCGCAAAGCGGCGGCGGCCGAGATCATGCCGAGGTTCCGGCAGCTCGCCGACCACGAGGTGGACCAGAAGAGCGGTCCGCACGACCTGGTGACCACCGCCGACCGCAAGGCCGAGGAGCACCTCACGGCCGCCCTCACCCGGCTGCTGCCCGGCTCCGCGGTCGTCGGCGAGGAGGCCGTGCACGCCGACCCCACGGTGTACGGGGCCCTGCGCGCCGACGCCCCGGTGTGGATCGTGGACCCCGTCGACGGCACCCGGCAGTTCGTCGGGGGCGACCCCGGCTTCTGTACCCTCGTCGCGCTCGCGCACCGGGGGGAGATACTCGCCTCCTGGACCTTCGCCCCGGTCCTGGACGAGCTGGCGACCGCCGTGCGCGGGCAGGGCGCGTACGTCAACGGCGAGCGCATCCACAGCGGGTCGCCCGCGCCGGGCGCCGTGCTGCGGGTGGCCATGGCCCACCCGCTGTACACCTCCGAGGAGGACAAGCGGGCCCTGGCCCGGCTGGACGTCCCCGGGGTCGCCGCCCGGCCGTGCGGTTCGGCGGGCCTGGAGTACCTGAAGGTGGCCCGGGGCGAGAGCGACGGACTGGCCTTCACCTGGCCCTCGGCCTGGGACCACGCGGCCGGGCTGCTGCTCGTCGCCGAGGCGGGCGGGGCGCAGAGCACCGTCGCGGACGTCCCCTTCCGGGTGGACCGGGACAACGTCCTGCCCTTCGCGGTGGGCCGTGACGAGGCCACGGCGGTCCGCATCCGCGAACTGCTGAAGGGGGCGTAGGGCGACGCCGCCCGCGCGGGCCGCGGGGGCCGGTCCTGCGGTGGAGGCCGGGAGCAATACCCTGGGGCGCACTGGAGCCGGACGAAGGAGTCGCAAGTGCCGTCGATCCTCGACGCAGTCGTGGTGGGGGCCGGGCCCAACGGGCTGACGGCCGCCGTCGAACTGGCCCGGCGCGGCTTCTCGGTGGCCGTCTTCGAGGCCGCCGAGGCGGTCGGCGGCGGGGCCCGGACCGAGGAGCTGACCCTCCCCGGCTTCCGGCACGACCCCTGCTCGGCGGTGCACCCGCTCGGGGCCGGCTCGCCGGTCTTCGCCACCATGCCGCTGAAGCGGTACGGGCTGGAGTGGCTGCACGCCCCCCTGCCCATGGCGCACCCCTTCGACGACGGCACGGCCGCCGTGCTCTCCCGCTCGGTCGCCCAGACGGCGGCCTCCTTCGGGCCGCGCGACGCGGGCGCCTACCGGCGGCTGGTGGCGCCGTTCCTCGGCAAATGGGACACCCTGGCCCGGGACTTCATGTCGCTGCCGTCCACCGCGCTGCCCCGCGACCCCGTCACCCTCGCCCGCTTCGGGCTCGTCGGACTGCCCCCCTCCACCTGGCTCCTGCGCCGCTTCCGCGACGACCGGGCGCGGGCGCTGTTCGCCGGGCTCGTGGCGCACGTCATCGCCCCGCTGGGCGGCATCGCCACCGGCGCGGTCGGCCTCGTCTTCGCCCTCGCCGCGCACGCGGGCGGCTGGCCCATGGCGCGCGGCGGCTCCCAGTCCCTCTCGGACGCCCTCGCCGCCTACCTGCGCGACCTCGGCGGCACGATCCACACCGGCTTCGAGGTCAAGCGGCTCGACGACCTCCCGCCCGCCCGCGCCTACGTCTTCGACACCTCGCCGACCGCGCTGGCCCGGATCGCCCGGCTGGGGCGCGTCTACGACGGCTACCGCTACGGGGCCGGCGTGTTCAAGATCGACTACGCGCTGGACGGCCCGGTGCCCTGGACCGCCGAGGAGCCGCGCCGGGCCGGTACCGTCCAGATCGGCCCGCGCACCCGTGACATCGACGCCGCCCTGCAACTGGCCTCGGGCGGCCGGGCCCCCCGTAACCCCTTCCTCATCACCGCGCAGCCCAGCCTGGTCGATCCCGGCCGGGCCCCGGAGGGCAAGCACGTGTTCTGGGCCTACGGGCACGTCCCGGCGGGCTGGTCCGGCGACCTCACCGACGCCGTCGAGCGCCAGCTGGAGCGCTTCGCGCCGGGCTTCCGCGACCTGGTCCTGGCCCGCGCCACGGCCGGGCCGCCCGAACTCGCCGCCCGCAACCCCAACTACATCGGCGGGGACATCGCCTGCGGCGCCGCCTCGGGGCTCCAGCTCCTGCTCCGCCCGAAGCTGTCCCTCTCCCCGTACACCACCGCGCACCCGGCCGTCTTCCTCTGCTCCTCGGCGACCCCGCCGGGCCCCGGCGTGCACGGAATGCCGGGCCACAACGCGGCGAAGGCGGTCTGGCGGCACCTGCGCGCGGGCACCTGACGGGCCCGCACCCCGCCCGCCCGGCCGGGCGGGTCACCAGGCCAGGTCCTCCAGCCCGTCCAGGTCGAGCGCGTCCAGGTCCAGCCCGGCCGCGGACACCGGCTCCGCGCCCCCCGTCAGCGACAGCTCCGCCCAGATGACCTTGCCGCGCCCGCTGTAACGGGTGCCCCACCGCTCGGCGTACTGGGCGACGAGGAACAGCCCGCGCCCGCCCTCGTCGGTGGTGGCCGCGTACCGCAGGTGCGGGGAGGTGCTGCTGCCGTCCGACACCTCGCAGATCAGCTTCCGGTCGTGCAGCAGCCGGACCCGGACCGGCGAGCCCCCGTACCGGATGGCGTTGGTGACCAGCTCGCTCAGGACGAGTTCGGCGGCGAAGGAGAGGTCCTCCAGCCCCCACGCGGCGAGCCGCGCCGCGCCCTCGCCCCGCACCCGGGAGACGGCGGCCGGGTCGGCGGGCACCTCCCACTCCGCGATCCGGCCGGGCTCCAGCCGCCGGGTGTCGGCGATCAGCAGGGCGATGTCGTCGGCCGGAGAGGGGAACAGCAGCGCGGCCAGCACGTCCGAGCACGCCTGTTCGGGGCTGCGGCCGGGGCGGGAGAGGGTCTCGCGCAGCAGTTCGAGACCGGTGTCGAAGTCGCGGTCCCGGCCCTCCAGCAGCCCGTCCGTGAACAGGACCAGCCGGGACCCCTCGGGCAGCTCGAACCCGGTGGTCTCGAACGGCATCCCGCCCACGCCGAGCGGCAGCCCGGCCGGCAGCTCCGGGAACTCCACGCCCCCGTCGGGGCGGACCAGCGCGGGTCCGGGGTGCCCGGCGCTGGCCATCGCGCAGTGCCCGGAGACCGGGTCGTAGACGGCGTACAGACAGGTGGCACCGGTCACCCTGAGCGGCTCGCCGTCCCCCGCGCCGCCACCGGTACCGTCACCGCCGCCGGTCCCGTCGCCCGCCGTGCCGGCGGCCCCCTCACCGGTCCCGTCGCCCGTACCGGAACCCACGGCCCCGTCACCGACCTCGCCGCCGACCCGGTCCGGACCGGTCTCCGACTCGTTCTGGTCGAGCCGGTCGATCAGCTCGTCCAGGTGCTCCAGCACCTCGTCGGGGGTCAGGTCCAGCCGGGCGAAGTTGTGCACGGCCGTCCGCAGCCGGCCCATCGTGGCCGCGGCGTGCACCCCGTGCCCGACGACGTCACCGACGACCAGCGCCACCCGCGCGCCCGGCAGCGGGATCACGTCGAACCAGTCCCCGCCCACCCCCGCCTTCGCGGGCAGGTAGCGGAAGGCGACGTCCACGGCGCTCAGCTCGGGCAGCACCCGGGGCAGCAGGCTGCGCTGGAGCGTCACGGCCACCGCGTGCTCACGGGTGAAGCGGCGGGCGTTGTCGATGGAGACGGCCGCGCGCGCCACCAGCTCCTCCGCGAACGACACGTCCTCCTCCCCGAAGGGCTCCGGGGTGTCGGCCCGCCAGAAGTTGGCCATGCCCAGGACCACCCCGCGCGCCTGGAGCGGCACGGCGATCAGCGAGTGCAGCCCGTACGCGAGGGCCGCGCGGGCCCCCTCGGGGTCTTGCGTCTGCCATCCGTCGGCGGTGGCCAGATCGGCTTCGAGCACGGCCCGCCCGGTGTCCAGCGCGGCCGCCATCGGCGTCGTCGGCACCACGAACCGGATGACGTCGCCGACCGGCTGGAGCGGCGGGTCGTCCGTGCGCACGCCGATCAGGGCCGTCCGCCGCATCTCGCTGTGCGCGCCCGGGGCGCCCGAGGGCTCCTCCCCGCGCAGCACCGGTTCCAGCAGCTCCACGGAGGCGAAGTCGGCGAAGCGCGGCACCGCGACCTCCGCCAGCTCCTCGGCGGTCCGCACCACGTCCAGCGTCGTACCGATCCGCACCCCGGCGTCGTAGAGGAGCTGGAGCCGGCCGTGGGCCACCTCGGCCCGCCCGGAGAGCGCGACCAGCTCGGTGGAGTCGCGCAGCGTCATCACGGAGCCGTACGGCCGGCCCCCGTACGGCTCCGTCGGCCGTACGTTGACGGCGAGCAGCCGGTCGCCCGCCAGGTGGACCTCGTCCGTCATGACCCGGCCGGAGGTGAGCAGCGCGGTGGTGCGCGGGTCCAGGCCCAGCTCGTCCACGTGCCGCTGTTCGGCGTCGGACGGCAGGTCCAGGAGCCTGCGGGCCTCGTCGTTGGCGAGCAGCAGCCGCCGGTCGGCGCCGATGATGAGCACGCCCTCGCGGACGGCGTGCAGAACGGCCTGGTGGTGTTCGTTCATCCGGGTCATCTCGGCCTCGCCCAGGCCGCGGGTCTGGCGCCGCAGCCGTCTGCTGACCAGGGCCGCGCCGCCCATGCCGAGGAGCAGCGCGAGGGCCGCGGCCCCCAGGAGCAGGGGCAGCTGCCCCTCGACGACGTCACCGACGTTCTCGACCTCGATGCCGGTGGCGACCAGGCCGACGACGGTGCCACGGGCGTCCCGGACGGGGACGACGGCCCGGACCGCGTCGGTCGGCGTGCCCTTGAAGAGTTCGGTGAAGGACTCCCCGGCCACGGCGCGGGAGAGGTCCCCTTCGGCGTGCTTGCCGATCAGCTCGGGCCGGGCGTCGGTGTAGCGGACCCCGTTGGTGCCCATCACGGCGATGAAATCGACGCCGGAGGCCCGGCGGGCGGCCTCGGCCAGGGGCTGGAGTTCGGCCGTCGGGTTCGGTGACTTCAGGGCCGCCGGGAGGCCGGGCGCATGGGCGAACGCCTCGGCGGCGGCGAGGGAGCGGTGGGCGGCGTCGTGCTCGCTGTCGTAGCGGACCTGGACGACGAGGGCCACCATGGCGGCGCCGACCAGCAGCACCACGATCACCGCCTGGAGGGCGAAGACCTGACCGGCGACGCTGCGCGCCCCCAGGGACAGGCGCGAGAGCAGGCGCGAGTCCTGCCCGGTCGGCTGCCGGGGAGGCCATTCCCCGGTTCGACCAAAACGTCCGGTCATGAGCCATTTCTAACACTGTCGCCAGGATTTGGGGACGGCTGCGGGGCGCGGCTGCGGGGGAGTCGGGTGGCGCGGGGGCGGTGCGGGGCGGTGCGCGGGCGCCGGGCGGGTCCTGGAGGCCGGTACGGCGCGCCGCGTCGACGGAAGGCCCCCCCGTTGCGGGGACACGTGCGACGGGCCGTCACGGCCACCGGCCGACCGGTGCCCCGAGGCCACCGGCCCGGGACACGAGGCCTCCCCGGCGGACGGCGGGACGGCCGGGCGCGCGGCCTCCCCGGCCCACCGGGCCCCGTACGGGCGGACGCGCGGCCCGGCGCGGGTCACGTCCCGCACCGCGGCCCGCCCCTTCGGCCGTCCGGTCGGCGACGGCCCGTGCCGGGGTACGGGCGGCCCGCGCCGCGCCGGGGCCGGGGGCCGGGGTGATCCGGCCCGGCGGGTCCCCCGGAGGACGGCCGTGGTGGCCGTAGGGCTCCGCTGGAGGCGGGGTCCCGGACCCGGCCGGGGCCCGGCCCGGTGGACCGGGCCCCGGCGCCCGGCCCCGCGTGGGCGACCCCCGGTTCCGGAGCCGGGTCAGCCCGGCCCCGGACCCGGTCGGCCCAGGCGCGCCCGGTCCGGTCAGTCCGGTCAGCCCCGTGCCGGCGGCCCGGTCAGAGCAGGTCGGTGGCGATGCGGGCCGCCATCCGTTCCAGCAGGGGGCCCGCGTTCCGGATGGAGCGTTCCGGGTCGGGTTCCAGCTCGGTGAGCGGGTACGCCCGGCCTATGCCCGCCGCGCGGAGCGCCTCCGGGGTCAGCAGCAGCCTGCCGCAGACGGCCACGACCTCCTTGCCCGCCGCCCGCGCCGCCGCCGCGACCCCCGCCGGAGCCTTGCCGTGGAGGGTCTGCTCGTCCAGCGAACCCTCCCCGGTGATGACCAGCGTGGCCCGTTCCAGCGCCGGCGCGAAGCCCAGTACCTCCAGCATGAGTTCGATGCCGGGACGGAACGCCGCGCCGAGCAGCAGCGCCGCGTAGCCGATGCCGCCCGCGCCGCCCGCGCCCGGGAGCAGCGCGTACTCGGCCGCGCGGACACCGACCGTCTTCTCCAGCACCGCCACGAAGTGCGTCAGCGCCGCGTCGAGCGTGGCCACGTCCTCGGGGGAGGCGCCCTTCTGCGGGCCGTAGACGGCGGGCGCGCCCTCGGGGCCGGTCAGCGGGTTGTCCACATCGCTCGCGAGGACGAACTCCACGTCCGCGAAACGGGGGTCGACGCCCGACAGGTCGGCCGAGGCCAGCGAGGCCAGCGCGGCCCCGCCCGGACCGACCGGCACGCCCCGCGCGTCCAGCAGGACCGCGCCGAGCGCGGCCAGCATGCCCGCGCCGCCGTCGGTGGTGGCGCTGCCGCCCACGCCGAAGACGATCGAGCGGGCGCCCGCGTCCAGCGCGGCCCGCAGCAGCTCGCCCGAGCCGTACGTGGTGGCCGTCAGGGGCGCGAAGACGCCCGGCGGCAGGAGCTGGAGCCCCGACGCCTCCGCCATCTCGACCACCGCGGTGCCCCCGCGCAGCGCGAAGGCGGCGGTGACCTGGTCGCCGAGGGGCCCGGTGACCCGTACCTCCCGGCGTTCGAAACCCGCCGCGACCGCGGCGGCGACCGTGCCGTCGCCGCCGTCCGCGACGGGGAGGGTCTCGATCTCGATGCCCGGCACGGCGCCGCGAAGGCCGGCCGTCACCCGCTCCGCGACCTCCACGGCCGTGAGCGAGCCCTTGAACTTGTCCGCCGCGATGAGCACGCGCGCGGGTACCGCTCCGTTCGTCACCCTGCTGATCCCTTGCTGTCGAACGTGCGTCGCGCCCCGGCGAGCGTAACCGGAGGATCGCCCCGTGCCCATGGGTGGCGTACACCACACCGCGCGCACACCCGGCGCGCCCTCGCTCTAAATACGGATATACGCCTGCATAGTGTGGCCACATGAGCACGGATTCACTGGAACAGCCACATCCGGACACTCCTGACGGCGCGGCGGGCGCCCCGGCGGACGGCACGACCGACCGCGCCGTCGTCGTCCTGGGTGTGATCGCCGTGCTGGCCGTCGTGGCCTGGGCGGCGCTGGCCAAGGGCTCCTTCGACACGGTGTCGAGCACGGCGCTCGCCTGGGTGCTGGAGAACTTCGCCTGGCTGTTCGTGATCGCCGCCGACGTCTTCCTCGTCATGTGCGTCGTGCTCGCCATCAGCCGGTTCGGCCGCATCCGCCTCGGCGCCGACGACTCGGAGCCCGAGTTCACCAACCTCGCGTGGATCGCGATGATGTTCAGCGCCGGGATGGGCATCGGCCTCATGTTCTACGGGGTCGGGGAGCCGCTCACCCACTACCTGACCCCGCCCCCGGCCTCCGGGGCCGAGCCGGGCACGGGCCGCGCCGCCCTCGCGGCCATGGAGTACTCCTTCTTCCACTGGACGCTGACCCCCTGGGCGATCTACGGCATCGCCGGTCTCGCCCTCGCCTACGCGACCTTCCGCAAGGGCCGCGGCAACCGCCTCAGTTCCGCTTTCGTCCCGCTGATGGGCCAGGAGCGGGCGGACGGCTGGCCCGGCCGGCTGATCGACCTGCTCGCCGTCTTCGCCACCGTCTTCGGCACCGCGACCAGCCTCGGGCTCGGCGCCCTCCAGGTCGCCAAGGGCCTCAACCTCACCCTCGGCGTCGAGGACTCCACCGGCCTTGAGCTGATCATCATCGGTGCGCTCTCGGCGGCCTTCGTCCTCTCCGCCTTCTCCGGCCTGCACAAGGGGGTGAAGTGGCTGAGCACCGTCAACATCGTGCTGGCCGGCACCCTGATGCTCTTCGTCTTCGTCCTCGGCCCCACCGTCTACATCCTCGACGTGATCCCCTCCAGCGTCGGCGGCTACCTCCACGAGCTGCTGCCCATGGCCAGCCGCACCGGGGCCTTCACCGACAGCGCGTGGCTGGGCGCGTGGACCATCTTCTACTGGGCCTGGTGGCTCTCCTGGGCGCCCTTCGTCGGCACCTTCATCGCCCGGATCTCGCGCGGCCGTACCATCCGCGAGTTCCTCATCGGCGTCCTGCTGGTCCCCAGCGGCGCCACCGTCGTCTGGTTCTGCGTGATGGGCGGCACCGCGATCCGGCTCGACTCCACCGGCGCCGTCGACTTCGCCCTCAAGCTCAAGGACGGCACGGAGGCCTCGCTCTTCGCGATGCTCGACGCGCTCCCGCTCTCCACCGTCACCTCCTACGTCGCGATGGTCCTGGTCATGACGTACTTCGTCACCAGCGCCGACTCGGCCTCCCTGGTGATGGGCTCGCTCACCAGCCGGGGCTCGCTGCACCCGCCCACCTGGCTCGTCGTCACCTGGGGCGTGCTGATGGCCGCGGTGGCCGCCGTCCTGCTCGTCGCGGGCGGGCTGAAGTCCCTCCAGACCGCGACCATCCTGGTCGCGCTGCCCTTCGTCGTCGTCATGCTGCTGCTCTGCTGGGCCCTGGTGAAGGAGCTGCGCGAGGACCCCGGCGCGGGTCCGGCCCGCCAGCACGCCCTGCACGGGCTGCGGGACGCGGTCAAGGCCATGGTCGGGGACGCCATCACCGAGCAGGGCCCGGCCCGCCACCCGCGGCTGCGCCGCGTGGCCGAGTCCAAGGGCCGCGACCGCGAGGACGGCGGCGGTCCGGGCACTTCCTGAGCGCTCTGGTGCTGTGCCGGTCACAGCACCAGCCCTGGGACCGGGCCGTCCGGGGCGGCCGGTTAGGGTGGCGCCGTGACCACCACGGATGACTACGCCCAGTACATCGCGAGCCTGCCCCGGGTCCTGGCCGGGGCAGCCGTCCTCTACCGGGACACCGTCGGCCGGGTCCTGCTGGTGGAGCCCAACTACCGTGAGGGCTGGGCCCTGCCGGGCGGCACCGTCGAGTCGGACCGGGGCGAGACCCCGCGGGCGGCGGCCCGCCGCGAGAGCGCCGAGGAGATCGGGATCGACCTGCCGCCCGGCCGGCTCCTCGCCGTGGACTGGACCCTCGGCTCCGCCCGGCCGCCGCTGGTCGCGTACGTCTACGACGGCGGCGTGCTCGACGACGGCCGGCTCGCCGCGATCCGGCTCCAGGAGGAGGAACTGCTCTCCTGGCGGCTGGTGGAGCCCGCCGAGCTGACCGCCCACCTCCCCGGCCCGCTCGGCCCGCGCGTGGCGGAGGCCCACCGGATCGCGCTGTCGGGCGAAGGCGCGGCGGAACTGGAGAACGGCCGCCGCCCGGCGGCGCGGTGACACCCCGTCCCCCTTCGAGCAGGACAGAATCATCAGATGATCACCATGTATGCCTGGCCCAGCACCGCCGACGGACCCGACGCCCTCCCCATGGTCCACTTCACCACCGAAGAGCAGGCCGGAGGTGAGGTCACCTCCGAGGGCATGCCGGTCTGGCTGTTCGACACCGCGATACGCGAGGGCGGCTGGGCCCAGTTCTCCGACTTCGAGGGCTGGTCCGCCCCCGCCGCCGACTGGCAGGCCTTCTACCGCCGCGAGGACGACCTCCTCGCCGTCAGCGGTCCCGGCTCCTGCGAGGGCTGGTACCAGGGCAACCTGGGCGCCGACGCCGACTGGGTGGAGGCCGCCGCCGCCCGCAACAGCGTGGTGCTGCTCGCCGCCCCCGTCCAGCACCCCTCGCTGTTCGGCTACGCGGTGGAGGCGGGCGCCGCCTTCGCCCTGCTGGTCCCGCTCACGGTCGTCTGACCGTCCCCCACCGCCTGCTCCCGTCCGGGTGACCCGGGCTCAGTCCCGGGCGCCGGACTCGAAGGCCAGCAGGCGCACCTTGCGCTCGACCCCGCCGCCGTAGCCGGTCATGGAGCCCGAGGCGCCGATCACCCGGTGGCACGGCACGATCAGGCCGACCGGATTCTTCCCGTTGGCCAGCCCCACCGCGCGCGAGGCGTTCGGCCTGCCGAGCCGGGCGGCCAGCTCCCCGTACGTCCACGTCTCGCCGTAGGGGATGCGCAGGAGCTGGTCCCACACGTCGCGCTGGAAGTCGGTGCCCTCCAGCCGGACGGGCACGTCGAACTCGGTCAGCTCCCCGGCGAAGTACGCGGCCAGCTGCCGCGCCACCTCCGCGAAGGGCTCCTCGGCGGCGGCGACGCGCTCGCCGAAGGACTCCTCGGCCGGGCGGTGCCGCTGCCCGCTCATGTAGAGGCCGCTCAGGACGCCGTCCGTGGCGACCAGCGTGAGCGGGCCGTAGGGGCTGTCGACGACGGTGTGCCGCTTGGTGCTGTTCATGCTCGTACGCGCCTTTCAGACGGGCAGGTGGTTGATCGGGTGGCTGTCGGTGGCCCACAGGTACTGGACGGCGTAGGCGCGCCAGGGCCGCCAGTGGGCCGCGCGGGCGGTCAGCGCGGCGGGGGTGGCGGGCAGCCCGAGACCCCGCGCGGCCCGCCGGACCCCGAGATCGGAGGCAGGGAAGGCGTCCGGGTCGCCCAGCGCCCGCATGGCGATCACCTCGGTGGTCCACGGGCCGAAGCCGGGCAGCGCCGACAGACGGGCCCGCGCGGCCTCCCAGTCGCTGTCGATGCCGAGCGGCAGCGAGCCGTCGGCCAGCGCCGAGACCAGGGTGGTCAGCGTGGCGCGCCGGCTGCGCGGCAGGGCCAGCGCCCGCGGGTCCAGCCCGGCCAGCGCCTGCGGGGAGGGGAAGAGCCGGGTCAGCCCGCCCCGCGGGTCCTCGACGGGCTCCCCGTACGCGGTGGCCAGCCGGGCCGCGTGCGTCCGCGCCGCCGCCGTGGACACCTGCTGGCCGAGGACGGCCCGTACGGCGAACTCGGCCGCGTCGACGGTCCGCGGGACCCGGCGCCCGGGGGCCTTGTCCACGAGCGGGGCCAGCAGCGGGTCGGCGCGCAGCTGGGCGTCGACGGCCTCCGGGTCGGCGTCCAGGTCGAGCATCCAGCGGCAGCGGCTGATGGCGATGGTGAGGTCGCGCAGGTCGGTGAGGGCCAGCCGGCAGCCGATGTGGCCGGGCTGCGGGGTCAGGGCGACGATGCCGGTGCCGTAGGGCAGGCGCAGGGTGCGCCGGTAGGCGCCGTCGCGCCACTCCTCGACGCCGGGCACGGCGGTCGCGGCGAGGTGGCCGAAGAGGTTGTCGGGGTTGAGGGGGGCCCGGTAGGGCAGCCGCAGGGCGAGGATGCCCGGGACGTCGGGCGGCGCGTCCTTGCGGTGCCCGGCCCGCCGGGCGCGGTCGCGCAGCTCGGTGGGGGAGAGGGCGAAGACCTCGCGGACGGTGTCGTTGAAGGTCCGGATGGAGGAGAACCCGGCGGCGAAGGCGACGTCGCCCATCGGGAGCCCGGAGGTCTCGACGAGCAGCCGGGCGGTCTGGGCGCGCTGGGCGCGGGCGAGGGCCAGGGGGCCGGCGCCCAGCTCGGCCGAGAGCTGCCGTTCCACCTGGCGGGAGGAGTAGCCGAGGCGGGCGGCCAGGCCCGGCACCCCCTCGCGGTCCACGACCCCGTCCTGGATGAGCCGCATGGCGCGGGCCACGGCGTCGGCGCGGGCGTTCCACTCCGGGGAGCCGGGGCTGGTGTCGGGCCGGCACCGCTTGCAGGCCCGGAACCCGGCCTGCTGGCAGGCGGCGGCGCTGGGCAGGAAGGTCATGTTCTCGGCCTTGGGGGGCACCACGGGGCAGCTGGGCCGGCAGTAGATCCGGGTGGTCAGGACGGCGGTGAAGAACCAGCCGTCGAAACGGGCGTCCTTCGACCGCACGGCCCGCACGCAGCGCTCGGTGTCGGTGTACATGGCTCCAGCATCCCGGGACGGGGTGGACAAGGCTGGCGGTTTTCCGACATCAAGGTTACCGCCGCCACCGCCCGGAGATACGCGGGAGGCCCCGGGTACCGATCGGTACCCGGGGCCTCACCCATGTCCGCGGACGCGGCCTACGGCAGTTCGGCCGCCCTGGCCTCGCGGCGGTTGTGGCGGAAGGTGTTGGCCTTCCGGGTCGTCGCGAAGAGCGGGATGGTCGCGGCCAGCGCGATCTGGAGCGCGCAGCCGGTCTGGAGCAGGAGCTGACCGCCCGGGGCGTCGAACGCCCAGGCCGCCAGCATCCCCATCGCGCCGACGATCCAGCTGAGCATGGCCACCGCGAGGACACCCCGCGGCTTGGGGTACTCGACCCGGCTCACCATCAGCCAGGCCACCCCGACGATCGCGAGCAGGGTGGGAACGAACGGCAGCTCCAGCAGCACGATCGAGACGACCGTGAGCGCGCCGAAGGGGCTCGGCATGCCCTGGAACATGCCGTCCTTCATCGTCACGCAGCTGAATCTGGCCAGCCGCAGCACCACGGCGAGCAGCACCACGATCGCGGCCAGCGCCGACATCTTCTGGTGCGCGTCGTCGGCGACCATGCCGTAGACGAGCACGAAGTAGGCGGGAGCCAGGCCGAAGCTGATCAGGTCGGACAGGTTGTCCAGCTCGGCGCCCATCGGGGAGCTGCGCAGCTTGCGGGCCACGATGCCGTCGAAGAGGTCGAAGACCGCGGCGAGCAGCATCAGTATCACGGCCGTCGCGGCGCTGTGACGGGCCATGCCCGTCTCGTTGCTGCCGGTCAGGTGCGGGATGAGGATTCCGGTGGTGGTGAAGTACACCGCCATGAATCCGCAGGTCGCGTTGCCGAGGGTGAGGGTGTCCGCTATCGACAGCCGCAGTGAGAGCGGCATGTCGTCCTCGGCGGACTCCTCCTCGGCAGGCTCGGGCACCCAGCCGGTGGCGGGAGTCTCAGGGTCAGTCACGGTCAATTCGGGTCACCCCCGCGGTGGTGGCCTGACCGACCTCGACCGCGACCTCGACACCCTCGGGAAGGTAGATGTCGACGCGTGAGCCGAAGCGGATCAGACCGATGCGTTCGCCCTGCTCCACCTTGGTACCGGCCGGCAGGTACGGGACGATGCGACGTGCCACGGCGCCGGCGATCTGCACCATCTCGATGTCACCGAGTTCGGTGTCGAAGTGCCAGACGACGCGCTCGTTGTTCTCGCTCTCCTTGTTGAACGCCGGGACGAAGCCGCCGGGGATGTGCTCCACGGAGGTCACGGTGCCGGCCAGGGGAGCGCGGTTGACGTGGACGTTCAGCGGGCTCATGAAGATCGCGACCCGGGTTCGCCCGTCCTTCCACGGCATGATGCTCTGCACCACTCCGTCGGCGGGGGAGATGACGCGGCCCTGGGCGATCTCTCGCTCGGGGTCGCGGAAGAACCACAGCATGCCCGCCGCGAGCGCGGTGGCGGGCACGGCCGCCGCGGCCCAGCGCCCGGACTTGCGCGCCCGGGTGAGGCTGAGCGCCGCGGTGGCGACGGTCGGCAGAAGCCACGGCGATGCTCCGCGTGCGAGACGTCCACCGAGGAGGCCGACGCGAGGTGCAGAGGTTTGGCTGTGGGGCATGGATGACCTTCGTAGCGGGTGATTGCCGCGCCGCAAACGGGGGGACGGGACGGCGGCTGTACTGGAATGCTATCGGTTGCGCACGACAACTGGGCAAGCCAGAAGCCGAGTCGATGGCCCTCGGCCAGTGACTGGCAGTGACTCTTCTGCGACAGACCGATGGACGATCTATAGCAAAAGGGATTTTCAGCCCTGGAGCCGGTACTCCTCCAGCAGGCGTCGCCCGATGATCATTTTCTGGATCTCAGCGGTTCCTTCACCGATCAGCAACATCGGCGCCTCCCGGTAGAGGCGCTCGATCTCGTACTCCTTCGAGAACCCGTAGCCGCCGTGGATGCGGAACGCGTCCTCCACCACTTCCTTGCAGTACTCGGAGGCGAGATACTTCGCCATCCCTGCTTCGAGGTCGTTTCGTTCCCCGGAGTCCTTTTTGCGTGCTGCGTTTACCATCATCGCATGGGCGGCCTCGACCTTGGTGGCCATCTCCGCCAGCTTGAACTGGATGGCCTGGTGCTCGGCGATGGGTTTGCCGAAAGCGTGACGTTGCTGGGCATAGGAGACACCCAGCTCGAACGCACGCTGCGCGACCCCGCAGCCACGCGCCGCCACGTTGACGCGTCCGACCTCTACCCCGTCCATCATTTGGTAAAACCCCCGGCCGGTCGCGCCGCCGAGGACCCGATTGGCCGGAACGCGTAGCCCGTCCATGATGAGCTCGGTCGTGTCGACGCCCTTGTAGCCCATCTTGTCGATCTTGCCCGGGATGGTCAGACCGGGACGCACCTCGCCGAAGCCCGGCTCCTTCTCCACCAGGAACGTCGTCATCGACCGGTGCGGGGCCGTCCCCTCGGGGTGGCCTTCGTCACTTCGCACCAGGACGGCCACCAGCGTGGACGAACCGCCGTTGGTCAGCCACATCTTCTGGCCGTTCAGGACGTACGCGTCCCCGTCCCGCACCGCCCGCGAGGTGATGGCCGACACGTCGGAGCCCAGCGCCGGCTCGGACATCGAGAACGCGCCGCGCACCTCGCCCGTCGCCATCCGCGGCAGGAAGTGGTCCCGCTGCTCCCGCGTACCGTGCTGCCTGAGCAGGTAGGCCACGATGAAGTGGGTGTTGATGATGCCCGAGACGGACATCCAGCCCCGCGCTATCTCCTCCACGCACAGCGCGTACGTGAGCAGCGACTCGCCCAGACCGCCGTACTCCTCCGGGATCATCAGCCCGAAGAGGCCGAGTTCCTTCAGGCCGTCGACGATCTCCTGCGGGTACTCGTCACGGTGCTCCAGCGCGGTCGCGACCGGGATGATCTCCTTGTCGGTGAACTCCCGGACGGTCTTGAGGATCTCCCGCTGGACCTCGGTCAGGCCGGCGGTCTGGGCGAGTCGGGCCATGGCTACTTCCCCTGTTCCTTCAGCTGAGGCCGGCCGGGCTGCTCGCCGCCGCGCGCCTCGACGTACGTCTCGTTCGGGACCATCACCTTGCGCCGGAAGACACAGACGAGGGTCCCGTCCTGGGTGTACCCCTTGGTCTCGACGTGGACGATCCCGCGGTCGCCCTTCGACCTCGACGGGGTCTTGTCCAGGACCGTGGTCTCGCCGTAGACCGTGTCGCCGTGGAAGGTCGGCGCCACGTGGCGCAGCGACTCGACCTCCAGGTTGGCGATGGCCTTGCCGGAGACGTCCGGGACCGACATGCCCAGCAGCAGCGAGTAGACGTAGTTGCCCACCACCACGTTCCTGCCGAAGTCGGTCGTGTTCTCGGCGTAGTTGCGGTCCAGGTGGAGCGGGTGGTGGTTCATGGTCAGCAGGCAGAAGAGGTGGTCGTCGTACTCCGTGACCGTCTTCCCGGGCCAGTGCTTGTAGACCGCCCCGACCTCGAACTCCTCGTACGTGCGTCCGAACTGCATGGCCCTACGCCTCCGGGATCTCGAACTCGGTGGTGCGCTTGAGGCCGGCCGCGCGGCCCTTGCCCGCGACGACCAGGGCCATCTTGCGGCTGGCCTCGTCGATCATCTCGTCGCCGAGCATCGCCGAGCCCTTCCGGCCGCCCGCCTCGGAGGTGCACCAGTCGTAGGCGTCGAGGATCAGCTCGGCGCGGTCGTAGTCCTCCTGCGCGGGCGAGAAGACCTCGTTGGCCGCGTCGACCTGGCCCGGGTGCAGCACCCACTTGCCGTCGAAACCGAGCGCCGCCGCGCGCCCGGCCACCTCGCGGTAGCCGTCCACGTTCCTGATCTGGAGGAAGGGGCCGTCGATCGCCTGGAGGTCGTTGGCGCGGGCCGCCATCAGGATGCGCATCAGGATGTAGTGGTAGGCGTCGGCGCCGTAGCCGGGCGGCTGCATCCCCACGACCAGCGTCTTCATGTTGATCGAGGCCATGAAGTCGGCCGGGCCGAAGATGATGGTCTCCAGCCGCGGCGAGGCGGCGGCGATCGCGTCCACGTTCACCAGGCCCCGGGCGTTCTCGATCTGCGCCTCGATGCCGATCCGGCCGGGCTCGAAGCCCATCGTCCTCTCGATCTGGGTCAGCAGCAGGTCCAGGGCGACCACCTGCTGGGCGTCCTGGACCTTCGGCAGCATGATGCAGTCGAGGTTCTGACCGGCGCCCTCGACCACCGTGATGACGTCGCGGTAGGTCCACTGCGTGGTCCAGTCGTTGACGCGCACCGCCCGGGTCTTGCCCGACCAGTCGCCGTTGTTCAGCGCGTCCACGATCGTGTGGCGGGCGCCCTCCTTGGCGAGCGGGGCGCAGGCGTCCTCCAGGTCGAGGAAGACCTGGTCGGCCGGGAGCCCCTGGGCCTTCTCCAGGAACCGCGGGTTCGACCCCGGTACGGCCAGACAGGAACGGCGCGGTCGCAGCCGGTCGACCGGGGTGCCGGGGGTGTCCGACGCGGAGCGGAGGCCGGGCAGGGCGGTGGCGGGCGACGGGTGGGGAGTGGTCATGCGGGAACCTCCGTGCTGATGAGGGGGGCGAGCTGGTTGGCCTTGCGGATCTCGTCGACGATACGGCCGATGATCTCCGTGATGCCGAAGTCCTTGGGGGTGAAGACGGCGGCGACCCCGGCGGCCCTGAGCGCCACGGCGTCGGCGTTCGGGATGATCCCGCCGACGATGACGGGGAGGTCGCCCGCCCCCGCGGCCCGCAGGCGTTCCAGCACGTCCGGGACGAGCGCGCCGTGCGAGCCGGAGAGGATGGACAGTCCCACACAGTGCACGTCCTCGGCCAGGGCCGCCGAGGCGATCTCCTCGGGCGTCAGCCGGATGCCCTGGTAGACCACCTCGAAACCGGCGTCGCGGGCCCGGACGGCGATCTGCTCGGCGCCGTTGGAGTGTCCGTCCAGGCCGGGCTTGCCGACCAGCAGCCGCAGTCGCCCGCAGCCCAGTTCGGCGGCGGTACCGGCCACCTTGGCGCGGACGGCGGCCATCGGCGTGCCCTCCTCGGCGGTGACCGCCACCGGGGCCGAGGAGACCCCGGTCGGGGCCCGGAACTCGCCGAACACCTCCCGCAGGGCACTCGCCCACTCCCCGGTGGTGACCCCGGCGCGGGCGCACTCCACGGTGGCCTCCATCAGGTTCTCGGTCCCGGCCGCGGCCTCTTTCAGCCGGTCCAGGCACTGGCCGACGGTCGGGAAGACGAACGGGTCGCCGCCGCCCTGCCGGTCCGAGGACTCCTGGCGCTCGGCGCGCCAGCGGCGGATGCGCCCGACGATCCGCTCCTCCACCGACCCGTCCACCGTCATGATCGCGCCGTCCAGGTCGGCGGTGAGCGGGTTCTCCTCGGTCTGCTGGAAGCAGTTGACCCCGACGATCTTGTCCTCGCCGGTCTCGATCCGGGCCCGCCGCTCGGCGTGCGAGGAGACCAGCCGGGACTTCAGGTACCCGGACTCGACCGCCGCCATCGCGCCGCCCATCTCCTGTATCCGCCCGATCTCGGCCAGGCACTCGGTCACCAGGGAGGCCACCTTGGCCTCGATGACGTGCGAGCCCGCGAAGATGTCCTCGTACTCCAGCAGGTCGCTCTCGTGGGCGAGGACCTGCTGGATGCGCAGCGACCACTGCTGGTCCCAGGGCCGGGGCAGGCCCAGCGCCTCGTTCCAGGCGGGCAGTTGCACGGCGCGGGCGCGGGCGTCCTTGGACAGGGTGACCGCGAGCATCTCCAGGACGATCCGCTGGACGTTGTTCTCCGGCTGGGCCTCGGTCAGGCCCAGCGAGTTGACCTGGACCCCGTAGCGGAAGCGGCGCTGCCGGGGGTCCTCGATGCCGTAGCGCTCGCGGGTGACCTGGTCCCAGATGCGGCCGAAGGCACGCATCTTGCACATCTCCTCGATGAAGCGGACGCCCGCGTTCACGAAGAAGGAGATCCGGGCGACCACCTCGCCGAAACGTTCCGGTTCCACCTGGCCCGAGTCGCGCACCGAGTCCAGGACGGCGATCGCGGTGGACATCGCGTACGCGATCTCCTGGACCGGGGTGGCCCCGGCCTCCTGGAGGTGGTACGAGCAGATGTTGATCGGGTTCCACTTCGGGAGGTGGTTCACCGTGTACGCGATCATGTCCGTGGTCAGGCGCAGCGACGGGCCGGGCGGGAAGACGTGCGTCCCGCGCGAGAGGTACTCCTTGACGATGTCGTTCTGGGTGGTGCCCTGGAGACGGGAGAGGTCCGCGCCCTGCTCCTCGGCGGCCACCTGGTAGAGCGCCAGCAGCCACATGGCGGTGGCGTTGATCGTCATCGAGGTGTTCATCCGCTCCAGCGGGATGTCCTGGAACAGCTTGCGCATGTCGCCCAGGTGGGAGACCGGGACCCCGACCCGGCCCACCTCGCCGCGGGCGAGGACGTGGTCCGGGTCGTAGCCGGTCTGTGTCGGCAGGTCGAAGGCGACCGACAGGCCGGTCTGGCCCTTGGCGAGGTTGCGGCGGTACAGCTCGTTGGACGCCTCGGCCGTGGAGTGGCCCGCGTACGTCCGCATGAGCCAGGGCCGGTCCTTGTGACGCCCGGTGTGACGCTCGGTCATCCCCGGTCCCTGCCTCAGACGCCGCGGAAGCGGTTGATGGCGTCGAGGTGCCGGGCGCGCAGCTCGTGGTCGCGCACGCCCAGGCCCTCCCCGGGGGCGAGCGCGAGGACCCCGACCTTGCCCTGGTGGAGGTTGCGGTGCACGTCGTACGCGGCCTGGCCGGTCTCCGCCAGGGGGTAGACCTTGGACAGGGTGGGGTGGATCTTCCCCTTGGCGACCAGGCGGTTGGCCTCCCATGCCTCGCGGTAGTTGGCGAAGTGCGAGCCGACGATCTTCTTGAGGGACATCCACAGGTAGCGGTTGTCGTACTCGTGGTGGTAGCCGGAGGTCGAGGCGCAGGTGACGACGGTGCCGCCCTTGCGGGTGACGTAGACGCTCGCGCCGAAGGTCTCGCGGCCCGGGTGCTCGAAGACGATGTCCACGTCCTCGCCGCCGGTCAGCTCGCGGATGCGGCTGCCGAAGCGCTTCCACTCCTTGGGGTCCTGGGTGTGCTCGTCCTTCCAGAACCGGTAGCCCTCGGCGCTGCGGTCGATGACGGCCTGCGCGCCCATGGCCCGGCAGAGCCGTGCCTTCTGCGGGCTGGAGACCACGCAGACCGGGTTGGCGCCGCCGGCGAGGGCGAACTGCGTCGCGTAGGAGCCGAGTCCGCCGCTCGCGCCCCAGATCAGGACGTTGTCGCCCTGCTTCATGCCGGCGCCGTTGCGGGAGACCAGCTGGCGGTAGGCGGTGGAGTTGACCAGGCCGGGGGAGGCGGCCTCCTCCCAGCTGAGGTGGTCCGGCTTGGGCATCAGCTGGTTCGACTTGACGAGGGCGATCTCCGCGAGGCCGCCGAAGTTGGTCTCGAACCCCCAGATGCGCTGTTCGGGGTCGAGCATCGTGTCGTTGTGGCCGTCGGAGGACTCCAGCTCGACGGAGAGGCAGTGCGCGACGACCTCGTCGCCCGGCTTCCAGGCGTTGACGCCGGGGCCGGTGCGCAGGACGACGCCCGCGAGGTCCGAGCCGATGACGTGGTAGGGCAGGTCGTGCCGCCGGGTGAGTTCCGACAGCCGCCCGTACCGCTCCAGGAAGCCGAAGGTGGACACCGGTTCGAAGATCGAGGTCCACACGGAGTTGTAGTTGACCGAGGAGGCCATGACGGCCACCAGGGCCTCGCCCGGGCCGAGTTCGGGCACGGGGACCTCGTCGAGGTGGAGGGAGCGGCGCGGGTCCTTCTCGCGGGTGGCGAGCCCGGCGAACATCTCCGTCTCGTCCTTGTGCACGGTGACCGCGCGGTACGAGTCGGGCAGCGGCAGGGCCGCGAAGTCTGCGGCGGTGGCGGACTGCGACGAGATCGCGTCCAGGATGTCCTTCACGGTAGTGCCTCCGGCGAGCGCTGAAGAGGGTGCGCTGAGGGACGCGCGAGGGGTGCGCGGGGTGCGTGTGGGTGGGTGCGTGTGGGTGGTGCTGCGGGGTGTGGTGGGCCGCGGTGGGCGGTGCGGGTGCCGTCGGTCCGGCGGGTGCGGTGGTGCGGGCGACGCCGTGATGGGGCGTGCGGGGTGCCTGGTGACGCAGGCGTCCGGGGCGCGTTCCGTGCCGAGTGGGCGTGGGCCGCGGGGACATCCGGACGAGATTCAACGTATGGCACCCCGTGTCACTCGACAAGGCACCCCGTGCCAAAAGTTTCTCTCATCTGCCGATTGACCTGCGCAGATGAGCGATGATCGATCAGAGTTACCCGCGAGTAGGGGCAAGCCGGACAAACGCGGAGGCCGCCCCCGTGACGGGGACGGCCTCCTGTGACACAAGTCGCTGTCCGGTACCTACGTGCTGGCTGCCTGCCCTGCCTGTCCTACCTGCCCACCTGGCTGCCTACCTGGTGCGCAGGGCCTCTTCGATGGTCCGCATGACCTCGTCCAGCGGCGCGTCCGTCCGGGCCACCGCCACCAGCACCTCGCCCCGCGTGCGGACCGCCGCGGGCGCCGCCGGCGCGGCGGAGCCCTGGGTGCGGCCCGCGCCGATCCCCGAGCCGAAGGTCTTGCGGACGATCGAGAAGGCGTGGTCGAGCTGCCCCTCCACGTCCCCCTGGCCGCCCGCGCGCAGCCAGCGCCGCAGCACGTGGTTGTGGGCGGTCACCACCGCAGAGGCGGCCACCTCCGCCATCAGCGGGTCGTCGTTGCCGTCGTGGTGGTCCTGCTCGTCGAAGTGGGCCAGCAGGTACCGGGTGAACAGCCGCTCGTAGCGGGCCACCGAGGCGATCTCCCGCTCCCGCAGCGCCGGCACCTCACGGGTCAGCCGGTACCGCTCCACCGACACCGCCGGCGAGGCGGCGTACATCTTCATGACCTCCTTGATCCCGCGGCACACCGTGTCGAGCGGGTGCTCGTGCGCCGGGGCCACGTCCAGGACGGCCTCGGCGCGGGTCAGGGTGTCGTCGTGATCGGGGAAGATCGCCTCTTCCTTGGACCGGAAGTGGCGGAAGAAGGTCCGGCGCGCCACCCCGGCGGTCGCGGCGATCTCGTCGACCGTCGTCGCCTCGTACCCCTTGGTGGCGAACAGCTCCATCGCCGCCGTGGCCAGCTCACGGCGCATCTTGAGCCGCTGGGCGGCCGCCCGGGTGCCGGCCGCGCTCTCCGGGGCGTCGGAGGCGGAGGGGGCGCGGGGCGAGGTCTTGGCGGGCCGGGACATGGAGCGAACGTACTTCATCCGCGCCGGGGAGCGCGCCTGCGGGGGCCGCGCGGGGGTGGGATGCGGGGGAGGGCAGGCACTGGGCACACAGTGCTCCCCGGGAGGGTGTGCCCGCCGGTCCGGGCCGGCGGGCCCGAGCAGCCCTCCCCACGCATCCGGCTCGTGGCCCGGCGGGTCAGCGCCGGGCGTGCTCACGGAATCCGCGGCCGGTCTTGCGGCCCAGGCAGCCCGCCGCCACCAGCTGCTCCAGCAGCGGGGCCGGGGCCAGGCCCGGATCGCGGAACTCCCGGTGGAGGGCCTTCGCGATGGCCAGCGAGACGTCCAGGCCGACCACGTCGAGGAGCTCGAACGGCCCCATCGGGTAGCCGCCGCCCAGCCGCATCGCCGTATCGATCTCGTCGAGACCGGCGTAGTGCTGCTCGACCATCTTGACCGCGTTGTTGAGGTAGGGGAACAGCAGCGCGTTCACGATGAAACCCGCCCGGTCCCCGCAGTCCACCGGGTGCTTGCGCACCCTCCCGCAGAGCGCGTGGACCGTGGCGTGCACATCGTCGGCGGTCAGGACCGTCCGGACCACCTCGACCAGCTTCATCGCCGGGGCCGGGTTGAAGAAGTGCATCCCGATCACGTCCTGCGGGCGCGAGGTCACCCGGGCGACCTCGATCACCGGCAGCGAGGAGGTCGTGGTGGCCAGCACCGCCCCCGGCCGGCAGACCGTGTCCAGGGCCCGGAACAGCTCCTGCTTGACCGCCAGGTCCTCGGCCACCGCCTCCACCGCCAGGTCCACCTCCCCGAGGGCCTCCGGGGAACCGGCCACCGTGATCCGGTCCAGGGTCCGCGCCGCCTCCTCCCCGGTCAGCCGGCCCCTGGCCACCGCGCGGGCCAGCGACTTCGCGACCGCCGCCTTCGCCGCCCCGGCCTTCTCCCGGCTCCGGGCGGCCAGCACCACGGGCAGCCCCGCCCGCGCGAAGACCTGCGCGATCCCGCCCGCCATCGTCCCCGAACCGGCCACCCCGACCGAGGCGACGGGACGGCCCCCGGCGGGCCGCGCCCCCTCCGGCGGGGTCCGCGGGTCCCGCAGGACCGCACCGCCGCCCGGCCGCTCGTACGTGTAGAAGCCGCGCCCGGCCTTCCGCCCGGTCAGACCGGCCGCCGCGAGCTGCCCCAGGACCGGGGCCGGGGCGTGCAGCCGGTCGCCGGAGGAGGCGTACATGGCCTCCAGGACCGTCCGGGCGGTGTCCAGGCCGATCAGGTCGAGCAGCGCGAGCGGCCCCATGGGCAGGCCGCAGCCCAGCCGCATCGCCGCGTCGATGTCCTCACGGGAGGCGTACGTCGACTCGTACATGGCGGCGGCCTGGTTGAGGTAGCCGAAGAGCAGGCCGTCGGCGACGAAGCCGGGGCGGTCGCCGACCGCGACGGGCTCCTTGCCCAGCTCGCGGGCGAGCGCGGTGACCGCCCCGACGGCGGCCGGGTCGGTCAGCACGCAGGAGACCACCTCGACCAGTTTCATCGCGGGGGCCGGGTTGAAGAAGTGCAGGCCCAGCACCCGCTCGGGGCGGCGGGACCCGGCGGCGAGCCGGGTCACCGACAGGGCGTCGGTGCCGGTGGCCAGGATCGCGGTGGGCCGGACGACCGCGTCCAGCCCGTTCAGCACCCGCTGCTTGAGCTCGTACGACTCGGGCACCACCTCGATCACGAGATCGGCCTCCGCCGCGGAACCCAGCGCGGTGGAGACGCGGAACCGGTCGATGACCGCGGCCCGCTCGGGCTCGCTCAGGAGCCCCTTGGTGACGGAGCGGGCGGTGGCGGCGGCGAGGGAGGCGACGGCCCGGCGGGCGGCGGCGCCGTCGACGTCGATGCCGACGACCTCACGGCCGGCCCGGACGAGGACCTCGGCGATGCCGGTGCCCATCGTGCCGAGGCCGACGACGGCGACGGTCCGGATGGCGGACTGACTGGACGGACGGTCCATCGAGGGACTCCAGTGGGAGAGGGTGACGACTGGGGCGCGGCGTGCGGATGCCACGCGGGATGCCCGGGGGCGAGAGCGTGCCGCGTTCGCGACACGACCTGAGCGGCGGACCCTGTCCCGGGGCCACGCCGTGGCTACTGCGCGGGGCGGTACGAGCGGTACGAGCGTGACGTGAGGGAGCCTCGGTGCCCGCCGCAGGAGCGCGGGGACACCCGGGAGGCGCCTCGGGCACCGGACCGGACGGCACGGGGCGGCTGCGTCACCAGGCCGCCCTCGTACGTGTTGAAGGGACAGTAACTCCCCGGTAACCACTTGGCCAGAGACGGGAGATGTGACCTGCGCCGCCCACCCCGGCACGCACTGTTCCCCCACGGATCACCCCGAACCGGGCATGGGGTGAAAGGTATTGGCCTGGGGAGTGTCTTCAAAGCGGCGTCGTCCGCCCGCCGGCCGGACGGAACTTCGACGACAGGACCTAGGGTGGGCGGGTGACCGACGTGCTGGAGCGACTGCGGGCGGAGGCGGCCGGGCGGGCCCCGGAGTACGAGGCCCTGCTCGCGGCGGACACCGACGCCCTGGCCGCCGCCCTGACCGAGGCCGGGCGGCCCCTGTGGGCCCGCGAACTGGCCGCGTACCGGCTCGGGCTGGCCGGTGACCGGCGCGCCTTCGAGACCCTGGTGCTGCTCCTGAACCACCGCGACCCGCCGCGCTGCGAGGCCGCCGCGCGGGCCCTGGCCGTCCTCGGGGACCCGCGCACCGCCCGCGCGGCGGCGGCCCTGGCGACCAACCCGCTGCGCACCGCCTACGCCCTGCACCCGGTCCGGCTGCTGACCGCCCTGCGCGCCCCGGAGTCGGCCCCCGCCCTGATCGCCTGCCTGTCCCGGCTGCTCACGCCGCACGACCCGCACGGGCGGGTCGCCCTGGCCTGCGTCGAGGGACTCGGCGCCCTCGCCGACCCCCGCGCCCGGGAGGTCCTGACCCGCGCCCTGTCCCACCCCCGGCTGGCGGTGGCGGCGGCCGGGGCCCTGCGCCGCCCGGGCTGAACGCCCGGCGGCGGGGTCCGGGGCGGGACCCGGGGCAGGGGACGGCGGCTCAGCCCGCCTGCGGGACGACCGCGAACGCCTCGATCTCCAGCAGGAGTTCGGGCCGGAACAGGGCCGCGACCTGGACCGCGGAGGAGGCCGGGAGGCGGTCCGCCGGGATGACGGCGTCCCGGGCCTCCCGGACGGCCGGGAGGTGGGCGACGTCGGTGACGAAGTAGGTCAGCTTCACCACGTCGTCGAAGCCCGCCCCGGCCGCCGCCAGGCACCGGCGGAGGTTCTCGAACACCTGCCGGGCCTGGGCCGCCGCGTCACCGGCGCCGACCACCTCGCCCTTCTCGTCGAAGGCGCACTGCCCGGACACGGCGACGAACGTGCCGGTGCCCAGGACGACATGGCTGTAACCGGTACCGGGGGCGACGCCCTCCGGGGCGGCGATACGGGTGAGGTGCTGCGCGGGTGTGCTCATGGCGACGATCATGCCTGGCGCGGCCCGGCCCCGGAAGCCCCGGCCCCGGAAGCCCCGGTCCGGACCCGGCACAGGCCCGGGCCCGGTACCCGGCTCAGCCCCGGAAGCCCAGCATCCCGTGCAGGGCCGTGCCGCCCGCCGAGGGCGGGACCGCGCGGGTGACCGCGGCCGGCTTCGGCTCCGGCTGGGCGGGGCAGGCCGCGTCCGCCGCCTTCCCCGTCGTCAGGTACGCCGCCACCTTCTCGTCCAGGCACTTGTTGCCGCTCAGCGAGACGCCGTGGTTGCCGCCGCCCTCCTCGGTCACCAGCACCGAGCCCGCCAGCTTCTCCCGCATGCTCACCGCGCCCCTGAACGGGGTCGCCGCGTCCTGCGTGGCCTGGAGCAGCAGGGCGGGCGGAAGCTCGGTGTTGGTCACGTCCGGGGCCCGCAGCGACTCCCCGGACCAGAACGCGCACGGGGCGTTGTACCAGGCGTTGTTCCAGGTCATGAAGGGGGCCTCGGCGTAGGTGTCCCACATGTCCGCGCGCCACCGGTTCCACTCCTTCGGCCAGGCCGAGTCCCGGCACTGCACCGCCGTGTACACGCTGTAGCTGTTGCCCGCCGAGGGCTCCACCGCGCCGAACCGCTCGTACGCCGCCACCAGCGGCTTCGGGTCCTTGCCCACGGTGTACGCGGAGAACGCCTCGGCGAGGTGCGGCCAGTAGCCGTTGTAGTAGCCGCCCGGCAGGAAGGTGTCCTCCAGTTCCGCCGGGCCCACCTTGCCCCCGGCCGGCTTCCCGCGCAGCGACTGCCGCATCGCGTACCAGCGCTCCTCGACCCCGGCCGGGTCGGTGCCCAGGTGGTAGCTGGCGTCGTACTTCGCCACCCAGGCCAGGAACGCCTTGTGCCGGGTGTCGAAGGCGCGGTCCTGGGCGAGGTTGTCCTCGTACCAGACCCCGGCCGGGTCGACCACCGAGTCCAGGACGAGCCGGTGTACCCGGGACGGGTGGAGCCGGGCGTACACCGCGCCCAGGTAGGTCCCGTACGAGTAGCCGTAGTAGCTGATCCGCTCCGCGCCCAGGGCCACCCGCACGGCCTCGATGTCGTGGGCGGCCGAGACGGTGCCGATGTACGGGAGCACGTCCGCGTGCTTGTTCCGGCAGGACTCGGCGAAGGACCGCACCCGTTCCAGGTTGGCCCGCTCGGTCGCCGCGTCGCGCGGTACGGAGTCCGGCCGTACGGGGGCGAAGTGGCCGCCCCCGCAGTCCAGGGCCGGTTCGCTGCGGCCCACGCCCCGGGGGTCGAAGCCGATCACGTCGTACTGGGCGGCCACCTCCTCGGGCAGGGCGGAGGCGATGTACCCGGCGAGGCTCCGGCCGCTGCCGCCCGGACCGCCGGGGTTGACCAGCAGCGGCCCCTGGGAGACGGCGGCGGTGTGCGGGACCCGGGTCAGGGCGAGGGAGATCTGCCGCCCGGCCCGGTCGCCGTGGTCGAGCGGGACCTTGAGGGAGGCGCACTGCAGCGTCGGGTAGCGGGGGGTCGCGCAGTCGGTCCAGCGCGGTGCGGCGGGCGCGGGGGCCACCGGGGCGGCGGTGACCGGACCCGCGAGGGCGGCGACGACGGTGGAGACCGCCAGCAGGACGGCGGCGCGCCGCCGTGAGGGACGGACCGCCGGGGGGTTCGCCAGGCGGTTCGTCGGGCGGTCCGTCCGCGCCGGGCGGATCGTC
Organism: Streptomyces sp. NPDC051567; assembly: GCF_044454165.1. NCBI lineage: Bacteria > Bacillati > Actinomycetota > Actinomycetes > Kitasatosporales > Streptomycetaceae > Streptomyces > Streptomyces sp. NPDC051567. The sequence goes on along the minus strand of NZ_JBITDK010000012.1, from coordinate 140,797 downwards.
GGGCGGGTCACGCGGATCATGGGGCCTCCCAGCCGAGGGTTCTGGGCGGAATCGTCCCGGAAACCGTGCCGGGAAGACGGGATTGTGTCCGTTGTTGGCCCGATGTGATGACCTTTCGGCGGCCCCGGGGAACGCCGGCCGCCCCGTCCCGCCGGGCGCGGGCCCGCCCGTGCGGGCCGCACCCCCTGCGGCGGTCCGGCCCGCAGATGGAGTACCCGGGGCCTGTCGGCGGAGCGGGACCGGCGGCGAATGCTCCCGTGATCATGTGGTGCGTCCTGTTCCACCCCGGATTTGGGCACCCGCCCCCGAGGTGGTTGGCTTCGCCGTGACGAGCGATCACCACTGCTGAGTGATCACAACAGCTGGAGGAACAGCCATGGCGCAGGTCGAAGCCACCACGGAGCGGATCATCGCGGCTGACGCGGAGACCGTGTTCGACGCGCTGGCGGACTACAGCGGGACCCGGGAGAAGCTGCTGCCCGAGCACTTCAGCGCGTACGAGGTGCGCGAGGGCGGGGACGGCGAGGGCACCCTGGTCCACTGGAAGCTCCAGGCCACCAGCAAGCGGGTCCGCGACTGCCTGCTGGAGGTCACCGAGCCCACCACCGGCCGGCTCGTGGAGAAGGACCGCAACTCCTCGATGGTCACCACCTGGACCGTCACCCCGGCCGGCGAGGGCAGCTCCAAGGTCGTCGTCAGCACCGTCTGGGACGGCGCGGGCGGTGTCGGCGGGTTCTTCGAGCGCACCTTCGCCCCCAAGGGCCTCGGCCGGATCTACGACGCGCTCCTGGCCAACCTGGCCGCCAACACCGAGACCGGCACCGAGACCAACACCGGCACCGGTAGCTGAGCCGGGCGGCGGCTCACCGGATCGGGTGGAGTTCCCGGCGCGGCGCGAGCCGCCGCGCGGTCCCCGTGGGCCCCGGGCGTGGCCCCGGGGCCCACGGGGACCGTCCGGTTAGGGTGGGGCCCTGCGTGCGCGATCACACCGCCGCGCGGGGCCGTCCGCCGCGGTCGGCCGTGCGCAACCGACCGTCCGGGGGCCCGATGAAGATCCTCATCTCCGCCGACATGGAAGGCGCCACCGGCGTCACCTGGCCCGGCGACGTCCTGCCCGGGGAACCGCAGTGGGAGCGCTGCCGGGCCCTGTTCACCTCCGACGTGAACGCCGCCGTCCTCGGCTTCTACGACGGCGGCGCCGACCGGGTCGTCGTCAACGAGGCCCACTCCACCATGCGCAACCTGCTGCTGGAGCGGCTCGACGCACGGGCCGAGATGATCACCGGCCGCCACAAGTCCCTCTCCATGGTCGAGGGCGTCCAGGACGGGGACGTCGACGGGATCGCCTTCATCGGCTACCACACGGGCGCCGGCGCCGAGGGCGTCCTCGCCCACACCTACCTCGCCAACTCCGTCACCGGGGTCTGGGTCAACGGGGTCCGCGCCAGCGAGGGGCTGCTCAACGCCCATGTCGTCGCCGAGTACGGAGTCCCGGTCGTCCTCGTCACCGGAGACGACCTGACCTGCGCCGACGCCGCCGGATACGCCCCGGACGCGGTGACCGTCGCGGTCAAGGACCACGTCTCGCGCTACGCCGCCCGCTGCCGCACCCCCGCCCGCACCGCCGCCGACATCCGGGCCGCCGCCCACAAGGCCACCGCCCTGGCCGTCCGCCGCCGCCCGCGCTCCGGCGGCCCGTTCACGGTCGACACGGAGTTCGACGCCGAACACCTGGCGATGGCCGCCACCTTGGTCCCCGGGGTCGAGCGCGCCGGGGAACGCAAGGTCACGTACACCAGTGCGACGATGTACGACGGAATCCGGACCTTCAAAGCAGTGACGACGGTCGTCCTGGCCGCCGTGGAGGAGCAGTATGGCTGAGATGCCCGCAGCGGACGTCATGACGCCGGTGGACGGCGCCGCCCTCGACGAGGCCGTCGAGTTCACCTCCGGCCTGATCCGGATCGACACCACCAACCGGGGCGGCGGCGACTGCCGGGAACGCCCGGCCGCCGAGTACGTCGCCGAGCGGCTCGCCGGGGCCGGGCTGGAGCCGGTCCTGCTGGAGCGGACCCCCGGCCGCACCAACGTGGTGGCCCGGATCGCGGGCACCGACCCCGGCGCCGAGGCCCTGCTCGTCCACGGCCACCTCGACGTGGTCCCCGCCGAGGCCGCCGACTGGAGCGTGCACCCCTTCTCCGGCGAGGTCCGCGACGGGGTCGTCTGGGGCCGGGGCGCGGTGGACATGAAGAACATGGACGCCATGGTCCTGGCCGTCGTCCGGGCCTGGGCGCGCACCGGGGCGAGGCCGCGCCGCGACATCGTGATCGCCTACACCGCCGACGAGGAGGACAGCGCCGCCGACGGCTCCGGCTTCCTCGCCGACCGGCACCCGCACCTCTTCGAGGGCTGTACGGAGGGGATCAGCGAGTCCGGGGCCTTCACCCTGCACACCGGCCCCGGCCGGGCCCTCTACCCGATCGCGGCCGGGGAACGCGGCACCGCCTGGCTGAAGCTGACCGCCCACGGCACCGCGGGCCACGGCTCCAAACCCAACCGGGCCAACGCCGTCAGCCGCCTCGCCGCCGCCGTGGCCCGCATCGGCGAGCACCGGTGGCCGGTCCGGCTCACCCGCACCGTCACCGCCTGCCTCACCGAACTCGCCGCCCTCCAGGGCCTCCAGACGGACCCGGCCGGCCCCCGCGCCGACCTCGACTCCCTCCTGCGCGCGCTCGGCCCCTCCGCCACCCTCGTCGAGGCCACCCTGCGCAACAGCGCCAACCCGACCATGTTCAGCGCCGGTTACAAGCTGAACGTCATCCCGGGCCAGGCCACCGCGTACGTGGACGGCCGGACGCTGCCCGGCGGCGAGGCCGAGTTCGCCGCCACCCTGGACGCACTCACCGGACCCGACGTCACCTGGGAGTTCCACCACCGCGAGAGGGCCCTGGAAGCCCCCGTGGACGGGCGGACGTTCGGGATTCTGCGGGATTCCGTCGAACGCTTCGACCCCGACGGGCACGTGGTGCCCTTCTGCATGGCCGGCGGCACCGACGCCAAACAGTTCTCCCGGCTCGGCATCACCGGCTACGGCTTCTCCCCGCTGAAACTGCCGCCCGGCTTCGACTACTGGTCCCTCTTCCACGGCGTGGACGAACGCGTCCCCGTCGACGCCCTGCACTTCGGCGTCCGCGTCCTCGACCACGCCCTGCGGACCCTGTGACGGCCGCGCCGGAAGGGCCCTACGGCAGCTGGCCCTCACCCGTCGACGCCTCCCTCGCCGCCGCCCTCGACGGGCACCCCGAATACGTGGGCACCGTCGGGGCCGAGGTGTGGTGGACCGAGCCGCGGCCCGAGGAAGGCGGCCGTCGCACCCTGGTCCGGCGCCCCGCGGACGGCCGCCCCCCGGCCACGGCCCTGCCCGCGCCCTGGGACGTGCGCAGCCGGTTCACCGAGTACGGCGCCCTGCCCTGGGCGGGCACCGGGCGGGCGGCGGACGGGCCCCTGCTGGTCTTCGTCCACTTCGCCGACCAACGCCTGTACGCGTACGCGCCGGACGCGCCCGGCAGCCCCGCCCCCCGGCCGCTCACCCCCGTCTCACGGGTGGGCGCCGGCCTGCGCTGGGCCGACCCGGTGGTGCGCGGCGAGGAGGTCTGGTGCGTGCTGGAGGAGTTCACCGGTCCGGGCCCGGCCGAGGTGCGCCGGGTCCTGGCGGCCGTACCGCTGGACGGGTCGGCCGCCGGGGACCGGGGCGCGGTGCGGGAACTGACGGACGACCGGCACCGCTTCACCACCGGGCCCCGGCTCTCCCCGGACGGGCGCCGCGCCGCCTGGCTGGTGTGGGACCACCCCCGGATGCCCTGGGACGGCACCGAGCTGAGACTCGCCGAGGTCACCGGGGACGGCGCCCTCACCGGGGCCCGCACCGTGCTGGGCGGCCCCGGGGAGTCCGTGGCCCAGGCCGACTGGACGCCCGGCGGGAGCCTCCTCGCGGTGAGCGACCGCAGCGGCTGGTGGAACCCGTACCGGGTGGACACCGAGCCCGGCGCGCACCCGGTGGCGGTCCCGCTCTGCCCCCGGGAGGAGGAGTTCGGCGGCCCGCTGTGGAAGCCCGGACTGCGCTGGCTGGCCCCCCTCCCCGGCGACACCTTCCCCGCCACCGGCTCCGGGGGAGGCGTCGTCGCCGTCCTGCACGGCCGGGGCGCCCAGGTGCTCGGCTTCCTGGACCCCGCCGGCGAGCTGGTGGACGCGGCCGGGCCGTGGACGGCCTGGCAGCCGACGCTGGCCGTGAGCGGCACCCGGGTCTACGGGGTCGCCGCCGGCCCGCGCAGCGCGTACGAGGTGGTGGAGGTCGACACGGCCACCGGCCACGCGCGCGCGATCGGCGCCGCCCGGCCCGACCCGGTGGACCCGGCCTACTACCCGCAGCCGCGCGTCCGCACCTTCCGCGGCCCCGGCGACCGGGAGATCCACGCCCAGATCTACCCGCCGCACCACCCCGTCCTGCGGGCCCCCGCCGGGGAACTGCCCCCGTACGTGGTGTGGGCGCACGGCGGCCCCACCGCGCACGTGCCGCCCGTACTCGACCTGCACATCGCCTACTTCACCTCACGCGGCATCGGCGTCGTCGAGGTCAACTACGGCGGCTCCACCGGCTACGGGCGCGCCTACCGGGAGCGGCTGCGCGAACAGTGGGGCGTGGCCGACGTGGAGGACTGCGCGGCCGTGGCGCGGGCCCTGGCCGCCGAGGGCACCGCCGACCCGCGGCGGCTCGCCGTCCGCGGCGGCAGCGCGGGCGGCTGGACGGCGGCGGCCTCCCTGGCCGCCACCGACCTCTACGCCTGCGCGGCGATCATCTACCCGGTCCTGGACCTGGTGGGGTTCGCCGAGGAGACCCACGACCTGGAGTCCCACTACGTGGACGGCCTGGCCGGACCGGGGCACACCCTGGCGCAGCGCTCCCGCGAACGCTCCCCGGTGGCCCGCGCCGACCTGATCACCGCCCCGTTCGTGCTGCTCCAGGGGCTGGACGACCGGGTCTGCCCGCCCGCGCAGGCACAGCGGTTCCTCGCCGCGATCCGGGGCCGCCCGGTCCCGCACGCGTACGTGGCCTTCGAGGGCGAGGGCCACGGCTTCCGGCGGGCACCGACCATGGTCCGCGCCCTGGAGGCGGAACTGTCCCTGTACTCCCAGGTGTTCGGCTTCACCCGCGACGACATCCCGAACCTGCCCCTGCAACCCTGACCTGGGCCCGGACGCCGCACGCGTGCGCGAGAGCCGCGCACCGCACCACCCGTGGCAGGCCCCGCCCGACACCGGCGGGGCGTACGAGGCCCGGCCGGCCCCGCTGATCGCGGGGGAGGCGCGGGCCGGGTTCCTCGTCCGCGAACGGGCCACCGGCGCCGCCGTCGGCATCGACAACATCGTGCGCGGCGCCTTCCGTTGCGGCTCCCTCGCCCACGCCGCCGGGCGCGGGCCCCCGGCGGGCGGGGTTCTCCCCGGACCTCCTCCACGTCGGCGGGGCCCGGCGCGACCACGAACGCCGGGCCCTGACCGCCGAAACCGCTGGCCCCGCACGGCAACCTCACCCAGGATGAGGGGCATGCGTACCCTCGTACTCCTCGACGCCCCGTCCAACCTGGGCCTGCGCCCACCCGCCCCCGGCACCGTGCCGGGGGTGTACAAGCTGGCCGGAGCCCTGCGCGAACAGGGGCTGCTGACCCGGCTCGGCGCGCGCGAGGGCGGCGTCGTGGTCCCGCCGCGCTACGACCGGGGCGACTGGAAGGAGGGCGACGGGGTCTTCCACGCCGAGGCCCTCGCCGCCTACACCGTCACCCTCGCCGACCGGATCGAACGGCACCTGCGGGCCGGGGAGTTCCCCGTCGTCCTCGGCGGCGACTGCTCGATCCAGCTCGGCGCCTCCCTGGCCATGCGCCGCGTCGGCCGGTACGGACTCGCCGCGATCGACGGCTCCGCCGACTTCCGCCACGCCGGGAACGAGGCCGTGAACGGGCCGGTGGGAGCCGCCGCCGGGGAGGAACTCGCCCTGGGCACCGGGCGCGGCCAGGCCGTCCTCGCCGACCTGGAGGGGCTCTCGCCCTACCTGCGGGACGAGGACGTACGGCTCTTCGGGCTCCGGGACGAGGACCCCGACCTCCCGGAGCTGCGCGCCGCCGGGATCTCCGCCGCCACCGTGGGGGAGATCCGCGAGTACGGCGCCGGACCGGTGGCGCGGGCGGCCCTGGAAGGGCTCCACCCGCCGGACACCGCCGGGTTCTGGGTGCACCTGGACGCCGATGTGCTGGACCCGTCCGTGATGCCCGCCGTGGACAGCCCCGACCCCGGCGGCCTGATCCCCGACGAACTCGCCGAACTGCTCGGGGTGCTGGTGCGCTCCCCGCGCTGCGTCGGGCTCAACGTCACGATCTACGACCCCGACCTGGACCCGGACGGGCGCGGCGCGGCGCTCCTCGCCGACCTCGTCGCCGGTTCCTTCACCTGACATCTGACACTTGACACCTGCCACCGGGTCCGGGAAGCGGCCGGGCGCGGGGCTTCGCGCAATCCTGACCGGTGGTGATCGGCGGAACCCCTGTGCGGCGGCTGCCGGGGGGGCACGGACCGGACGAGCGCCCGCGCGCCGGGCTGCCGCGCCGCCGCTCGGGCCGGGCCCGCTCCGGCCGGGGTGAGGGAGGCGGGGCCGGGCGGCCCCGGTCAGGGGGCGTCGCGCGCGGGCGGCTCCGGCTCCGGCCGTTGCACGCGGCACAGGATCTCGCCGTTCAGCACCGAGAACCAGGCGTCGGGCGCGGCGCCCCAGGTGTGCCAGGCAGCGGCGACGGCCGCCAGCTCGCCGGGGGTGGCGTGCCCGCCCCGGACGGCGATGTCCGCGTAGGCGGAGGCCGTCGTCCGGTCCGCCCACAGCCGTGACCACCAGGCGGTCTCCGCCTCGGTGGCGTAGCACCAGGCCGTCGCCGAGGAGGTCACCTCCGCCGCCGTGAAGCCCGCCGCGCGCGCCCACGCCCGCAGCCGGCGGCCCGCGTCCGGTTCACCGCCGTTGGCGCGGGCGACCCGGCGGTACAGGCCCAGCCACTCCTCCAGACCCGGCACCCGCGGGTACCAGGCCATCGCCGCGTAGTCCGCGTCCCGCGCGGCCACGATCCCGCCCGGCCGGCACACCCGCCGCATCTCGCGCAGCGCCTGGACCGGGTCGCCGACGTGCTGGAGCACCTGGTGGGCGTGGACCACGTCGAAGGAGCCGTCCGGGAAGTCCAGCGCGTGGACGTCCGCGACGGCGAACTCCACCCCGCTCAGGCCGCGCCCCGCCACGTACTCCCGGGCCTGGCCGAGGACGTCCCGCGACGCGTCGACCGCGGTCACCCGGCCGCCCGGCGCCACCAGCTCCGCCAGGTCCGCGGTGATCGTGCCCGGCCCGCAGCCGACGTCCAGGACCGACAGGCCCGGCCGCAGCGCGCCGCTCAGATAGGCGGCCGAGTTCGCGGCGGTGCGCCAGCGGTGCGAGCGCAGGACCGATTCGTGGTGCCCGTGCGTGTAGACGGCCGTCTCTCTCATGACCCGACTCCCTCGTCGTCTCGTCTTCCGTCGTCCTCGTCTGTTCCCGTCGGCGCTCCGGGCGCCGGGTGCCGCGCGCCTCACGGTAGAGGAAGGTTCGACAGGTGAGACCAGCATTCCGACAAGTGGACACGTGCCTTTCCGCCGAAGGGCGCCGGGTGAGGGCGGTGGCAGGGCGCGGCGAGGGCGAGGAGAGTGGGCCGGGGGGCCGGTCACCTGGTACGGGACGGTGAGAGCCATGCCGGACACCCCGCTCGGAGCGCACGCCGAGGCGCTGCGGCTCTTCGGCGAACGCGTACGGGCCGTCGGCGCCGACCAGTGGCGGGCGCCGACCCCGTGCACGCTGTGGAACGTACGGCAGCTGGTCGGCCACGTCACCGCCGAGCAGCTCTGGGTGGAGCCGCTGGTCACCGACGGCCGCAGCGCCGGGGAACTCGGCGACGCCTTCTCCGGCGACGTGCTGGGCGAGGACCCGGCCGGGGCCTGGGACCGGGCCTCGGCCGCCGCGCACACCGCCCTCGCCGCGCCCGGCGCCCTGGAGCGGACGGTCGGGCTCTCGTACGGGCCCGTGCCCGGGTCGGAGTACTGCGCGCAACTGACCGTCGACTGCGCCGTGCACGCCTGGGACCTCTCCCGCGCCATCGGCGCCGACGAGCGGCTGCCGGACGACCTGGTCGCGTTCTGCGCCCGCGAGGTCGCGCCGCACGCGGCCGAGCTGGCGGCGAGCGGCATGTTCGCCCCGCCGCTCCAGGCGCCGCCGGGCGCGAGCGCGCAGACCCGGCTGCTCGCGCTGATGGGGAGGCTCGACTGAGACCGCGGGCGCCGCGGGGTCCTCGGGCCGTGGGCCCCGGTGGAGCGGGACGACGACAGGCATACCCCGGCAAACAATCGTATAAAGGGCAGGGCAGGGCTGGCCCTAGGCCGAACTGGCGGACCGGCGGACCCGGCGGGACACGGAAGCGGGACGGAACCGGACGGAACCGGACGAGCCAGGAAGGCGGGACACGGTGGCGGGGACGCAGCGCACGGCGGCGGAAGGCCGTGGTCCGGTCCGGTACGGCCCGCCCGGACCCCAGCCGGGCCTGCCCGTCCCGCCCGAACTCGCCGCCGTCCTCACCTCGGCGGCGGACGCCGCCACCCCCGAACCGCCGGGCGGCGGCGAGCCCGTGCGCGAGGCCGCGTGCCGGTACTGGGGGCGGCGCGGGCTGGCCACCGCCCCGGAGAACGTGGCCGCCGGGCCCGGCGCCCCGGCGCTGCTGCTCGCGCTGCTCGGCGCGTACGGGGGCGACGTGATGCTGCCCCGGCCGTGCCCCGCCTGGTGGACTCCGCAGGTCCGGCTGCTGGGACGGCGGGCCTACCACGTGCCGACCCCGGCGGCGTGCGGCGGCGTGCCCGACCCGTACGCCCTGCTGGAGACCGTACGACGGGTGCGCGCCGAGGGCGGGGACCCGCGCGTGCTGCTGCTCTCGGTCGCCGACGACCCGACCGCCACCGTGGCGCCGCCCGAGACGCTGCGCGAGGCGTGCGAGGCCGCCGCCTCGGCCGGGCTCTTCGTCGTCAGCGACGAGAGCTGGCGCGACACCGTGCACCGGCCACGCGACACCCCGGTCCTCAGCCCCGCCGAGATGCTCCCCGACCGGGCCGCCGTCCTGGTCGACCTCTCCGGAGCCCTGCTGCCCGCCGCCTGGCCCGCCGCCGTGCTCCGCTTCCCCGGCACCCCGCGCGGCACCTGGCTGCGCGCCCGCGCCCTCGACGTCCTCACCGCCACCGGGGCCCTGACCGCCGGACCCGTCGCCACCGCCGCCGCGTACGCGCTGGACGAGCCCGAAGCCGTCGCCGGACGGGCCAGGGCCTCGGCCGCCCTGCACGGCACGGTGGCCGCCGCCGCCCACCGGGAACTGCTGGCCGCCGGGGCACTGGCCCGGCCCCCGCAGGCCGGCCGGCACCTCTACGCCGACCTGACCCCGCTCCGCGCCGGACTGGCCCGGCACGGGGTCGGCGACGCGATGGAGCTGGAGGACTGGCTCGGCGGCAGACTCGGCGCCCCCGCCCCCGGCGGGCAGCGGTTCGCGGACGAGCTGGGCGCGCTGCGGGTGCGGTTGTCGACCGGACCGCTGCTCGGGGCGACCCCGGAGGAACGGCTCGCCGCGCTCACCGCGCGCGACCCGCTCGCCCTCCCGCACGTACGCCGCTCCCTGGACCTCCTCGGATCGGTCCTGGCCGCGCTGGCCTGACCCCCCGGCCGCCGGACCGGCCCCCACCGCCCCGCCACTCCACCGCCCCGCCCGAAGCAGCCGCCCCCGACGCCCGACCCGCGGTGAACGGAGACTTCTCGATGAGGGACCAGACGGACGCCCCCGCCGCCGCGGGGCCCGCCCGCCCCGCCGCCGCCCCGCGCCCGGCGGTCCGCCCGGCCCCGCCCGCGCGCCCCGCCGCCCCGCGCCCGATCGGTGAGCTCCGCCTCTGGCCCCGCTCCTTCGCGGACCGGCTGACCACCCCGCTGCCCGGCCTGCGCGCCTTCACCCGGCTCGCCCGCGAGGGCGCCTTCCGGCCCGGCCCCGAGGGGCTGCGCGGCATCCCCGACCTGCCGTACGCGCCCGCCCCGCTGCCCGCCGTCGCCCCCGGCACGGTCTGCGTCACCTGGGCCGGACACGCCAGCTGGGTGCTGCGGACCGGCGGGCTGACCGTCCTGACCGACCCCGTCTGGTCCCGGCGCATCCTCGGCACCCCGGCCCGGATGACACCCGTCGGGGTGGGCTGGGCGCACCTGCCGCCGGTGGACGCCGTGGTGATCAGCCACAACCACTACGACCACCTCGACGCCCCCACCCTCAAGCGGCTGCCCCGGCACACGGCCCTCTTCGTCCCGGCCGGCCTGGCCCGCTGGTGCCGCCGCCGGGGCTTCACCCGCGTCACCGAGCTGGACTGGTGGGAATCGGCCGAACTGGACGGCGTGCGCTTCGACTTCGTCCCGGCCCACCACTGGTCGAAACGGTCCCTGACCGACACCTGCCGGACCCTGTGGGGCGGCTGGGTCCTCACCGACACCCGCAGCCCCGCCCCGAGGAAGGTCTACTTCGCGGGCGACACCGGCTACGGCCACTGGTTCGGCGAGATCGGCCGCCACCACCCCGGCATCGACCTCGCCCTCCTGCCGGTCGGCGCCTACGCCCCGCGCTGGTGGCTCGGCGACGTCCACACCGACCCGGAGGAGGCCGTCCGGGCCTGCCTGGACCTCGGCGCCCGCCGGATGGCCCCCATGCACTGGGCCACCTTCGTCCTCTCCGCCGAACCGGTCATGGAACCCCTCCACCGGGCCCGCGCGGCCTGGTCCCGGGCGGGACTGCCCCGCGAGGACCTCTGGGACCTCCCGATCGGCGCCTCCCGCACCCTGTGAGACACCCGGCGGGTCCCCGCGAGGGCCCCGCCGCGCCCGGTCAGTGCCGGAGCCGCCGCCACAGGGCCGGGGCCCCGCTGATCAGGAGCGTCAGGGCGACCGCCAGGGCCACGCCCTTCCACGGCTCCGAGAAGAGGGAGCCGCCCACGATGCCGATCAGCCCGTACGTCGCCGCCCAGGCGAGACAGGCCGGCCCGTCGCCCCGGGCGAAGCGGCGCAGCGGGAGCCGCGCCAGCAGACAGGCCAGCATCACCGGAATCCGGCCCGCCGGAACCAGCCGGGAGACCACCAGGACCTGCGTCCCGTGCGCGTCCAGCTTGCCCTGCGCCCGCTCCAGCCGCTCGGGCGTGACCCGGCCGCGCAGCGCCTCCAGCCACCGCGACCCGCCCCGCGAACGCACCCCGCGCTGCCCCAGCCAGTACAGGGCCAGGTCCCCGGCGAACGCGGCCGCCGCCGCCACCCCGAAGACCAGCAGCACCCCCCAGGGCAGTGACCGCTGATGGAAGGCCACCACGGCCGCCGAACTCACCAGCGCCCCCGTCGGGATCACCGGCATCAGCGCGCCCAGCACCACCAGGACGAACAGCGCCGGGTAGCCCACCGCCTGCTGGGCCGTCTCCGGCACCGCCCGTCCGGCCGCCGCCGTCACCTCGTACCAGGTCACGGCAGCCGCACCCGTTCGCCGTGCGCGGGCACCCGTACCGTCACCTTCGGCGCGAGCCGCCCCGCCCACCGCGCGAACTCCCCGCCCGGCGCGTGGAACTCGTGCGGGCGCACCGCGTCCATCCCGACCGGCCAGTACGTCCCGTAGTGGACCGGCACCGCCGCGGCCGGTGCCAGCGCGGCCAGCGCCCGCGCCGCCCGCCCCGCGTCCAGGTGCCCCCGGCCCAGGTACGGCCCCCAGCCGCCCACCGGCAGCAGCGCCACGTCCACCGGCCCGACCTCCTCGGCCATCGTGTCGAAGAGCCCGGTGTCCCCGGCGAAATAGGTCCGGGCCGCGCCCTCGACCACGTACCCGAGCGCCGGCGCGCGCACCGGCCCGAACGGCAGCCGCCGCCCGTCGTGGAGCGCGCTGACCGCCCGTACCCGTACGCCGCCTCGGACGTGGACCTCGTCGCCCGGCGCGACCTCCGTCACCACCAGCGCGCCCGCCCCGGCGGTCCGGTCGAGGCCGGGTACGGCGCGGCGCGCCCCGCGCGGCACCAGCAGCCGGGTTCCGGGCGCCAGCAGCGCCAGCGACGGCAGGTGCAGGTGGTCGGCGTGCAGATGGGAGACCAGTACCGCGTCCGCCACGGCGGCCTCCGGCGGGGGCACCGCCCCGCGCCGCCGCCGCAGGTGCGCGAGGCGCCGTGCGAAGAGCGGATCGGTCAGCAGCCGGACCCCGGAATCCTCGACCGTGCACGTGGCATGCCCCCACCAGGTGACCTCCACCGGCATCCGGCCTCCCTCCTTCGACACCCCGGACCCTGCGGCCTCTGACCCTCCGAGCGTAGTGCCGCGCCCCGGAAGGTTCACCGGCCCGCGCCTGCCGGACCGCGGGCCCGCCCCCCTCTCCTGCACGGCGGCGGACCGGAGTAGGGTCGGGCCGCATGGATGAGCTGCGCGTGGCCGTGATCTCCAGTCTGGCCCCGCTGGAGGACCTCGACGCCGACCCCTTCGCCGTGGACACCCGGGGCCAGCACGCCGTGTGCGCCCGCTGGGCCGCCGACCGGGGGTACGTCGTGACCCGGCAACTGCTCTTCTACGGGCTGCGCTTCGACCACTGCGGACTCTGGGCCGACATCGACGCCGGACAGGCCGACCTGTTCGTCGCCGCCAGCCCGCACGTCCTGGCGCGGGCGCTGCGCTCGGTCGAGGAGTTCACCGCCGAGTGCGAACGGCGCGGCGTACGGCTGGAGACCGCCGGGCACGACGAGCCGCGCTACACCTCGGCGATGAAGGCCGAGGTCCACCGGAGGCTGTCCATGCCGACCGCGGGCTACGACGGCACCTGACCCGGACCAGGGTGCCCGCACCCGGACGTACACCCGTGATACGTACACCCGCGTACGTACACCCGCGTACGTACACGTGTGCGCCATCCGGCCGCTCCGGCTCCGCTGTGCGAGCCTGGGACGGGACGGGGGTCCGCGGGCGGGGCGCGGGCCGAGGCGGTGAGGCGGGTACGGAGTGTCGCGAGGACGGTGGCGGGCCACGGGCGGCGCCCTGATGCGGGTGACCGTGGTGTGGGTGGTGTCCACGCTCACGATGCTCGTCCTGGCCGGCATCCTGCCGGACTTCGAACTCCGCTCCGGGGACGGTGACTCCCTCACCCAGATCGGGCTGACCGCCGCCTGGGGAGCCGGGGCCTTCGGCCTGCTGAGCGCCCTGGTCTGGCCCGTGCTGGTCCGGGCCCTGCTGCTGGTGCCCGCGCTGGTCCTGGGGCTGCTGGTCTTCTTCCTCAACGGTTCGCTGCTGCTGATCGCGCTCAGTCTGATCCCGTCCGGGCGCGGCCAGGTGGCCCCCGAGACCGCGGTGGTGGTGGCCGCGGTGATGTCCGCCGTGGCCTCCGCGACCTCCACCGCCCTCGCGGTGCGCGACGACGAGGCCTACCGGCGCCGCCTCTACCGGCTCGCCGACCGCCGCCGCCGCCGGCAGCCCCGTACCGGCGCCCCCGGAGCCGGCGCCTCCCCGCCCGGCCTGGTCCTCCTCCAGCTCGACGGGGTCGGGTACGAGGAGCTGCGCCACGCGGCGGGCCGCGGCCTGATGCCGACCGTGGCCGGCTGGCTGGACCGCAGCCACCGGGTCATGCCCTGGCGCACGGACTGGTCCAGCCAGACCGGCGCCAGCCAGCTCGGCATCCTGCACGGCTCCACCTTCGACGTGCCGGCCTTCCGCTGGTACGAGAAGGAGACCGGTGACGTGATGGTCTGCAACCGGCCCCGCAGCGCCGCCGAACTCCAGCGGCGCGCCGCCCTGCGCACCGGGAACGCCGGACTGCTCGCCCGGGACGGTGCCAGCCGCGGCAACCTCTTCAGCGGCGGCGCGGACCAGCTGGCGCTGGTCCTCTCGGTCTCGGCCCGGCGGGACCGGGGCAACCGCTCCCGCGCGGGCTACTTCGCGTACTTCTCCGACCCCGCCAACGCCGTCCGCACGGCCCTGTCCTTCGCCGCCGAGGTGGGCCGGGAGATCGGCCAGTCGGTACGGGCCCGGACGCGCGGGGACCGGCCGCGGGTGGCGCGGGGCGGGCTGTACCCGCTGATCCGGGCCTTCGCGACGGTGATCGAGCGGGACGTGGTGGTGGCCGCGGTCCTCGGCGACATGCTCGCGGGCCGCTCCGCCGTCTACGCCGACCTGGTCGCCTACGACGAGGTCGCCCACCACTCGGGCCCGCGCGGCCGGGACACCGACCAGATCCTGACCCGCCTGGACCGGAGCCTGGCACTGCTCGCCCGGGTCGCCGAGCACGCCCCCCGGGAGTACCGGATCGTGCTGCTCTCGGACCACGGCCAGAGCCCGGGGGAGACCTTCCTCGGCCGGTACGGGCTGACCTTGAAGGACCTGGTCCGCGCGGGCTGCGGGCTGCCGGTCCCGCGCCGGGCCGACGGCACGCGCAGCGGGGCCGAGGCGCGCGCGGCGGTCCGGGCGGCGCTGCACCGGCCGGTCGAGGAGACGGGCGAGGAGGCCCACCCGGAGCCCGGCCCCGACCCGGTGGTGCTGGCCTCCGGCAACCTCGGGCTGATCTCCTTCCCGGACCTCCCCGGGCGGGCTTCGCGGGAACGGATCGAGCGCGCGCACCCCGCGCTGCTGGCGACCCTGGCCAACCACCCGGGCGTGGGGTTCCTGCTGGTGGACGGGGTGGTGCTGGGCGCGGACGGGGCCCGCGCGCGGCTGGACGTCCCGGGCGAGGCGGAGGCGCTGCTGGCGCCCTTCGGGCCGGGCGCGGCCGAGGCCGTGCGCCGGACCGACTCCTTCCCGCACGTGGCCGACATCATGGTGAACTCGGCGTACGACCCCGCGACGGGCGAGGTGCACGCGTTCGAGGAGCAGATCGGCTCGCACGGCGGCCTGGGCGGGGAACAGGGCCACCCGTTCCTGATGTGGCCGACGGACCTGTCGTCCCCCCTCCCGGAACCCGCCCCGGGCACGGCGCCGGACCCGGGCCCCGGCGCGGAGCTGGTCGGCGCGGAGGCGGTCCACACCGTCCTGCGCCGCTGGCTGACCGAGCCGAACACCCCCCGCCCCGCCCCCACGGCCCCCGGTAGTGGCACCACCCCCGGCTGAACTCCCCGCCCCCGTTCCCCGGGCCGGTCCGAGCGGTGCGGCGGGGGTCCCGGTGGACCCGGGGCGGGCGGGTCTTCACGGGTGGGTGGTGCCGATCTTTCGTCCGCGGGTGGGGGCGGGCGCAGGATCTTGCCGTCATGAGGTGGCGAACAGGACGATATGCGGCGATTTGGAGCGGCTTCCGCGCCTGGTCGAGCATATGGGGCGTCCGGCACCAATCGGATGATCAGCACCATCGAGAGGCACCACCCCGCCATGCTCACGAGGCGCAACCGAACGCCCGAAACCATAGCTGACCAGGGAACTTCCAAGCCCTACACGTTTCGGATGTCCCTGCCCGTCGCCACCTGCCTCGTCATGGGCAACATCATCGGCGGCGGGATCTTCCTCCTCCCGGCCTCGGTGGCCCCCTTCGGCACCATCAGCCTCGTCGCCTTCGCCGTGCTGACCCTCGGCGCGATCGCCCTCGCCCTCGTCTTCGGCCGCCTCGCCGAACGGCACCCGCAGACCGGCGGACCGTACGTCTACGCCCGCGCCGCCTTCGGCGACTTCGCCGGCTTCCTCGCCGCCTACAGCTACTGGATCACCACCTGGGTCTCCAACGCGGCCCTCGCGGTGGCCTCCGTCGGCTACCTCGTCGTGCTCTTCCCGGCCGTGGGCGAGCACACCTGGTCGATGTGTCTGGCCGCCCTCACCGTGCAGTGGCTCCCGGCCCTCGCCAACCTGGCCGGCACCCGGTACGTGGGCGCCGTCCAACTGGTCTCCACCGTGCTGAAGTTCGCCCCGCTGCTGCTCGTGGCCGTGGGCGGGCTCTTCTTCTTCGACCCGGCCAACCTCGGCCCCTTCCGGGCCACCGACCAGAGCGCGGTCGGCGCGGTCTCCGCCGCCGCGGCGATCCTGCTCTTCAGCTACCTGGGCGTCGAGTCCGCCGCCGTCAGCGCGGGCGAGGTCCGCGACCCGGCCCGCAACGTCGGCCGGGCCACGATCCTGGGCACGGCCGGGGCGGCCACCGTCTACCTGCTGGGCACCCTCTCCGTCTTCGGCCTGGTCGCCCACGACACGCTGGTCACCTCCCAGGCCCCCTTCAGCGACGCGGTCAACGCGATGTTCGGCGGGAGCTGGGGCGGCACCCTGGTCGCCTGCGCGGCCGTGATCTCGATGACCGGCGCCCTCAACGGCTGGACCCTGCTCAGCGCGCAGACCCCGTACGCCGCCGCCAAGGACGGCCTCTTCCCGAAGGTCTTCGGGACGAAGAGGCGGGGCGTCCCGGTGGTGGGCGTGGGCGTCACGGTCGTCCTGGCCTCGGCGCTGACCGTCTACAACTACACGGCCGCCGCCGCGGGCGTCTTCGAGACCCTGGTCCTGGTCACCACCTTCACGGCGACCGTCCCCTACCTGCTCTCCACCGCCGCGCAGATCTACTTCCTCGTCTCCGGCCAGGGCGAGCGCGTCCGGCGGGGCCGCCTGGTCCGGGACGCCTGCGTCGCCTGCCTGGCCTTCGGCTTCTCGATGTGGCTGGTGGCGGGCTCCGGCTACGCCGCCGTCCACCAGGGCGTGCTGTTCCTCTTCGCGGGCATCCTCGTCCACGCGGTGATGGCCGCCCGGCGGAAGCGCGCCGACGCCTGAGCCGCGTCACCGCCTGAGCCGGAAACGGACCGGGGCCCCGGAGGAAGATCCTCCGGGGCCCCGGTCCGTGGTGCGGGCCCGCTCAGTCCAGGTAGTCGCGCAGCACCTGGGAGCGCGACGGGTGGCGCAGCTTCGACATGGTCTTGGACTCGATCTGACGGATGCGCTCACGGGTGACCCCGTACACACGGCCGATCTCGTCCAGGGTCTTCGGCTGGCCGTCGTTGAGGCCGTACCGCATGGAGACCACGCCCGCCTCACGCTCGGAGAGCGTGCCCAGGATCGACTGCAGCTGCTCCTGGAGGAAGGTGAAGGAGACCGCGTCGGCCGGGACCACGGCCTCGGAGTCCTCGATGAGGTCACCGAACTCGCTGTCGCCCTCCTCACCCAGCGGGGTGTGCAGGGAGATCGGCTCACGGCCGTACTTCTGGACCTCGATGACCTTCTCGGGGGTCATGTCGAGTTCCTTGCCCAGCTCCTCCGGGGTGGGCTCGCGGCCCAGGTCCTGGAGCATCTGGCGCTGCACACGGGCGAGCTTGTTGATGATCTCGACCATGTGCACGGGGATGCGGATGGTGCGCGACTGGTCGGCCATGGCGCGCGTGATCGCCTGCCTGATCCACCAGGTCGCGTACGTGGAGAACTTGAAGCCCTTGGTGTAGTCGAACTTCTCCACGGCG
Source organism: Streptomyces sp. NPDC051567 (assembly GCF_044454165.1). Lineage (NCBI taxonomy): Bacteria > Bacillati > Actinomycetota > Actinomycetes > Kitasatosporales > Streptomycetaceae > Streptomyces > Streptomyces sp. NPDC051567. The sequence goes on along the minus strand of NZ_JBITDK010000012.1, from coordinate 123,262 downwards.
CGGATCAGACCGACGTTGCCCTCCTGGATCAGGTCCAGGAAGAGCATGCCGCGGCCCGTGTACCGCTTGGCGAGGGAGACCACGAGGCGGAGGTTGGCCTCCAGCAGGTGGTTCTTGGCGCGGCGGCCGTCCTCGACGAGGATCTCCAGCTCACGCTTGAAGGCGGGCTTGTGGTCCTCCTCCTCTTCGAGCTTGTACTCGGAGAACAGGCCCGCCTCGATGCGCTTGGCGAGCTCCACCTCCTGCTCGGCGTTGAGGAGCGGCACCTTGCCGATCAGCTTGAGGTAGTCCTTGACCGGGTCGGCGGTGGCACCGGCCACCATGACCGTCTGCGCCGGGGCGTCGTCCTCGTCGTCGTCGGACAGGACGAAACCCTGGGTGCCGCCGGTCTTGGGGGTCTCCTCCTCGGCGTCGTCGGCGATGTCCTCGGCCGCCCAGTCCTCGCCCTCGGCTGCCGGGCTCTCGCCCTCGTCGGCGTCCTTGGCCCCGGCCTTCTTCGCCGTGGCGGTCTTCTTCACGGCGGTCTTCTTCACGGCGGTCTTCTTGACCGCGCGCTTCTTGGGCGCGGTGGCGTCCGCCGGGTCCTCGGACACGGCGCCCGGTTCTCCCGATATCGCCGCCGCGGCGGCGACGGGGGTGGCCGCGGTCTTGCGCGCGCCGATGGGGCGCGGCGCGGCGGCCGCCTTCTTGGTCACGGTACGTGCCGGGGCCGCTGCCGCCTTGCGGGGCTTCTTGGCGGCAGCCTTGGTCGCGGGGGCCGCGCTGACGTGGAGGGCGACACCCTCCTCGTCCAGAACCTGGTTCAGGCTGCGCAGGACCCGCTTCCACTGGTCCACCGGGATGCGGCCGGCCTCGAAGGCCTGGCGCACGTCGTCACCGTTGATGTGACCCTGCTCGCGGCCACGCTCCACGAGCGCGACAAGGGCCTCGGATTCGGCGATCTCCGGAGGGAACGTACGGGACGGGCTGAGCGACACAAGGAGCCTCTCGTTGCGGACAGTAAGGGGTGGGCGGGACATCATCGCGCGGACTCGGGAAACAGACCCGAGGGGGGTCTGTATTCCGGGGCCGCGCGAGGACACCTGTCGGTTCATCGCATGCCCGAGTCGATTCGTTACGCGCTGAATTGAGTGACCTGCGCCACGCTGTGTCCGCGCAACCGATCCGGCGTGGCCGCGTCCGCCTTTTCGATCAGCCTTTTTTACGGGCCTCGATGAGGAAACGAGCCGTGTGCGCGACGAACGGACCCTCGCGTCCGATCTGTTCGTGGAGCTCGCGCAACCGGTCCCGGTACCGACCGACGGTGAAGCCGGGAACCATCCAGATCACCTTCCGGAGAAAGTAGATCACGGCTCCGATGTCGTGGAACTCCGTCCGCAGCCGCTCCGAGCGCAGATCGACGACGTCGAGCCCGGCCTTCGTGGCGTCGGCCACCGCGTCGCCGGGGTGCCGGCCGCGCCGGACCTCCTCGGGCTGCGGGCCGAGGAAGTACTCGACCAGCTCGAAGACGCTCGCCGGACCGACCTGCTGGGAGAGGTAGGTGCCGCCCGGCGCCAGCACCCGCGCGATCTCGTCCCACCAGATCGTCACCGGGTGCCGGCTGGTCACCAGCGCGAAGGCCCCGTCACCGAAGGGCAGCGGCGGCTCGTCCGTGTCCGCGACCACGACCGCCCCGAGCGGGTGCAGCAGCCGGGTCGCCCTGGCGATGTTCGGCGGCCAGGACTCCGTGGCCGCCGTCAGCCGGGGCAGGGGCCCGGCCCCGGCGAGGACCTCGCCGCCGCCGGTCTGGACGTCCAGGACGGAGTCCACCCGCGCGAGCCGCTCGGCGAGCAGCCGCTGGTAGCCCCAGGAGGGGCGCTCCTCGGTGGCACGGCCGTCGAGCCAGGAGAAGTCCCAGCCGTCCACCGACACCGTCTCGGCCTCGGCGACGAGGTGGTCAAAAGTGCGCGTCATGCCCCGATCCTCCCAGCCGGTGACCGGCTCCTCCACCCGGTACGCCCCGGCCGGCCGCACGGCACGTCGACTAGACTGCGCGGCGGGCCGTGACTGGCGTTCGGGTGGATCACCACCGGGGAGCGGCCCGGCGTGCTTCCCGTACGCCGATTGCCGCGCGCCTGGGCGAACCGCGATCCGCAGCGACGTTCAGGAGACCCCCGTGACGACCGCCCAGACTGCCTCCGACACCCCGACCGCCTCCGAGGCCACCGCCTCCGACGCCCGCACCGCCCGGCTCATGGACGGCACCGCGCTCGCCCGCCGCGTCTCGGAGCGGACCGCCGCCCTCGCGGCGGAGCTCACCGCGCGCACCGGCACGGCGCCCTGTCTCGCGACCGTCCTGGTCGGCGAGGACCCCGCCTCCGTCACCTACGTCCGGATGAAGCAGAACCGCTGCGCCAAGGCCGGGATCACCTCCCGCCACGTGGAGCTGCCCGCCACGACCACCACCGGGGAACTGGTGGCGGTCCTCACCGCGCTCTCCGAGGACCCCGAGGTCAGCGGCATCCTCCTCCAGCACCCCGTCCCGCACCACATCGACGAGCGCGCCGCCTTTGAAGCCATCGCCCCCGGCAAGGACGTCGACGGGGTCACCATGCACTCCTTCGCCGCCATGGGCTTCGGCCTGCCGGGCTTCGTCTCCTGCACCCCCGGCGGGATCATGCGCCTGCTCGCCGCTCACGACGTGGACCTGACCGGCAAGCACGCCGTGGTCGTCGGCCGCAGCGCGATCCTGGGCAAGCCCGTCGGGATGCTGCTGCTGGAGCAGAACGCCACCGTCACCTACTGCCACTCCCGCACCCGTGACCTGTCCGCGATCGTGCGCCAGGCGGACGTGCTGGTCGCCGCCGTCGGCAAGGCCGAGTTCATCCGGGGCGAGGACATCAAGCCGGGCGCGGTGGTGCTGGACGCCGGGTACAACGTGGGCAACGTCGGGGACGTCCACTTCCCCTCGGCCGCGGCCCGCGCCTCGCTGATCACCCCGGTGCCGGGCGGGGTCGGCCCGATGACCATCGCCGTGCTGCTGGAGCAGACCGTCCAGGCCGCCGCCGCCCAGGCCGGCCTGGCGCTCGCGGACCTCTGACCCGCCCCGCCGCCGGGCCCCGGTCCCGCCCCGCGACGGGCACCCGGCCCGGCCCGGTGGGCCTCAGGGCCCCCGCCGGTCCCGGCCGGCGCCGCCCCTCACACCCACCGGGCCGCCCCCCGCGCCGGGCCGCCCGTCACCGGGCCCGGCCGACGGGGTCCCGGCCCTGGTCCAGCCCGGCGACGGCCCGCTCGGCGGCGCTCAGCGGCGGCCCCGTCAGGGCGCCCCGCTCCGAGGCGCGCACGACGTCCCAGACCACGGAGGGGCGCAGCCAGTGCGCGGGCGTCCTGCTCATCGTGAGGACCTCGAAGAGGGCGGCGGTGAGTTTCTCCCGGGTGGTGGCCCCGGTCATCAGCCGGCTCACGTACCCGTTGAGCAGCCCGGAGCCCGCCCGGGGCGTCATGCCGGTGGCGCCGGGATAGAGGATGTCCTGCGAGGTGGCGAGCTCCCAGGCGGTGCCCACCTGCGGGGCCAGCGCCCGCTGCGCCTCGCGGCTGAAGCCGGGCCCGGCGAGCCCCCGGGCGCGGAGCAGGGAACGCACGGCCAGCATCCCCTGCGCGGCGACCGTCATGCCCTGCCCGTAGAGCGGGTTGAAGGTGGCCACCGAGTCGCCGACGGCGAAGAAGCCGTCCGGCAGGACGGCCTTCTCGAAGTAGACCCGGCGGTTGGCGGTGCCCTGGGTGACGGCGACGTCCGTGAGGGGCTTCCTGCCGTCGAGGAGTTCGCCCACGATCGGGTCCCGGACGCTCTTGGCGAACGGGACGAACGCGTCCGGGTCGCCGGTCGGCTGGCCGCCCCGGGTCCCGGAGAGCGTGGCCTGCCACAGGCCGTTCTCGATGGGCACGATCGTGGCCGTCCGGCCGGGGACGGGCACCCGGGGGTCGGACTGCACGTTGACGATCGGGAAGCCCATCGCGTGCGCTCCGGCGGGCGCCTCGAAGATCCGCGTCGCGTAGACCAGGCCGGAGTCGACCCGGGCCTCCCGGACGCCGCTCACCCCGAGTTCCTGGAGCCAGGCGCGGGCGCGCGAGCCGCGCCCGCTCGCGTCGACCACCAGGTCGGCGGCGACCACGCGGCCCTCCTCGTCCGGGGTGTCGACCCGTACGCCGGTCACCTGGGACGCCGTGCCCTGAAGCCCCCGGACCCGGCCGCGCTGGAGGGTGGAGACGCCCGGCAGGGCCGTCACCCGGGCGCGGACCACCGAGTCGAGGAGATCACGGCTGCAGGAGATGTTGAACTGCTTCTCCGTACAGCGCGGAATCCAGCCCTGGGCGGCCTTGGTGACGAGGTCGGTGGGCAGGCTGCGGCGGAGCGCGCCCGCGGCCTGCCACTCCCCGACGATGCCCGGGAGGATCTCCTCGACGGCACGTGCCCCGCCGGACCACAGGATGTGGACGTGGCGGGCCTGCGGGAGCCCGCGCCGGGGCGCCGGGCCCTCCGGCAGGGTGTCCGCATCGATGATCGTGACCGTCGCCACGTGCTCGGCGAGGACGGCGGCGGCCAGCAGGCCGGCCATGCTGGCGCCGATGACGACGGCGTGGTGGGGCGGGCGGGAAGGGGTCATCGTCGTGTCGTGCTCTCTGTCAGGGCCGTGCGCGGGGCATCGGCGTGAAAGGGGCGTCGGCGAGCGGCGCCGGCCCGGTGCGGTCTCCGGAGGGCTCCGGCGCCGCCGCCGGTCCGGCCCGGGTGCACGGCCCGGGGCCACGGCGGCCGTCGGGCACGGTCACCGGGTGGTGCCCGGCGCCCGTCCGGGGTGCGGGGCGGATGCGCGGGGCGGCCCGGGGGAGCGTCCTCGGAGCCCCGTCCGCCCGGCCGCGCGCCGGACGGACGACGTCACGTCGAAGACGTTCCCCGCGGGGAACGGTTCCCGGCGGGGCGGCGGCGGGCAGCCCCTCAGGACCGTGCCGGGGCGCGGCCCGAAGGACGCGGCCGGGCTCTTTGCCGGACCCTCCCGGCCTGTGGCCCCGGGGCGGCCCCCGGGAGCCGGTCCGGACGCTCCGCCGGGGCGAGGAACCCGGCCGCGGCGAGGTCGGGTCGGGGGGCGGCTCGCACCTGGGGTTCTCCGTAGGTCGACAGGACGTTCGAGCGGTCTGGGCTGCGTGGAAGCGTAGCCCGCCGCTCCGCGCCGGAACAGGGGACCCCGGATGTTTTCGAGCATCGCGCGTCAAGAGGGCGTGCACGGCCGTACCGGGGCCCGCCCGCCGTGACCGTCCGGGCCGGGCCGGAGGCGGGGGAGGACACCCGTGCCGGGCGCGCGCGCCCGGCACGCACCGGCGGGCGCTGTGGGAACCTTTGACTCCACCTCACGGGGAGAAGGAGCCTGCCGATGCCGAGCGAGCCGCTGTCGCAGAAGGAGATCGAGGACCGGTTGCGGGACCTCCCGGGCTGGGCCTTCGCGGAGGACCGCATCCTGCGCACGTACCGGCTGGGCGGCCACTTCGCGGCGAGCGCGTTCGTCGCCCACATCGCCGTCGTCCAGCAGGAGCTGAACCACCACTCGGACCTCACCCTCGGCTACGACACCGTCCGGCTGACGGCCAACTCCCACGACGCGGGAGGTGTCGTGACGGAGGCCGACTTCGCGCTCGCCGAACGGGTCGAGTCCCTCGCCCCCGCCCACGGCGCGAACTGACCCCGGCACCGGCACCGGCACCTCATGGCCCCGTCCCCCGGCTACGGGTCCGCGCGCGTCCGGTGTCCCCACGGGCGGCGGCCGGGGCCGCCCGCCGCGCGGCGTCGTACGAGGGGCGACGACCGGCCCCTCCCGCGCCGTGTTCCCGCCGCTCGCCCCACCGGCCCGGCCCGCTCCGGAACCCGTCCGGGACCCGCCGGACCCCGTTCGCCGCCGGTCCGGTCACCGCTCGTAGAGGGAGGCGATCTCCCGCGCGTAGGCCCGTTCGATCGCCCGGCGCCGGGGCTCCGCCCCGGGCGTCAGCAGGCCCCGCTCCTGGGTGAACTGCCCGTCCAGCACCCGGAAGGCACGGATCGACTCCGCCTGCGAGACCAGGGTGTTCGCGGCCACCACCGCCCGGCGGATCTCCGCCCGTAGCTCCGGGTCGTGCGCCAGCTCCGCCGCCCGTCCGGGTCGCGGCCGGCCGCGCATCGACCGCCAGTGCGCGACCGCCTCCATGTCCAGGGTGACCAGCGCCGCGATGTAGGGCCGGTCGTCGCCCACCAGCACGCAGTGCGACACCAGCGGATGCGAACGCACCCGTTCCTCCAGGGCGGCCGGCGCGACGCTCTTGCCGTTGGAGGTCACCAGGATCTCCTTCTTGCGGCCGGTGATGGTGAGGTAGCCGTCCTCGTCCAGCCGCCCCAGGTCCCCGGTCGCCAGCCAGCCGCCGCGCAGCACCTCCCGCGTGGCGCCGGGGTCGTTGAGGTACCCGGCGAAGACGTGCCGCCCGTACAGCCAGACCTCCCCGTCGTCCGCGATGTGCACCGTGCTGCCCGGGATCGGCCGGCCCACCGTGCCGTACTTCGTCGCGCCCGGCGGGTTGGCGGTGGCCGCCGCGCACGACTCGGTCAGCCCGTACCCCTCGAACACAGTGATCCCGGCGCCGTCGAAGAAGAGCCCGAGCCGCCGCGGCATCGCCGACCCGCCCGACATGGCGTGCCGCACCCGCCCGCCCAGCGCCTCGCGGACCTTGCCGTAGACCAGCTTCTCGAAGAGCCGGTGCTCCACCCGCAGCGCGGCCGAGGGGCCGGGCCCGCGGCCGAAGACCTTGTGCTCGCGCGCCTCGGCGTACCGCACGGCCGTCTCCACCGCCCGGTCGAAGGGCCCCGTCCGCCCCTCCGCCTCCGCCGTGCGGCGGGCCGTCGCGAAGACCTTCTCGAAGACGTACGGGACCCCCAGCACGAAGGTCGGCCGGAACGCGGCCAGGTCCGGCAGCAGTTCGGCCGCCGCCAGGACCGGCTGGTGGCCGAGCTTCACCCGCGACCGTACGGCCGCCACCTCCACCATCCGGCCGAAGACGTGCGCCAGCGGCAGGAAGAGCAGCGTGGACGGCTGCTCGCCCGGCCCGGCCCGGAAGGCGGACTCCCAGCGGCCCACCAGGGTGTCGGCCTCGTACATGAAGTTGGCGTGGGTCAGGACACAGCCCTTGGGCCGGCCGGTGGTCCCGGAGGTGTAGATGACGGTGGCCACGGCGTCGGGCGTCACGGCCTCCCGGTGCCGGTGCACGGCCTCCTCGGCGACCGAGTGCCCGTCGGCGACGAGTCCGTCCACGGCCCCCGCGTCGAGCTGCCACAGCCGCCGCAGCAGCGGGAGGTCCTCGACGACGGAACCGACGGTCATGGCCTGGTCCTCGTCCTCCACCACACAGGCGGTGCACGCGGAGTCGGAGAGGATCCACCGCACCTGGTCGGCGGAGGAGGTCGGGTAGACGGGGACGGGCTGGGCGCCGATCGCCCACAGCGCGAAGTCGAAGAGGGTCCACTCGTACCGGGTACGGGACATGACGGCGACCCGGTCCCCGAACCCCACCCCGTGCGACAGCAGCCCCTTGGCGAGCGCGAGCACCTCGGCGGCCAGCTCCCCGGAGGTGACGTCCCGCCACACCCCGCCGGTCTTGCGGCCGAGGACCACCCGTCCCGGTTCCTGGCGGGCGTGGCGGAAGACTGCGTCGGCCAGTCCGCCGACGGGCGCGCCCGTGACGACCGGCGGGACGGTGATCTCGCGCAAGCCCCGCTCCTCTCCGCGCGGCGCGGCGACGCCACCCCGCGCCTCCAGGCAGTGGATCAGTCGGCGGACCCCGCCACAAGACCCCCCGCCGAAGGCCCGGCCCGGCCGGGTGCGGCCCCGGCCGCCGCCGGGTCAGGCGGTGCGGCTGAGCCGGTCCGCGCCCGAGAGGACGGCCGCGGCCAGCGCCTCGGCGGCCGGGGAGACCCGCGCCCCGCGCAGCAGCGCGAACTCCACCGGCCCCAGCTCGGGCAGGCCCGCGATCCGGACCAGCCCCGGCGGGACCAGCCCGCGGGTGTGGGCCATCACGCCCAGCCCGGCCCGCGCCGCCGCGACCAGCCCGCTCAGGCTGCCGCTGCTGCACGCGATCCGCCAGGCCCGCCCGTCCCGTTCCAGCACCTCCAGGGCGCGCGCCCGGGTGATGCCCGGCGGCGGGAAGAGGATGAGCGGAACCGGGCGGTCCGGGTCCAGCCGCAGCCCCTCCGCCCCGATCCACACCATCCGGTCCCGCCACACCAGCCGGCCCCGCTCGTCGCCCGCCCCCCGCCGCTTGGCCAGCACCAGATCGAGCCGCCCCGCGTCCAGCCGCTCGTGCAGCGTCCCCGACAGCTCCACCGACAGCTCCAGGTCCACCTCGGGATGCTCGTGCCGGAACCCCTCCAGGATCTCCGGCAGCCGCGTCAGCACGAAGTCCTCCGACACCCCGAACCGCAGCCGCCCGCGCAGCCGCGTCCCGGCGAAGAACGCCACCGCCCGCTCGTGCGCCGCCAGGATCGTCCGCGCGAAACCCAGCAGCGCCTCACCGTCCTCCGTCAGCTCCACCCGGTGGGTGTCCCGGACGAACAACGGCCGGCCCGTCGCCTCCTCCAGCCGCCGCACGTGCTGGCTGACCGTGGACTGCCCCACGCAGAGCCGCCCCGCGGCCTGCGTGAAACTGAGCGTCTGGGCCACGGTGAGGAAGGTCCGCAACTGGACGGGGTCGTACATTGCGCCCATGGTAGTGCGGAGCCATCACGGAACGGAATGACAGTGAGTGCGGTGCACGGGTTTCCCGATGACCGCCCCACCCCCCACGATGGGAGGCCCCCGACCCGAGACCGAGTGAGTCCGCCATGCGACGCCCGCACCTCCCCGCCCGGCTGCCCCTGGACCCGTACGTCCTGGCCCTGCTCGCCACGGTCGGCCTCGCCGCCCTGCTCCCCGCCCGGGGCACGGCCGCCACCGCCGCGGGCGGCGTCGCCACCGCAGCCGTCGCCCTCCTCTTCTTCCTCTACGGCGCCCGCCTCTCCACCCGCGAGAGCCTCGACGGCCTGCGCCACTGGCGGCTCCATCTCACCGTGCTCGTCTGCACCTTCCTCCTCTTCCCCCTCCTCGGTCTCGCCGCCCACGGCCTGGTCCCCGCCCTCCTCACCCCCCAGCTCCACACCGGCCTGCTCTTCCTCTGCCTGGTCCCCTCGACCGTCCAGTCCTCCATCACCTTCACCTCGATCGCCCGCGGCAACGTCCCCGCCGCCGTCTGCGCCGGCTCCTTCTCCAGCCTCGCCGGAATCCTCCTCACCCCCCTCCTCGCCGCCGCCCTCCTCGGCGTCGCGGGCGGCTTCTCGTTCGACTCCGTCCTGCGGATCGCCCTCCAACTCCTCCTGCCCTTCCTCCTCGGCCAGCTCCTGCGCCCCTGGGTCGGCGCCTTCCTGACCCGCAACAAGAAGGTCATCGGGCTGGTCGACCGCGGCTCGATCCTGCTCGTCGTCTACGCCGCCTTCAGCGCGGGCATGGCCGCCGGGATCTGGCACCAGGTGAGCGTCCCGCGCCTCGCCGCCCTGCTGGCGGTGGAAGCCGTGCTCCTCACCCTGATGCTCCTGGTCACCTGGTACGGGGCCGGGCGCCTCGGGTTCGGCCGCGCGGACCGCGTCGCCGTCCAGCTCGCGGGGTCGCAGAAGAGCCTGGCCGCCGGACTCCCCATGGCCAGCGTGCTGTTCGGGGACCAGGCGGGCCTCGCCGTGCTGCCGCTGATGCTCTTCCACCAGATGCAGCTGATGGTCTGCGCGGTCCTGGCCCGCCGCCGGGCCGCCGACCCCGAGGCCCGGGCCGCCGACGAGGCCGGTGACCTCGTCCAACTCCCCGCCGCACATGTGGCGGAGGTCTCCCGCACGGCCCGACACCCCGCCCCGCAGGGCGGGTAGCGTGCGGCGGTGACCTGGATACGTCCGACCGCCGCCCACGCCGCACGCCCCTGCACCCTGGTCGTCTGCCGGGGCTGCTGCTGCGGCGACCCCCGCAAGAACCCCGGCTCCGACCACGCCGGCCAGCTCGCCCGGCTGCGCGAGGCCGCCGCCGCCTCCGGGGGCCGCCTGGCCGTCCGTACCAGCGACTGCCTCGGCCCGTGCGCGCAGGCCAACGTCATCGTGGTCCAGCCCACCACCGAGGCCCGCCGCCGTGGCGCCCGCGCGGCCTGGTTCGGCCGGGCCCTGGACGACACCGCGACCGACGGGATCATCGCCTGGGCCGGGTCCGGCGGCCCCGGCGTCACCCCGCTCCCGCCCACCCTGGACCTCCACCGCATCGACCCCCCGGCCCCGGCCGGGCAGCCCCCGTCCCGCCGGACCCGCCGCCGGGGCGGGCCCTGAGCCGTAGATGCCCGGGCTGGAGGGCCCGGGGGGCTCAGACGAGGGGACCCAGGGGGCCGGACGACGGCGCCGGGACGACGATCCGCTCCTCGCCCGCGTAGATGTTCATGTCCCCGCCGCGCAGGAACCCCACCAGCGTCAGCCCCGTCTCCAGCGCCAGGTCCACCGCCAGCGAGGACGGGGCCGAGACCGCCGCGAGCACCGGGACGCCCGCCATCACGGCCTTCTGCGCCAGCTCGAAGGAGGCCCGCCCCGACACCAGCAGGACCGCGTCCGTCAACGGCAGCAGCCCGGCCCGGAACGCCCGCCCGACGATCTTGTCGACGGCGTTGTGCCGCCCCACGTCCTCCCGTACGTCGAGCAGCTCGCCCGCCGCCGAGAACAGCCCCGCCGCGTGCAGTCCGCCCGTCCGGTCGAAGACCTTCTGGGCCGTGCGCAGCCGGTCCGGCAGCTCGCCCAGCAGCGGCGCGGGAATCCGTACCGTCCCGGCGGCGCAGGCCCCCGGGAACCGGGTCGCCGTACGCACCGCGTCCAGGCTGGCCTTGCCGCACAGGCCGCACGAGGAGGTGGTGTAGACGTTCCGCTCCAGCGTGATGTCCGGAACGGGGACCCCGGCCGCCAGCCGCACGTCGACGACGTTGTACATGTTCGAGCCGCCCCCGGTCACGGCCGGGACCGCCCCCTCGCAGTAGGTGACGGCCCGCACCTCCCCGGCGGAGCCGAGCACCCCCTCGCTCACCAGGAACCCGACCGCCAGCGCGAAATCGTCGCCCGGCGTGCGCATCGTGACGGCCAGCGGCTTCCCGTTCAGCCGGATCTCCAGCGGCTCCTCGGCCACCAGCGTGTCCGGTCGGACCCCGGCCACCCCGTTCCGGATACGGACGACACGACGGCGCTCGGTGACCCGCCCCATGGCGATCAGCCCACCTGTTCTGTGTTCATTCGGTGACTCCTCGTCGAGTCGGTATCTGGCGGCCTCATTCTCCCGGTTCCGCTTCCGCCGCCGCCCCCGGCTGGCAGATCCTCGGGAATCTCCAAATTCCGGTGCCCGAATCCTGTCGGGTCACGCGCCCCCGTACCCGCCAGTAGCAGGCGAAGCTGGGTGATCCTGCTGTCGTACGAGGGGGGACCCCGCCCATGACCGGTTCACGCGTGGTGGCGCTAGGGCACTACCAGCCCGCGAAAGTGCTCACCAACGAGGACCTCGCGGCCATGGTCGACACCAACGACGAATGGATTCGCTCCCGGGTCGGCATCAGGACCCGCCGGATCGCGGGCCCCGAGGAGCCGGTGGACGAGCTGGCCTTCCAGGCCGCCGGCAAGGCCCTGGCGAGCGCGGGCCTGACCCCGGACGACATCGACCTCGTCCTCGTCGCGACCTCCACCGCCATCGACCGCTCGCCCAACATGGCCGCCCGCGTCGCCGCCAAGCTGGGCATGGGCTCCGGCCCGGCCGTGATGGACCTCAACGTCGTCTGCTCGGGCTTCACCCACGCCCTGGCCACCGCCGACCACGCCATCCGGGCCGGCTCCGCCACCCGGGCCCTGGTCATCGGCGCCGACAAGATGACCGAGATCACCGACTGGACCGACCGCACCACCTGCGTCCTCACCGGCGACGGCGCGGGCGCGGCCGTGGTCGAGGCGTGCCAGGAGCCCGGCATCGGGCCGGTGCTGTGGGGCTCGGTCCCGGAGATGGGCCACGCGGTCCGCATCGAGGGCTCCCCGCCGGTCTTCGCCCAGGAGGGCCAGACCGTCTACCGCTGGACCACCAGCCGGCTGCCCGCGCTCGCCCGCAAGGTCTGCGAGAAGGCCGGGGTCACCCCCGAGGAACTGGCCGCCGTCGTCCTCCACCAGGCCAACCTGCGGATCATCGAGCCGCTCGCCCAGAAGATCGGCGCCGTCAACGCCGTCGTCGCCCGCGATGTCGTCGACTCCGGCAACACCTCGGCGGCCAGCATCCCGATGGCCCTGTCCAAGCTGGTCGAGCGCGGCGAGATCCCGTCCGGCGCCCCCGTCCTCCTCTTCGGCTTCGGCGGCAACCTCTCCTACGCGGGCCAGGTCATCCACTGCCCGTGACACCCCGCGCGTCCGTCCCGGCGGGCACCGTCCCGGCCGCCCGCCGGGACGGCGGCGGGCGGCCCGCCCGTACCGCCTTCCGCGCATGCGCGCAGGTCAGCCCGGCGTGGCGCGCCGCCCCGGACCGCAATACGTGGTCGGAACCCCGCCGATCCTTTGCTATTGTTGTCCATGTCGCCGCGGGAAACCGGGGCCGATCACCTGGTCCGGGTGGCGGAATGGCAGACGCGCTAGCTTGAGGTGCTAGTGCCCTTTATCGGGCGTGGGGGTTCAAGTCCCCCCTCGGACACCAGTAAAAACCCCTGTTGATCAGGGGTTTTCTGCATTTCTAGGGGCTACGTGACCCACCACGTGACCAACGGCCCAGAGACTCCCGGTTCAGACCAGGGATGACAGGCCGAGTCGGCCTGCTCCGGAGGCGGCCAGTCGGCGCGCTCCGTCTTTACGTGAGTGCCCGTACCGGGCCATGGTGCAGCCCGGCGAGTGGTGCCGGACGTTCGCGGAGACCTCTACGGGGTTCTCCCCGGCCTCCAGATCGTTCGTGACCTTGCTGTGCCTCCAGTCGTGCATCCGGAACTTCTCGGGGAGCTTCAACCGGGTACGCAGGGTGCGCCACCGTGCCGAGACCTTCTCCGGGTCCTGCGGGCCACCCGCCTCGCCCCGGTACAGCTTGAAGCCGTCCCGGGCGGACACGAGATCGTGATCCGTCCACGTCGCGACGTCAATCCGTTCCGTGCCTCGCTCTGAACGTTCGAACGATCCAAAGAACGCCCCTGCCGAATCGGCAGGGGCGTTCGTCTGCTTGGTCAGCGGCGGAGGTCCCGGAACTGTGCGAGCGTCCGCAACGCCGCGATGAGAACCGGGCGGTGACCGGGACAGGGCCGTTCAGCGGGCAGTGCCACCACTTCCCAGCACGACATGCAGCGCATCACCCCGGTGTGCTCCGGGTCGTTCTCCACGCTGCCACCGCACCGGGGGCACTGTTCCATGACAACTCCTTACGCGACCACGTCGAACTCTCCCAGCTTGGCACCGCCCAGGAAGTCGGTCCACTCCTCGGCCGTGAACTCGACCGTCCGGCCCGTCACGGTGCTGCGTACCGCGACCTTGCCGGGGACGTTGGTCGCGACCTCCACACACCGGGGGTCCTTCTTGTTGTACTGGCACGCGCTCGACGTGCGGAACGCGAACTCGGTCACTGCGGTCATCATGGCTGTCCCTTCCGACGTGCCGAACGGGGAATCGGTCCCCGTGCCGTCGTGCAACCCACCCCGACCACCAGCCCTTCCTGTTGCTCAGTGATCGGGGTGGGGGCTGGGGTGCTTCGGTTTCCCCAGGTCCGAAGCGGTTGCCCTCACTGCCCAGGGCAGCACCCCGGTCAAGGGGCGGACCCGGGCCGGAGCCTGGGCACGTCAGCCCGGACGAGACACGTCCTGTCCCTGCTCAACGGCTTGTCGATCGGGGGACTACCCGCCTCCCGCCGGGAGGGCGGCGGTGACAGGATTCTGTGATCGGCTCAGGGAGCCGAAGGCACTCGCAGAGCCTCTGCGATCTGCTCGACCGTGTCAGCGCGGATCATGCCCAGGTGCACGTACGCATGCCCGTTGTGCGTCACCGCGGGCCGGACACCGCACCAGACCGACTCGGGGAGACCCAGGCGGCGAGCGTCGCGCGTATGGACTCCGCCGCGTCCGTGGCCTGAGCCCTCGCATCTCTCCACGTCCGCATGTCCATCAGTGCCCGGTCCCGTGCATCCGCAGCAGGATGTTGCAGTCGGCCACCGTCGTACCGTCGCCCTCCAGCCTCGCCGCCTTCCGAAGCCGGCCCAGCCGCGCACACTCGGGGCAACCCGGCACCGGACGAGGCTGAGCCCGTTCCACCCGCATCGGCAGTACCACCGGCTCCTCATGCCACCGATTCGGTTCCGTCTTCATCACGCCGCGCCCTCCCGATCGCTTCCGAGGTCGATGGAACGACCGTAGAAGTGAGGAACGAGCAACGGCTATGTGATTGCACGTGATTGCAAGGCAGTCACCTGAGAGCGTTCACGGCCTCTGTGATCAGCGTGCGGGCTTTCGGCCCGTAGACCGCCATTTCGGCCATCCCCGCGAACATGTCGGCGTAGGCAGCGATCTCGCTGGGCTGCGTGATCGTGAGGTAGCCAGATACCAACTCGACGTTGACCTGTGACGCGTCGTAGATCCAGAAGTTCTCGACGGGTAGTCGGGGGCGGCTCTGGGACACGGCGATCACACCCAGGCTGACGTTCGGCAGGCGACTCACCGTGAGCAAGTGCTCTAGTTGCGTCCGCTGCGTCTGCGCCGTGCTGAGCGTGTTCCGGAGAACCGACTCCTCGATCAGGAAGGCAAAGCGACGGTTCCCCTCGTACAGCACGCGCTGACGCTCCATGCGGGCCGCTACCGCATCAGCTACATCGTCCATCGCCCGCTGCCTCTGGATGGTCCGGAGTACGTCCTCCGTGTACCCGTGGGTCTGAATGAGACCCGGGATGGCCCATGACGAGTAGGAACGAAACCGACGGGTGCGTTCGTACAGCGGAAGACGTTCTTCCTGGGACCGTCGCAGGCCGGCGCGCTCCGCACGGCGCCACTCGATCCACACTCCCTCGACGGCACGCAGTGAAGCGATGAGGTCGTCCGTCTGGTCTTCCTCGCCGCACGCCTGGCACCACGCCCGGATGTCGTCGGCCGACGGCGACGTTTTCGCAGTCGAGATCCGCGACACCTTGGACGGATGCCAGCCGCACGCACGTGCGAGCGTTTTGCCGTCCAACCCGGCGTCCGCGCAGATCTCCCGAAGGCGATCGGCAAGGACCTTCCGGGCCGCCTGGACGCTCGATGATCCTGAAATGGCCATGGTGCGGGCCGGTCAGACCGGCTTGTACTCCTCGTGTGGCGTGGCACGATCCCAGATCGCCTCGAAGGAATCTACGCACCACTTAGCCAGCACGCCATCCTTGACGTACTCGCGCTCCATGAGCCGGCCGTCCCCACTGAAGTAGTGGAAGAGAACCGACTCCTCGTCGAACACCCAGAAATCCACTGCGGGAATGGCCAGGTCCTTGGCTCGGCGCCGGGGGAGCCAACGAACTTGCTCGCCCGCAGCGAGGTTCGTCACGGCGTAGTCGTACTCGAAACGAACGTATTCCGACAGCGGTTCGGATACGACGCGGGCGCGGCGCACAGCCACACCCCGAGCCACGGCACTGTGTACGGCGTCGTGCCAGCCCTCCCACCAGGTCTCCCGGTTGTCTACGTGGAACCGGTGGCCCTCCCACCAGGCAAGGAAGTCCGGGTCCTCGCTCTGGTAGTGGTCGCGCACCTCCAGATGAACGGCGGACCGCTGAGCGCGGGACAGCGGTTCACGTGCTGGGGGCTGCATCTGCGGCGTCTCCGTCCTGTCGCGGGATGTACTTCAGCATGGCTGCGGGAAGCCGGATGATCGTCTCGTGATCCGGCACGTCCGTTGAGTGTCCCGGTACGGAGCCGACTTCCTGGCACTCCTTCACTTCTTCCTTGGTCGCCTTGTACGACTGGATCAGGAGGTCTCCCGTCTCCTCGTGAAGCCACATCGTCGGCGAGTCGTCCTTGCCGGTGTCGGGGATGATCCCGAGGAACTTGTACGCCATGGCTGCTCCCTGTGTCGATGTGGTTGCACTCGCTTGCAGGGAGCCTCATCCCCTCGACGCACGGCGTCAAGGGTGCCTGCGGAGACTGGCACGAACTGGGGTTGGCCACGTGACCCGTGCGGGACTCGCAGCGGTCAGAAACGGGCCGAAACAGGGGGTACGCGTGCCCCGTTCGAACCGTTGAAACTGGCCCTGTGAGACACGTTTCCGCAGGTCAGCAACGTCAGAAGCTGGTGCCCGAGTGGAGAGTTCAAGTCCCCCCTCGGACACCAGCAGGAACCCCACTCCGGTGGGGTTCTTCTGCGTTTCCGGGCTGTTGGTGGGGCCGGGCCCCCGGGGTCAGGGGTGGAGGACGACCAGGCCGTCCGGGGTGGTCAGGGTGCCCGGGGTGATGTGGGTGAAGGTGTGGGGGAGGGCCAGGCCGGGGCGGGTGGTGTCCGGGGGGGCTTCGAAGAGGTAGGCCGCCGCCGAGGTGGTGTCGCTGACCAGGTGGGGTCCGCCCGCCGGGGACGTGGTACGGGTGAGCGGGTGGGGGAAGAGGCTGCGCAGGTGGCGCAGGGTCTCCGGGGTGACGGGGGCCCTCGCGGGCCGGGCCGGGGTGTCGGCCGGCTCAGGGAGTCCGGGGTGACGTGGGACCTGCCCGGCTTCGGTCTCCCCGGTGTCCGGGGGGATCGCGCCCGTCAGGAGCAGGGCGAGGAGGACCGGGACGGCCTTGCGGCGCAGGGTGTCGGTGGCGGAACGCAGCCGGTGGGCCTGGGCCACGGGCAGGGAGAGCGCGAGGCTTCCGGCGGCTTCGCCGGTCGTGATCGGCACGGCCGAGCAGACGACCCCCGGCGCGTACTCGCGCAGGTCGAAGACGGGGGCTCCCGGGGCCACCGCGTCCAGGGCGGTGAACAGGGCCCGCCGGTCGGTGATGGTCCGTGGGGTGAACCGGGCGGGCCGGTGCCGGGCCACGTGGTCGGCGCGGCCCTCGTGGTCGAGCTGGGTCAGCAGGCACTTGCCGACCGCGCTGGCGTGCGCCGCCGCGCGGAAGTCCACCCACTCCCGCACGGGCGGGGTGCCGGGCCCGTCGGCCGTCTGGGTGATGCGGACCTCGCCGTCGGCGTACCGGCTGAGGTACACGGCGGCGCCCGCGCTGTCCCGGGCCAGGGCCAGGGTGCGCTGGAGCTGACCCGCCAGGCCCCCGCCACCGGGAGCGCCGAGCCGGTCGAGGGCGGGCCCGCGCCCGTACACCCCGGTGCCCGGACGGTACGCGTACCCCTCCTCGCACAACATCGCGAGCAGCGGCCGGAGTTCCGCCTCGGCCAGGCCCGCCTCCCGTCCGAGCTGGCCGGTCCGTACGCCCAGCGGGTGCCGTTCGAGGACCTGGACGACGGCCAGCGCGCGCCGGGCCTGGGCCAGGGCCTCGCCCGTGCCCGCCGGGGCGCCGCGACGGCGGGCCGCCGCCGTCAGCGCGGGGTGGCGCAGGGGTCCCGGGCCCAGGCGGGACACGGCGGCCGGAGCCGGGGGCGGTGGCAGGAACACGGCCAGCACCCCGGGCAGCCCCGGGCGGGGTAACGGCACCTGGCCCAGATCGGGGTCGTCGAGCTGGTCCACGTAGCGCAGGACGGCCGCCTGCGCGCACAGCCGTACCTCGCGCAGTTCCCGGCGACCGCCCGGCCGGAAGCCGCGGTGGCCCAGCTCGCGCGCCCAGACCCGGGCGTCGTGGTGCTCGCCGCGCCGGGAGTGGTCGAGGAAGAGGCAGTACGCGGCCGGCGCGGTCCGGGCGCTCCCGGAACCGGCGGCGAACTGCCACCAGAACCGGGCGCCCTCGCGCAGCCCCGCGAGGTGGAGCAGGCAGCCGAAGACGAGGGCGCCGGCGAGGTCGATGTGGCCGCTGTCGAGGAAGGAGTCGAGGTGCGTCTCGGCCTTCGGCGCGCACACGGCCGCCAGACAGGCGGCCCTGAGGTCGAGCCGGGCCCGTTCGGTGTCGAGCGGGCGCTCCCGCGTGGGGTCGCTCCAGCCGGTGGAGTGCCGCCGGGAGCGGGTCCGGGCGGCGGGCAGCCGGGGCGCGCGCAGCAGCCGGGCCTCGGCGGCGCCGAGGTCGTAGTGCGGGTACCGGTCGCGGACCCCCGCACGGGCCAGGAAGTCGGCCAGCGGGCGCCGGGTCCGGCCGTTCTCCTGGCCGTGGTGCCCGCGTTCCCCGTGGTCCGGGCCCTGGGGTTCCCCCCGGTGCTCCGGACGGCCCGGGTGTCCGGGCTCCTGATGGTTCTGGCGGTTCTGGCGGTCCTCGTGGTGCTGGTGATTCTGGAGGTGTTCGCGGTCCTCACGGTCTTCGTGGTCCTCGCGGCCCTTGTGGTCCCGGTCCTCGCGCCGCCTCATGATTCGGCGGACGTGTCGAGCAGGCGGGCGAGCCGCCGCTGCGCCTGGCCGAGGTGGGAGCGGACCGTCGCCTCGTCGACGCCCATCACGGCGGCGGCCTCGCCGGGGCTGCACTGGAGCCCGTACCGCAGGGTGACGGTGTCGCGCTGGCGCTCGGGGAGCCGGGAGACCGCCGCGTAGAAGCGGATGGTGTCGGTGAGTACCGCGTACCGGTCGGCGTGGACCTCCTTGAGGGCGGCCTCGAAGGCGCTGGTGTCCATCGGGACGGGGGAGGTGCCGCGCAGGCACAGCCGGTCGGCGATGCGCTGCTTGAGGACGGCCCAGGCGTAGGCGTCCAGGCGGTCCATGTGGAGCATCCGGAGCCACTCGCCCATGATCGAGTCGAAGGTGGCGTGCACCGCCTCCTCGGCGGCGGCGTCGGTGCCCAGCTGGAGATAGGCGAAGCGCATGTACACGGGCCGCCGGTTGGTGTGGAAGGCCCAGTAGGACAGGCGCGCCGTCGAGTTCCACTGGCTCATGGGCGTCGGCCGCCGGTACCGGCTCGGTAGTCCCACGGCCCCACCGGACTCCTCCGGTCCGCCATCGTTCACTGTTCCACCCCGTCCCGTGTGCGGTGCCAGCAAACCAGCGCGGGCGCACTCAGGGGGCGCAGAGAAGAAAGCTGGAAATATTACGGCCGATGGTGATCGGGTCGTGATCAGGTCGTGACTGATGCTGATCATGCTGAGCCCCGGCGGTTACGTATGCGCGAACGGGCCCGTCCCGGTCCGGTCCGGTGCGGACCGGTGGTCCCGGCGGCCCGCCCCCGACCGCTGGTCGGGACGGTCGGGGGCGCCGTCACCCGGCTGTAGCATGGGCCCATCGCGAGGGCCGTGACGGAGAGGTCACTGCCCTCGCTTTTTGCGTTCCGTCCACCCTGCGAAAATGCGGCACGTGGCTTTTCGGCGGTTGGATACGATGAACCGCATCACCATCTGTCACGTCACGTTGTACCCGCACATATGAAATGGAGCATCCGAGGATGGCTCGACACCTGATCACCAGCGCGCTTCCCTACATCAACGGGATCAAGCACCTGGGCAACATGGTCGGGTCGATGCTTCCGGCGGACGTGTACTCCCGGTACCTCCGCCAGCGCGGCCACGACGTCCTCTACATCTGCGCCACCGACGAGCACGGCACCCCCGCCGAACTCGCCGCGAAGGCGGCCGGCCTCTCGGTCGACGCCTTCTGCGCGCAGGCCCACGACGCCCAGAAGGCGGTCTACGACGGCTTCGAGCTGTCCTTCGACTACTTCGGCCGCAGCTCCTCCGGGCAGAACGTCGAGATCACCCAGCACTTCGCGCGCAAGCTCCAGGAGAACGGCTTCATCGAGGAGCGCGCGATCCGGCAGGTCTACTCGCCGGTCGACGGCCGCTTCCTGCCGGACCGCTACGTCGAGGGCACCTGCCCGCACTGCGGTTACGACAAGGCCCGCGGCGACCAGTGCGAGAACTGCACCCGCGTCCTGGACCCCACGGACCTGATCGAGCCCCGCTCGGCCATCTCCGGCTCCACCGAGCTGGAGGTCCGCGAGACCACCCACCTCTTCCTCCTCCAGTCCACGCTCCAGGGCGAGGTCGAGACCTGGGTGGCGCGCCACGAGGAGGAGTGGCCGCAGCTCGCCTCCTCCATCGCCCGCAAGTGGCTGACCGAGGGCCTGCACGACCGCGCCATCACCCGCGACCTCGACTGGGGCGTCCCGGTCCCGGCCGACACCTGGCCCGGACTGGCCGCCGAGGGCAAGGTCTTCTACGTCTGGTTCGACGCCCCGGTCGAGTACATCGGCGCGACGAAGGAGTGGTCGGACCTCGACCCCTCGGCCCGCGACTGGAAGTCCTGGTGGTACGAGGCCGAGGACGTCCGCTACACCCAGTTCATGGCCAAGGACAACGTCCCCTTCCACACCGTGATGTTCCCCGCGACCGAGCTGGGCACCCGCGAGCCGTGGAAGATGGTCGACTACGTCAAGGCGTTCAACTGGCTGACCTACTACGGCGGCAAGTTCTCCACCTCGCAGAAGCGCGGCGTCTTCACCGACCAGGCGCTGGAGATCCTCCCGGCCGACTACTGGCGTTACTTCCTCATCGCCAACGCGCCCGAGTCCGACGACTCGTCCTTCACGTGGGAGCACTTCACCGCCACGGTCAACAAGGACCTCGCCGACACCCTCGGCAACTTCGTCAACCGCGTCCTGTCCTTCTCCCGCAAGCGCTTCGGCGACGACGTCCCGGCGGGCAACGCCGCGGGCGAGGCCGAGACGCGGCTCGGCGAGCAGATCGCCGAACTCCTCGCCGAGTACGAAGGCCACATGGAGGCCCTCCAGTACCGCAAGGCCGCCGCCGCGCTGCGCGCCCTGTGGTCGGCCGGGAACTCGTACCTGGAGGAGAAGGCCCCCTGGCTGGAGATCAAGACCGACCCGGAGGGCGCGGCGCTCACCCTGCGCACCGCGATGAACCTCATCCACCTCTACTCGGTGGTCTCCGAGCCCTTCATCCCGGCCTCGGCGCGCGCCATGCGCTCCGCGTTCGCGCTCGCCGACGACACGGCGGCGTGGGTGACCCCGGAGCAGGCCAGGGCGCTCGACGCGGTGCCGGCGGGAACGCCGTTCACCGTGCCGCCGGTCCTCTTCGCGAAGATCACCGAAGAGGACCTGGAGTCCTACCGGGAGCGCTTCGGCGGCGTTTCCGAGGCGGGCTGACACCCGTACGGGCATGACGGCCCGACGGGCCTGACGGACGAGGGGCGCGACCCGCGGGGGTCGCGCCCCTCGGGCGTGCGTGCCACCCGTACCCCGTGCGGGTGGGGTACGCGCCGGGGCCGCGGCCGGTGGTCACACCGTGGCGCCGAGCACCAGGAAGGCGCAGATCAGCACCGCCAGGATCGCCAGCAGCGGCCAGACGAAGCGCAGGTACCGGTCGTAGCCGACCTTGGCGAGGGCGACACCGCCGATGGTGACGGCGGTGGTGGGCACCCAGAGGTTCATCCAGCCGCTCGCCGCCTGCCAGGCGGTGACCACCAGCGCGCGGGAGACGCCCGCGAAGTCGGCGAGCGGGGCGAGCACCGGCATGGCGAGGGTGGCGTGGCCCGAGGTGGAGGGGATCAGGAAGGCGAGCGGCAGGTCGACCAGGAAGACGATCACCGCGAAGACCCCGGCCGTGGTGCCCGCCACCACGCCCTCGACGGAGTTCAGGACGGTATCGGTGATCTGGGAGTTGTTCATGATGACCGTGACGCCCCGGGCCAGCATGATGACCAGCGCCGGTGAGGCGAAGTCGGCGACTCCCCGGACGAGGGTGGCGCTGAGCTTCGCCTCTCCCATCCGCGCCACCAGGCCCACCAGCACCGCCGCGCACAGGAAGAGCGCCGAGAGCTGCGGGAAGGACCAGCCCAGCTCCCAGGGGTACGGGGCCGCTTCCGCCGAGCCGGTGAGCGCGCCGGCCCAGGGCACCACCGAGAAGATCATGAAGGCGAAGACCAGGACGAGCAGGACCAGCACCGTCCGGTGCAGCCCGGTCAGCTCCGGTTCCTCCGCCGTGTGCGCCGCGGCCCGCTGCTCGCGGTCGCCGGGCAGGAAGCCGCACAGGGACCGGGCCGGGTCCTTCTGGACGCGCCGGGCGTACCGGACCACGTAGAGGATCGTGACGGCCGTCAGGACCACCCACATCACGGCGCGCAGCGCGATGCCGTCGCCCAGCGAGACGCCGGCGGCCGAGGAGGCCACCCCGGTCGCGAAGGGGTTCACGGTGGAGCACAGCACCCCGACGCCCGCGCCCAGGATCGCGGCGCCCACCGCGACGAGCCGGTCGTACCCGAGGGCCAGCATCATCGGCACCAGCAGGCCGTAGAAGCCGAGCGTCTCCTCCGCGAAGCCCTCCACCGTGCCGAGCACCGAGAACACCAGCATCACGGCGGCGATCAGCAGCGCGCCGCGGTCGCGCAGCCGGTGGGCCAGGCGGGCGATGCCGCGGTCGAGGGCGCCGGTGGCGAAGACGACCGTGATGAACGAGCCGATGGCGAGGACGAAGAGGAAGACGCCCGCGCTGCCGTAGAGGGCGCCGGTCAGGCTGGGACCGACCTGGCGGGTCCGGACGTCCTGGATGCCGTAGAGGCCGTTGACGGGGGAGAGGAAGAGGTCGTTCAGGCGGTCGGTGAGGCTCTGGGTGGTCTCGACCCGGTGGTAGGTGCCGGAGATCGGGGCCCCGTCGGCGGCGCGGTCGTAGGTGCCGGCCGGGATCAGGAAGGCCAGCAGCCAGACGGCGACCGTGACGAGGGCCAGGACGGTCAGCGCGCTGGGGAAGGCGAACGTCCTCGCCGCCGGGGCCTTCGGGCCGCCGTCCGCTTCCACCCGCCACCGTCCCTCGTCCGTACGTCCCCCGGGTGCCCCCGGTGCGCCCCTCGCGCGTTCCGGGCGGGGCCGGGCCCGGCCGGGCCGGGGTCAGGCCGGGCCGGGCCCGGGGGCGTTCCTCCGATCATGGGGCGGCGCGGGAGCGGGTGCCGTGGCGGAGTGGGCCGTCGGGGTGAGGCGGGAAACGTGGGGATGCCAGGGGGTGCCAGGGGAGCGTCAAGGGGGGGGCGTATGTCTCATTCGACCCTGCTGTCACACCCGTCACGCCCTGCTGTCACACCCGTCACGCCCTGCTGTCACACCCGCCGCGCGGGGTGGGTCGTCCGTGGGGAGGGCCCTACGGGACGTCCCGTCGGCGATCTTGATGTGTTCCCCGCGTGTCGTAGCCGCGCCGGGATCGTTTCTTCAGCCGTACCCCTTCGCCGGCCCCGTACCGGCGCGGAACCGGAAAGGACGTGCGGTGACCGCTTGGCAGTACTTCGCCGGAGCCGGCCTGGTGGCGGTGCTCTGCCCGCTGCACGGCCATGTGGCGGTCGCCGGGGACGGGGTCCGGATCGACGTGTGCGTGCCCGCCGGGCCCCCGCGTCCGCCCGTGGCGCTCCCCTCCGCGCAGCCCCCGGTACGGGTGGCCGTGCCCGGGGGGCCGACCGTGCGCCACCCCGGGCGCGCCCCCGCGCCGTCCGGAGCCCCCGTCCCGCCGGAGGCGCCGGTGCCTTCCGCGCAGGCCGGGGCCGGGGAGGCGGAGCCGCCGGGGCCCGCGCCCCGGTCAGGGCGCGGGACCGGACCCCGGCCGGGCGGAGCGACTGCTCCCGGCCGGGCGCAGGCCCCGGCCGCGGCGTCCCGGCCCGCCTTGCGCGTGCGTGCGTACCGCTCGTCGGCCCTGGGGCGGCGCGGCCCGGAAGGGATCTCCACGGTGATGTCCGTGGTCGTCGTCACCACCCCGGCCGTCCTCGCCGCCGTCGCGCTGCGTCCGCGTTCCAGGAGCCGCGGCTGACCCGCTCGCGTCCCTGATCCGGCCGCCTCACGGGCCTTCCGTCCCCCTTTGTGTCTTTCACCCGTTCCTTCACCTTCCTTCACCCCCTTCCTTCCTTCGTCGATCCACCACGGGAGAACTCACGTGTCCGAATGGCTGGTTCTGGCCATCGCCATGGCGCTCGTCTGCGCCGTCGTCCTCACCATGACCGCGATCCGGCACCGCCGGGTCGCCGCCGACGAGGACACCAGCGAAACCCCCGACGTCATCGAGTACATGACGATGATGGTCGGCGTGGTCTACGCGATCGTGCTGGGCCTGGCCATCGCGGGCGTCTGGGAGGCGCGGAGCGCCGCCGAGGACAGTGTGCGCCGCGAGGCCCAGTCGCTGTACGAGGTCACCCAGCGCGCCGACGTCTACCCGGCCCCGGTCCGCGACCGGATTCGCGGCGAGGTCGCCGCGTACGTCTCCCACACCGTCGCCGTCGACTGGCCGCTGCTCACCTCGGGCCGGCCCGCCTCGGCCGAGGGGGCGCGGCTGCTCGGCGCGCTGCGCCGCGACGTCACCCACCAGAGCCCGGCCGACGAACTCCAGGCACACGCGTACCAGCCGCTGCTGGACCACATCGCCACCGCCGACGACGCGCGGCACTCGCGGACCCAGAGCGACGAGTCCACCCTGCCGGACGTGGTGTGGTTCGGGCTGCTGGTGGGCGGGGTGGTCACGGTCGGGCTGATCTTCACCCTGCAGATCCGCCGCTCCGGGCGGGAGCTGCTGCTGGCCGGGCTGTTCAGCGCGCTGATCGTCTTCCTGCTGTTCATGGTGTGGAGCTTCGACGCGCCCTACGGCCGGGACGGCACCGACTCGGCCGGGGCCTTCCAGAACCTCTTCCCGGCCCTGGACCTGGCCCTCGGCGGCTGACTGGCCGGGGGCGGCCGGGGCCGGCGGTGTTCCGGCCGGGCGGCGGTCCGCGCACCGGCCCGGGGCTCAGACCGGCCGTCCGCCCCCCGAGGCCGCCGTCTGCCGCCGGACCGCCTCCACCACCGGCGAGTGGCGCAGGGCGTGGGAGATCCGCAGCAGGTCCCGCGGCCCGTCCGGGGTGTCGAGGAAGCTCTCCTCGACGGCCCCGATGACCTTGCCCTCGGGGTCCGCCGTACGGGCCCGCACGGCGGCGGCGACCATGGCCGCGTCGGCGACCGCGCGGGCGGTCTCCTCGTCGGCGCCGTCCGCGCGGGCGTGGGCGTAGGCGCCGTCCCGGCGGTCCTTGTCGAAGTACGGTCCCAGGTGCAGGAAACCGTCGTGGATGTCCGACTCGCGCTGGATCACCCGGAGCTCGGCGGCGGACCACCAGGACATCCGTACGCAGGGGGTGCCCTCGGGCGCGGAGATCTGCACCTCCTGCCAGAGCGTGCCGAGCCGCCGGTACGTCGTCCAGATCTCCCAGTTGTCCGACAGTCGCTGGTAGACCAGCGGGAGCACGAAGCCGATCGCGCTGATCAGCGCGCCCACGGAGGCCAGCGGCGGGGCGACGAAGGTGCTCAGGTGGTCCAGGTCGTGGCCGGTCCAGCGGGCGACGACGGCGGACATCTTGGCGGCGTCGTAGCTGAGGTTGAAGAGGTAGCCGCAGACGATGATCATCAGCCCGGCCCGCAGCCAGCCGCGCACCTGGAGGGACCAGCGCCAGCACATGGCCACCATCACGACCGCGGCCACGTGGTGCGCCAGCAGGTAGGTGGCGATCATCGGCCCGATGTACGGGGTGTTCGCGTAGTAGGTGTCGAAGTCGCGCAGCCGCTCGACGGGGGTCTCGCCGAGGAGGAACAGCACGACCAGCAGGACGATCACGGCCGAGTAGCCGAGTATCCACCGCCGTGAGGTGCGCCGGGTCCGCTCGGGCGGGCCGCCCCGCCAGTTGACGATCAGCACCAGGCAGGAGGCGCTGAACGCGGTGATCAGGCAGTACACCAGGGGCGCCGAGACGTTGGTGATGCCGGTCCAGCGGTTGACCGCCTCGATGGTGGGCGGGGCGGCGAAGGTGAAGACCGCTCCGGCCAGGGTCAGCAGGGCGCAGACCGAGCGCAGCAGCGGATCGCGCCAGCTGTACCGGAGCGCGGGCAGCTTGAAGGCGAGGGCGATCGCCATCGCCGCCGCCGGTATGTAGTAGTCCTTGCCGTTCAACGGTCGTTCCTGTGCCCCCGGTAGCCGAGCGAAGCCTCGATGCGGCCCGCCAGCTGGTCGCGCTGGGCCGGGGCGCGGTGGCTCGCCGATCCGGCCAGCCAGCTCCGGCACCGGCTGCCCAGCAGCAGGCCGAAGGTCTCGGCCTCGGTCTCCTCCCGGACGTCGGCGCGGGTGCGCGCGGCGACGCGGCGGACCGTCTCGCCGATGTCGGCCTCGTCGGACAGCAGCCGGGCGGCGACGGCGGCGCCGTCGACGTGGTGGCCGCAGTGCCCGGCCTTCATGTGCCACAGTTCGTGACCCAGGATCACCAGTTGGTGGCCGGGTGCGGTGCGTTCCTCGATGACCACCAGATCGCGGTCCGCCATGTCGAGCCAGAGACCGCTGGCCGTCCCCGGGGGGAACGAGGCCATCCGGAACTCCACCGGACGGCCGCGGTGCCTGCTCATGCCCTCGCAGAGGGCGGCGTAGAGGTCCAGGGGTTCCACGGGGGCGGTCAGCCGGATGCCGGCCACCAGCTCGCCGCACAACCGCCGCTGCTCTCTGCCTATGCTCACCGTTCTCCCCGTCGGCGCGGACCGGATCAGGACTTTCAGGATCGGACCCAGACTTCCGACTGGATCAGGATTCGTTGGGTTTGACGCTTTCGAGGAGCATGTCCAGCCATTCGGTCACCTTGTCCCGGTGCTTGTCGCTGGGCAGTTGGGCGGCGCGCCAGGCGATGCCCCGTACGCCGTGGTTCTGGAGGAGCCGCGCCAGTGGATCGCCCGCCGGGGCGGCCGGGGCCGGGGCGCTCTCGCGCGCGCGGCCCGCGAAGTCCTGGAGCAGTTGCTGCTCGGTCCGCTGGAGGGCGTCGGTGAGGGCGTCCGCGTCGTGGGCGGTGAGGAAGCCCGCGTGCACCCCGAAGAACCGCTGGATCGCGTCACAGTGCTCCATGGTGGGGCGGCGGTCGCCGTTGATCAGCGCACCGGCCTGCTGCCGGGACATGCCGGCGCCGTCCGCGATCTCCTGCTGCGTGTAGCGGCGGCCGTTGGTCTTGACCCGGGTCCGCCGGAGCAGGTCGAGGCGCTGGAGGAAACGCGTCTGGAGGTCGGGCTCGCCCGCGGACCGGCCGTCCAGCAGCGTCCTGACCACGTCCGTGGGCACACCGGAAGCCTCCGAGAGGCGTCGCAGGTCGAAGACCTGGTTCAGGTCGCGGCCCATCTTGCCCGCGAGCTCGGCGACGCGCGTGACGGTGTCTGCCAGGGGTGCGTTGGCCACCGCGACGGGAGCCGGGAAGCCGTCTGTCACCAGTGGTTCTCCTAGATCGCACGAGGTCGGTACGGGGCACATGGTCGGCCCCTGGAATCTAGCCGCTCGGCCCCGGAAGGGCCAGAACGTGCCACAGCTGTGGCGCGAATGAGCTGCCACGAGGCCGGAATTGCCACAATAGTTGACACTCGAATGAAGTCGGTAGCAGGATCGCCACACGGAAATGAAGATCCAGACCGTGAGGAGGGGGAGCTCTCGGTGCCACATCTCGCAGCGGTGAGCCCGTTCGGTGGCCTCGCCCGAGCCGGTGAGGAGCGCCTGGCGGGCGAGGAGTCCGCACGCGGCGCCGTGCGGTCGGAACGGCGCAAGGAGATTTTGCGCCAGCGTCGCGAGGAACTCGGACTGAGTCAGGAGGACCTCGCCGCACGCCTGCGCATCAGTGTGCGTGCGTACGGAAACTGGGAACGCGGCCTGGTCAAGGAGTGGACGGACCGCAAACTGCTCGCTCTGGCCGAGGCCCTGGAGATGAGCGAGCGGCAGTGCTTCTGGCTCTTCCGGGTCATGGTCGACCGCGACCCCCCGCCCACCTGGCGGGCCGCCGAGGAGAACCGGCTGCCCGAGGACCCCGCCCAGCGCGACTACCTGTGCGACTACGCGGCCCTCATGGAGGCCGTGCCCTACCCGAGCTTCCTGGTGGACCACCGCTGGGACGTCGCGCTCACCAACTCCGCCTTCGACCAGCTCTTCCGGACGGTGCGACCGCACCCCACGGCCCTGCCGGACGACAACTTCCTGCGCTTCGTCCTCTTCCACCCCGACGCGGCGGGCGTGCTGGAGGACCACGAACCGGGCTGGTGCGTCCCGCTGCTGGCCCAGTTCGCGACCGCGCTGGCCGGAGCCCCGGAGGACGAGGGGCTGCGCAGCATCCGCCAGGAGGTGGCCCGTGACCCGTTCATGGAGGCGGCCTACCGGTACGGGGTGCCGCACTGGCTGAGCACGCACGGCGCCGAGGCCGCCGAACAGGACGGCGCGGTCCGCACCGTCCGCCACCCCGACCCGCTCCGGGGCGTGGTGCGCTGCCGGATGGTGGCCGAATCCAGCCGGATGCTCGGCGCGATGGGACTGACCCGGATCACCCTGATCCTCGCGACGCCGCAGGGCATCCCGGCGGGCCCGGTCCCGGCCGGCGCCGCCGCGCACCCGCAGGGACCCCGGCTGCGGGCCGTCCCGACACCGGGGGAGTGATCCGGCCGGGGGAGACTGGTGCCCTCGATCGTGTCCGGCGGTGCGCCGCCGGACACCGGCGAAGGGCGGTAAGGACGTGCGGCTGACGATCCTCGGCGGGGGCGGTTTCCGGGTCCCGCTCGTGTACGGAGCGCTCCTCGGCGACCATGCCGAAGGCCGTGTCTCCCAGGTGACGCTGTACGACGAGGACCCCGGCAGGCTCGGTGCCATGGCCCGTGTCCTCGCCGACCAGGCCGCCGCCTCCGGCGCCGCGGACGCCCCGTCCGTCACCGTCACCGGCGACCTCGACGAGGCCCTGCGCGGGGCCGACTTCGTCTTCTCCGCCATCCGCGTCGGCGGCCTGGAGGGGCGCGCGGCGGACGAGCGGGTCGCCCTGGCCGAGGGGGTCCTCGGCCAGGAGACGGTCGGCGCGGGCGGGATCGCGTACGGACTGCGGACCGTTCCGGTGGCGCGGGAGATCGCGCGCCGGATCGCCCGGATCGCCCCCGAGGCGTGGGTCATCAACTTCACCAACCCGGCCGGGCTGGTCACCGAGGCGATGGCCGAGGAGCTCGGCGGGCGGGTGATCGGCATCTGCGACTCGCCCGTGGGGCTCGGCCGGCGCGTCGCCCGGCTCCTGGGGGCCCGCCCGCAGGAGGCGTGGGTCGACTACGTGGGCCTGAACCACCTGGGCTGGGTGCGCGGGCTGCGCGTCGGCGGACGTGACGAACTGCCCCGGCTGCTGGCCGACACCGAGGCGCTGGAGTCCTTCGAGGAGGGACGGCTCTTCGGCGCCGAGTGGCTGCGCTCGCTGGGCGCGATCCCCAACGAGTACCTGCACTACTACTACTTCAACCGTGACACCGTACGGGCCTACCAGGAGGCCGGGCAGACCCGCGGCGCCTTCCTGCGCGACCAGCAGCACGGCTTCTACGCCGAGGCCGGCCGCGCCGGGCAGCCCGCCGGGGCGGCGCTGGCCGCCTGGGACCGGACCCGGGCCGAGCGCGAGGCGACGTACATGGCCGAGAACCGCGAGGCGGCCGGGGTGGGCGCGCGCGACGAGAGCGACCTGGAGTCCGGCGGCTACGAGAAGGTCGCCCTCGCCCTGATGCGCGCCATCGCCCGGGACGAACGGGCCACGCTGATCCTCAACGTCCGCAACGGGGGCACCCTCGCGGTCCTGGACGCCGAGGCCGTGATCGAGGTGCCCTGCCTGGTCGACGCCAACGGCGCCCACCCGGTGGGGGTCTCCCCGCTGCCGCTCCACGCGGTGGGGCTGGTGACGGCGGTCAAGGCCGTCGAGCGGGAGGTCCTGGAGGCCGCGGCGAGCGGTTCGCGGACCGCCGCGGTGAAGGCGTTCGCCCTGCACCCCCTGGTGGACTCGGTGGGGGTGGCCCGCAAGCTGCTGGACGGGTACACGGCCGTCCACCCGGGCCTGTCCTACCTGCGCTGACGCCGCACCGGGTTCACCCGTACGGCCCCGTGCCGCAGGCGGAGCGGCGGGGGCGCTGTGAGAGTGCGAGATGTGACCACCGCCCCCGCCGCAGCCGCGGCGCCACCCGTGCTCGACCGCAGACGGCGCAACATCGTCTTCGGCACGATCATGCTCGGGGTGCTGCTGGCCGCGCTCGACCAGACGATCGTGGGCACCGCCCTGCCCACGATCGTGGCGGATCTCGGCGGCGCGGCGCACATGTCGTGGGTGGTGACCTCGTACCTGCTCGCGGAGACCGTGGCGACGGTGCTGGTGGGCAAGTTCGGCGACCTCTTCGGCCGGAAGCTGATCTTCCAGCTCTCCGCGATCGTCTTCATCACCGGCTCGTTCTTCTGCGGTCTCGCCGGCAACATGACCCTGCTCATCCTGTGGCGGGGCGTCCAGGGCATCGGCGCCGGAGGCCTGATGGTCACCGCGATGGCGCTGATCGCCGATGTGGTGCCGCTGCGCGAACGCGGCAAGTACCAGGGCGCGATCGGCGGAGTCTTCGGCGTCGCCACGGTGATCGGCCCCCTGCTGGGCGGCCTCTTCACCGACCACCTGAGCTGGCGCTGGGCCTTCTACGTGAACGTCCCGATCGCGATCCTGGTGGTCCTGGCCGCCGCCCGGACCATCCCGTCGGTCCGTACGGCCGGCCGCACGGTGATCGACTACCTGGGCATCGCGCTCGTCGCGGCGGGCACCAGCGCCCTGATCCTGGCCACCAGCTGGGGCGGCAACCAGTACGCGTGGGGCTCCTGGACGATCATCGGGCTCTTCGCGGGCGGCGCGGTGGCCCTGGCCCTGTTCTGCCGGGTGGAGACGCGTGCGGCGGAACCGATGCTGCCGATGCGGCTCTTCCGCAACCACGTCTTCGCGGTCTGTTCGGTGCTCAGCTTCGTCGTCGGCTTCGCGATGCTGGGCGCGATGACGTTCCTGCCGTCGTACTTGCAGTACGTGGACGGAGATTCGGCCACGATGTCGGGCGTACGGACCCTGCCGCTGGTCTTCGGCCTGCTGATCGCCTCCGTCTTCAGCGGCAACGTCACGAGCAGGACCGGGCAGTACCGGATCTTCCCCATCGTGGGCTGCCTGGTGATGGCCGCGGGCCTGTACCTGATGTCCCTGATGGGGCCGCAGAGCGGCGTCCGGCTGGAATCGCTCTACATGTTCGTCTTCGGCACCGGGGTCGGCCTCTCCATGCAGGTGCTGACGATCGCCGTGCAGAACACCGTGGCCTACGCCGACCTGGGCACCGCCACCTCCGGCGTCACCTTCTTCCGGACGCTCGGCAGCGCCTTCGGGACCGCGGTCTTCGGGACGATCTACGCGAACACGCTCAAGCCCGCGCTGGCGAAGGGGGTCGCCGAGGCGGCCCGGACGACCGGGGCCGATCCGGTGCGGCTGGGCGTGGCCGCGCAGAGCCCGGAGGGGGTGCACGGGCTCGGCCCGGCCGCCGCCGCCCCGATCATCGACGCGTACGCGCACACGGTGCACACGGTGTTCCTGTGGACCGTGCCGGTGGCGCTGCTCGGGTTCGTCGTCGCGCTCTTCCTCAAGCAGGTCGAACTCCACGACAGCGCACGGGCCGGGTCGGCGGACATGGGCGACGGCTTCTCCTCGCCGGTCACCTCCTCCGGCGGCTCCGCGAAGCTGCTGGAACTGGCGGTCGGCAAACTCGTCCGGGGCATGGGTCCGGGTACGGCGCGGGAGATCGTGGCCGGGTCCGACACCCGGCTGGACATGGCGGGCGCCTGGGCGGTGATGCAGGTGGAACTGTTGACCCGGACGGTCGGCCACGCCACCCTGGGGACGGTCGCGAACCGGCGCTCGGTGCCGCCGGAGGTCCTGCTGCCGGTCTTCGACCGGATGACGGACGAGGGGTACCTGACCCGGGAGGGCACGTACTTCTCGCTCACCCCGGCGGGGGAGCGGGAGGCCGCGGTGATCTCGCGGGCCTGGGGGCAGTGGCTCGGCGACCGGCTGGAGCAGGACCGGGGACGGCCGGGGAGCGCCGAACTGCGGGCGGCGGCGGACGCGATCGCCAAGCGGCTGCTGGCGGAGGACCTGGCCGAGGGGGACTTCGCGCCGAGGGCGGGGGCGCGGGGATGAGCGAGGGGGCGCCGGCGCCGACCGGCCGATGTGGCCTCCGGTGGAACCTTCGACGGCCCCCGCTCGTCACACGGGTTGAGGCACGTGGAGAACGACGGGGGTACCGCTCATGGGGATCACACTCGCAGAGGAGATCATGCTGCTGTCCCTGGACGACGAGTCCGGGTCGGCGAAGCAGCGGCAGGCCGCGGGATGGGCCGTGGCGGGCGGCATCCTGCTCGAACTGGTCCTGGCGGGGCGGGTGTCCGTGACGGGCAAGTACTTCGCTCTCGTGGACACCTCGCCCACCGGGGAACCACTGCTCGACAGCCGGACCGGGCTGATCGGGACGTGGCTGCGGGGGCGCAGCAACCGCCGGGTGACGGACTGGCTGACGAAGGACCACACCAAGGCCGTCGCCGCCGCCCTGGAGGGTCTGCGCGGGCGCGGCGTGGTCCTGGAGACGGAGCACCGGGTCCTCGGCCTGTTCCCGCTGCGCCGCCGCTACCCGGCGGCCGACGGCTCGGTGGAGGAGGCGCTGCGGGCCCGGCTCAGGTCCGTCGTGATCGAGGGGGCCGAGCCGGACGAGCGCACGGCCGGCCTCATCGCCCTGATCCACTCGGCCGGCCTGCACCGGCTGGCCTTCCCCGACCTGCCGCGCAGGCAGACCGCCCCGCGGATGGCCGAGATAGCCACCGGGCAGTGGGCGGCCGACAGCGTCCGCGCCGCCATCCGCGACATGCAGGCGGCCATGGCGGCGGTCACGGTCATGACGGCCGCCGCCGCTGCCGCCGGATAGGCGCCGGCGCTCCGGGCGCTGCCCCGTGGCCGCCGGGGCAGCACCCACCCCTGGGAGCGGCCGGGCGCCGGGCGCCCAGCCGCCACAGCACTAGGCGCGGCCGGGGGTCGGGTAGTCGTACGAGGGGACGTGCGGCAGGGTGGTCAGCTCGGGGCGCCACACGCGGAGCACGGCGGCGGACGGGGCGTAGAGGGCCTCGGGGATCTCGGACGGGGCGAACCACTCCCAGCGGGCGATCTTGTGCGGCTCGGTGACGGTGGGGGTGCCCTGCGCGGTCGTGGTCACGGCGGCTGCCGTCAGCCGGGTGGTGCCGGACCGCGCGTCGATCTGGACGGAGAGGACGCGGACACCCTCGGCGTCCGCCCGCAGGGCGGTCTCCTCGGCGAGTTCCCGCGCGGCGGCCTGCTCGAAGCCCTCCCCGGGATCGACCTTCCCACCGGGCAGCTCCCAGCGGCCGTCGTGGGCCTGGCCGAGCAGTACCCGGCCGTCCGCGCCGACCACGACCAGGCCGACGCCGACGACCGCGTTGGGCCGGGGGACGGCCCGCTCGGGGCGTTCGGGCGGCTGGGGGCGTTCGAGGGGTTCGTGAGGGATGGTCATGGGGTCGGTCCTCTGCTTCCCGTTGCTCTCGTCGGTTCCGCTGCTCGCGCGGGGGCGTTCTCGTGGCGGTACGGCTCTGTGGCGGCGCGTGGGCGTGTAGGGGTCAGAGGCCGGCAGGGCCGGTGCTGCCGGTGCTGCCGACGCCGGGGCGGGCGCGGACGTGGATGCGTTCGCCCTGAGGGCCGAAGAGGCTGAGGAACTCCGTCGGCTGCGGGCCCGCGTTGAAGAAGGCGTGCGGGACGTGGGTGTCGAACTCGGCTGCCTCACCCGCGGTCAGGACGAGATCGTGTTCGCCCAGCAGCAGCCGGAGCCGCCCGGAGAGCACGTACAGCCACTCGTACCCTTCGTGGACACGGAGTTCGGGCTCGGGCGGTGGGCCGTCGAGGGGCGGCAGGATCTGTTTGAACGCGTGGACGCCGCCGAAGTTGCGGGTCAGCGGCACGTAGGTGGAGCCGTTGCGGACGAAGGGGCGCGGGCGGACCCGGGGGTCACCGGTCTCGGGGGCGCCGACCAGCTCGTCGAGCGCCACCCGGTGCGCCTTGGCCAGCGGCAGCAGCAGCTCCAGGGTCGGGCGCCGGTGCCCGGACTCCAGCCGGGAGAGGGTGGAGACCGAGATTCCGGTGGCCTCGCCGAGCTGGGCCAGCGTGGCGCCGCGCTGGAGACGCAGCGCGCGCAGCCGTGGCCCCACGGCGTCGAGTACGTCCGTCAGCTCTTCGTCCCGTTTCTCGGTGTCCATGGATCTATTTGCCGCTTCGGCAAGAGCATTTGTCAAGCGGTGGGGTTCCGGCGCACCCTCGGGGCATGGACGACATGATGACCGGTGTGAGCCCCCTGGACACGGCGAAGGCCCGCAGGGGCGGGGCGGTGACGGACCCGTTCGCGTGCGACGTGCTGGTCGTGGGAGGCGGGGCCGCCGGACTGGCGGGGGCGCTGACGCTGGTGCGGGCCCGCCGGTCGGTACTGGTGCTCGACTCGGGCCACCCGCGCAACGCCCCCGCCGCACGGATGCACGGATACCTCGGCCATGACGGGAGGAGCCCGGCGGACCTGCTGGCCGAGGGCCGGGCGGAGGTGGCCGGCTACGGCGGGCGGCTCCGCACGGGCACGGTGGTCGCCGCCGACCGGCTGCCCGAAGGGGGTTTCCTGGTCCGCTGCGCGGACGGCTCGACGGTCCGGGCGCGGCGGCTGCTGGTCGCCACCGGTCTGCTGGACGAACTCCCCGGGGTCCCGGGCCTCGGCGAGCGCTGGGGACGGGACGTGCTGCACTGCCCGTACTGCCACGGCTGGGAGGTCGGGGACCAGCCGCTCGCGGTGCTGGCGGACGGCCCCCTCGCGGTCCACCAGGCGCAGCTGTGGCGCCAGTGGAGCGACCGGGTGACCCTGCTGTCCCACACCTGGCGGCTCACCGGGGAGGACCGGGAGTCACTGGCCGCCCGGGGCGTCGTGGTGGCCGAGGGCGAGGTGACCGGCCTCGTGGTGGCCGAGGACCGGCTGACCGGGGTGACCCTGGCCGACGGGGCCACCGTGCCGTGCCGGGCGCTCGTGGTGGCGCCACGGTTCACCGCCCGCTCGGGCGTGCTGAGCGGCCTGGGCCTGCCGACGACCGTACTGGAGCGCGACGGCCGGGTGATCGGTGACTGCGTGGAGTCGGACCCGGCGACCGGGGCCACCGCCCTTCCGGGGGTGTGGGTGGCGGGCAATGTGACGGCCCCGATGGAGAAGGTGGCCGGAGCGGCGGCCCAGGGGGTGCGCGCGGCCGTCGCCCTCCACGCCGACCTGGTCGCGGAGGAGATCCGCCGGGCGGTGGAGGCCCACCGGGCGGCGCGGCGCGGTGAGGATCAGCGGGGTGGGGCGGGTCAGCGGGGTGGGGCGGGGGCCGGGCCGAGGACCTCGGCGAGGTCGTAGCGGACGACCTCCTCCAGCTGGGCGTACGTACAGCTCTCCGGCGTCCGGTCGGGGCGCCAGCGGCGGAACTGTGCGGTGTGCCGGAAACGGTCGCCCTCCATGTGGTCGTACCTGACCTCGCAGACCCGTTCGGGGCGCAACGGGACCCAGGACAGGTCCTTCTTGCCGGTCCAGCGGCTCTGCGCGCCGGGCAGCCGGGCGCTCTCGTGGGCGGACTCCTCGGCCCAGGCGGCCCAGGGATGGGAGCCGGGGTCGGGCATGCGGAGCGGTTCGAGCTCGACGACCAGTTCGGCGCGGCGCTTCATGGGGAAGGCGGCGCAGACACCGACGTGCTGGAGCGTTCCGTGGCCGTCGTACAGGCCGAGGAGCAGCGATCCGACAATCGGACCGCTCTTGTGGAAACGGAAACCCGCGACGACGACATCGGCCGTACGCTCGTGCTTGATCTTGAACATGAGACGGGCATCGGGCCGGTAGGGGAGATCGAGAGGCTTGGCGATCACCCCGTCGAGCCCGGCGCCCTCGAATCGCTCGAACCACTCCCGCGCGAGAGCGGGGTCGGTGGTCGCGGGTGCGAGATGGACGGGGGGCCGGGCGGTGGAGAGGGCTTGGACGAGCGCGGTACGGCGAGTGGTGAGCGGGGCGTCGAGGAGTGCCTCGTCACCGAGTGCGAGCAGATCGAAGGCGACGAAGCTGGCGGGCGTCGCCCCGGCCAGCAGGGCGACGCGGGAGCGCGCGGGGTGGATGCGCTCGGTCAGCCGGTCGAAGTCGAGCCGCCCGTCGTGGACGATCACGATCTCCCCGTCCACGACGCAACGGCCCGGCAGGCTCGCCTTGAAGGCCGTCACCAGCTCGGGGAAGTACCGGGTCAGCGTCTTGCCGGTGCGGCTGCCGATCTCGACCTCGTCACCGTCGCGGTGCACGACGGCCCGGAAGCCGTCCCACTTGGCCTCGTACTGCATGCCCGGCGGAATAGCCGTGACGGCCTTGGCGAGCATCGGTTTCACGGGGGGCATCACCGGCAGATCCATGTCTGAGATTCTGCGGCGGTACGTCCGGCCCCGCCCGGTGTGCGCGCCCGGCCGGGCCCGCCTACCGTGGCGCACATGGGTGCTGCCGGGAATGCGATCGAGCTGGAGGCGGGCGGGCGGACGGTGCGGCTGTCCAGCCCGGACAAGGTCTACTTCCCGGAGCGCGGCCTCACCAAGCGGGATGTCGCCCAGTACTACCTGGCCGTCGCGGACGGCATCACGCGCGCCCTGCGCGACCGCCCCACGACCCTGGAGCGGTTCCCGGACGGGGTGGAAGGCGAGTCCTTCTTCCAGAAACGGGCACCGAAGAACCTGCCCGACTGGATTCCGACCGCCCACATCGCCTTCCCGAGCGGTCGCACGGCCGATGAGATCTGCCCGACCGAGCCGGCCGCGGTCCTGTGGGCCGCCAACCTGGGCTGCCTCACCTTCCATCCCTGGCCGGTGCGGCGCGACGACACCGACCGGCCCGACGAACTCCGGATCGACCTGGACCCGCAGCCGGGCACCGACTACCACCACGCGGTGGTGGCCGCCCACGAACTGCGCGCCCTGCTGGAGGAACTGGGCCTGCGCGGCTGGCCCAAGACCTCGGGCGGGCGCGGACTCCACGTCTTCGTGCCGATCGCCCCGCGCTGGACCTTCACCGAGGTCCGGCGGTGCGCGATCGCCCTCGGCCGGGAGCTGGAGCACCGGATGCCGGGCAAGGTCACCACGGCCTGGTGGAAGGAGGAACGCGGCGAGCGGATCTTCGTCGACTACAACCAGACGGCCCGTGACCGCACGATCGCCTCCGCCTACTCCGTCCGTCCCCGCCCGCACGCCCCGGTGTCGGCGCCGCTGCGCTGGGACGAGGTGGACGCCGCGGAGCCACGTGACTTCGACATCGTCACGATGCCGGCGCGCTTCGCCGAACTGGGCGACCTGCACGCGGACATGGACGAGCACGCCTTCGCCCTGGACGCCGTCCTGGAACTCGCGGACCGCCACGAACACGACCACGGCCTGGGTGACCTGCCGTACCCGCCGGACTACCCGAAGATGCCGGGTGAGCCCAAGCGCGTCCAGCCCAGCCGGGCCCGGCACGAGGAGCAGTGACAGGACCACTCCGGCGGGAAGGAACTACCGCCTGACCGCCTGACCGGTCAGGCGGTCAGGCGGTACTCAGGCACCGCTGACACGGTTTGAAACGGTTGACACCGCCCGGGTGCCGGATGCTTGCGGCGCTGTGACAGGGGGGTTGATCAGGCGTTGATCGGACGTCCATCGGCGGCGGTCAATGTCTCGGCATGTCGATGAACACCACTGCCACTGACGGTGCCCCCGCTGCCACGACCAAGGCCACGGGCACTACGACCGCCTGGTACGAGCTCGCCCTGTGCGCCCAGACGGGACCGGGCTTCTTCTTCCCGGAGCCCGGCTCGTCCCTGCGCGACGCGAAGCGGCTGTGCGGGGCGTGCGAGGGCCGGGCCGCCTGCCTGGAGTACGCCCTGGCCAACGACGAGCGCTTCGGAGTCTGGGGCGGCCTCTCGGAGTCCGAGCGCCTCGCGCTGCGCCCGCGCCTCTGATCAGGTCTGCGCCCCGCCCCGCCCCGCCCCCGCCCCGCCGCACCAGCCCGCACGTCGGCCCGTCATCCCCTCCGTCCCACCCCTCCAAGGGGTTCTCCGCGTCTCGCAGGGCGCTCGCGGAGTGCCACGTCGTGGTGGCGAAGGAGGTTGTGGCTGTGCTCAGGGAGGTCAGGGTCCGGGCCGGGCGGCGGGCATCGGCGAGGTCGGGTTCCGCGGTGCCCAGCCGGTCGGCCCGTACGTGGTCCTGCGCGCGCCGGGCCTCGCCGCAAGGAGACCGGCGAGGAGCCCGGGGCACGGGTCAAACGGGTCCGCCGGTCGATGTCCACCCGGAGCGAGGTCATGACGCGAAACCCTGGCAGAGCGCGGCTCCGCCAGGGCGATCGGCGTCACTTGTGTGGGCGAGCGGGAATCGGTCAGCCCTTGCGGGCCGCGATGCGCGCCGCGCGGGCGGCCAGGCGCTCGTCGAACTTGCGGGCCTCGGAGTCGAGGCCGTTCATGAACAGGCCGAGTTCCTCCTGCGCCTTGTGCCCGTCCGGGCCCAGGCCGTCGATGTCCATGATCTTCAGGAAGCGGATCACGGGGCTCAGTACGTCGTCGTGGTGAATCCGCAGGTTGTAGACCCCGCCGATCGCCATTTGCGCGGCCATCCGCTCGAAGCCGGGCATGCCGTGTCCGGGCATCCGGAAGTTGACCACGACGTCCCGCACGGCCTGCATCGTCAGGTCGGGGGCGAGCTCGAAGGCCGCGCCCAGCAGGTTGCGGTAGAAGACCATGTGCAGGTTCTCGTCCTGCGCGATGCGGGCGAGCATCCGGTCGCAGACCGGGTCGCCGGACTGGTGGCCCGTGTTGCGGTGCGAGATGCGGGTCGCGAGTTCCTGGAAGGCGACGTACGCCACCGAGTGCAGCATCGAGTGGCGGTTGTCGGACTCGAACCCCTCCGACATGTGCTGCATCCGGAACGCTTCCAGCTTGTCCGGGTCCACGGCGCGCGAGGCCAGCAGGTAGTCGCGCATCACGATGCCGTGGCGGCCCTCCTCGGCGGTCCAGCGGTGCACCCAGGTGCCCCAGGCGCCGTTGCGGCCGAAGAGCGAAGCGATCTCGTGGTGGTAGCTGGGGAGGTTGTCCTCGGTCAGCAGGTTCACGACCAGCGCGATCTTGCCGATGTCGGTGACCTTGGACTGCTCCGGCTCCCAGGCGGTGCCGTCCTCGAAGAAGCCCGGGAAGTTCCGGCCGTCGCTCCACGGGACGTACTCGTGGGGCATCCAGTCCTTGGTGACCTTCAGGTGGCGGTTCAGTTCCTTCTCGACCACCTCTTCCAGCGCGTACAGCAGCTTGGCGTCGGTCCACGCCTCCGAGCTGCCGAGGTGGGGAGAGGTGATCGTCACGGGTGCTCCTGGGGGGACAAAGCGAATACCTACGGTTCCGTAGCCTACGGAGTCGTAGGTTAAGCCCGACATCAAGGCCAGCCAAGTCCCAGGCAGCTATATGTC
Source organism: Streptomyces sp. NPDC051567 (assembly GCF_044454165.1). Taxonomy (NCBI): domain Bacteria; kingdom Bacillati; phylum Actinomycetota; class Actinomycetes; order Kitasatosporales; family Streptomycetaceae; genus Streptomyces; species Streptomyces sp. NPDC051567. Next base: position 83,824 of record NZ_JBITDK010000012.1, on the reverse strand, counting down.
TAGTTACATCCAGCTATCTGCGCAGATGAGGAGTGGTTTGAAGAGCCTCCGAACAGGGAAAGTCACGCCGACAGGTGGTCCGCTGTCCCCGCTTGACGCCCTGACCCCGCCCGAGCCGTGCCGGAGCGGTGGTGGAGCGGTGGTGGAGGAAGGCCTGAGAAGGGCCGGGGGTTCGGCCCGGACCCCGGACCCCGGACCCCGGACCCCGGGCCCGGTGCCGCAGAGCGGGCGGGCCTGCCGGGTGGCCCGCGCGGGTCCCCGTCAGACGGTGGTGCGGCGGAGGCCGTCCCGTCGCGGGCCGTTCCGTCGCGCGCTCACGTGTGCCACAAGGTCTCCCGGACCTCCTGCGCCGTCGTCGGCCGCAGCTCGCCGTCCAGCAGCAGCCACCGGGTGATCCCGATCGACTCCAGGAACGGCACGTCGTGGCCCGCCACCACGAGCGCGCCCTCGTACGACTCCAGCGCGTCCGTCAGCTGCCGCACGCTCGCCAGGTCCAGGTTGTTGGTCGGTTCGTCCAGCATCAGCAGCTGCGGGGCGGGCTCCGCCAGCAGCAGTGCCGCCAGCGCCGCCCGGAACCGTTCGCCGCCCGACAGGGTGCCCGCCGGGCGGTCCGCCCGGGCGCCGCGGAAGAGGAAGTGCGCGAGCCGCGCCCGGATCAGGTTGTCCGTGGCCTGCGGGGCGAACCGCGCCACGTTCTCGGCCACCGAACGGCTCTCGTCCAGGACGTCCAGCCGCTGCGGCAGGAACCGTGCGGGCACATGCGTCACCGCCTCCCCGGAGACCGGGTCCAGCGCTCCCGCGATCGTGCGCAGCAAGGTGGTCTTGCCCGAGCCGTTGCGGCCCACCAGCGCGATCCGTTCCGGGCCGCGCAGCTCCCACTCGCCCCGGACCCGGGTCCCGTGCGCCAGGCACAGGTTGTTCAGGGTCAGGACGCGCCGCCCCGCTGGGACCTGGGTCGCGGGCAGTTCGATGCGGATCCGGTCGTCGTCGCGGACGGCTCCCTCCGCCTGGTCCAGCCGCTCCTTCGCCCGGGACAGCTTCTCGGTGTGCATGATCCGGTGCTTGCCGGCCGATTCCTGCGCCGCGCGCTTGCGGGCGTTCATCACGATCTTCGGCTCGCGCTTGTTGTCGGACATCTTCTGGCCGTACCGCTTGCGCCGCGCCAGCTTGACCTGGGCGTCGGCCAGTTCGCGCTTCTGGCGCTGGACGTCGGCCTCCGCGACCCGGACGAGCCGTTCGGCCGTCTCCTGTTCGGCCGCGAGCATCTCCTCGTAGTCGGTGAAGTTCCCGCCGTACCAGCGGACTTCGCCCTCGCGCAGGTCGGCGATCTGGTCGACCCGCTCCAGCAGCTCCCGGTCGTGGCTGACCACGATCATCACCCCGGACCAGGACTCGACCGCCGCGTACAGACGGCGCCGGGCCCGCAGGTCCAGGTTGTTCGTGGGCTCGTCCAGCAGCAGCACGTCCGGGCGGGCGAGCAGCAGGGCGGCCAGCTTGAGCAGTACCGCCTCGCCGCCCGACAGTTCCCCGACCGTACGGTCCAGGCCGATCCGGGCCAGCCCGAGCTGGTCGAGCGTGGCCAGCGCCCGTTCCTCCACGTCCCAGTCGTCGCCCACGGCGGCGAAGTTCGCCTCCGTGGCCTCGCCCGCCTCGATGGCGTGCAGAGCGGTACGGGTGGCGCGGACGCCGAGCGCCTCGTCCACGCGCAGGGCGGTGTCGAGGGTGATGTTCTGCGGGAGGTGGCCGGTCGTCCCGGCGATGGACAACTTCCCCTCACCGGGCGTCAGTTCGCCCGCGAGAAGTTTCAGCAGGGTGGACTTGCCGGAGCCGTTGAGCCCGATCAGGCCGGTGCGGCCGGGGCCCACCGAGAGCTGGAACCCGTCGAAGACGGGGGTGCCGTCGGGCCAGCCGAAGGAGAGGGAGGAGCAGCTGACGAAAGCAGGGGAATGACTCATACGAGGCCTCCAGGTCGCGTGGAACGGTGCGTGCAACGCGGGGAGACAGCCGACGGCCACAAGGCCGGGCGACGACGCGGGGGACCGGATGTCGCTACCGGTGCCCGGCGAGGGTGACCTCGGTCGGTGTCTCGGACCTCAGACGAGCAATGTCCTGCTCCGTTTCGGCGGCGATGGGGCGCCTACGACGCTACGGACGGTGCGCGCGGCCCGCAAACGAATTAGACGGGCGGGCGGGCGGGCGGCCGGGCGCCCACGCACGTCGCCGGTGCGGGCGCCGATGCCGGTGCGGGTGCGGGTGAAGGCCAGGGGCGCGGCGAAGGGCCTCAGCCCGTGCCGCAGGGACCGGAGTGGTCGCAGTAGGGCTGACCGGCGCTGGCCCCGCAGGCACAGAGCATCACCCGGGTCTCCGCGCGGACCGTCCCGTCCGGCGCCGTCACGTTCAGCTCGCCGCGCACGACGAACTGGCCGGAGGGCGACCGTACGACGGTGGTGGGCCGGTCCGGAGGCTCGGCCGGGCCCTCGGCGAGCCGGTACCGCAGGGCGCCCGACGGGCAGCGCCGGACCACTTCGGCGACCCGTTCCGGATCGGCGCCGTCCGGGCGTATCCAGGGGCGCCGGGCGGTGTCGAACACCTCCGGCAGCCCGCGCACGCACTCGGCGGCGTGCAGGCACCGTCCGCTCTCGAAGGTGACGGTGACCCGCCGGCCGTCGTAGGACCTGGGCGACGCCGTCCCGGACGCTTCCGCTTCGGGCGCTTCGGGCGCTTCGGGTACCTCGGGTTCCCTGGAGGGCATGGTTTCAGCCTAGTGCGGTGGCCGGAAAGGTTCATCCGCTCATGGCCCTGCCCGCGCCGGCGGGAGTGGTCGTGGGCGCGCTCTGGACGGGGAATCCGGGGTGCGTTAGCTTCCGGCGCCATGAGACTTCTGGGAGTGGGCGTGTGCGTGGTGGCTCTGGTGGCGGGGGTGGTGGCCGGTCCGGCGCAGGCGGCGTCCGGTCCGGCCGCCGACGGGCCGCAGGGCCTGGGGGACGGGTCCGGCCGTGCGGGCTGGGCGCTGAAGGAGACCGGCGAGGACTCCCGCTTCCGGGGCCTCGCGGCGGTCAGCCGCTCCACGGCCTGGGTGGCCGGTTCGAAGGGGACGGTCCTGCGCACCGTGGACGGGGGCCGCAGCTGGCGGGACGTCTCGCCGCCGGGCGCGGTCGCGGAGGGGCTGGAGCTGCGGGACATCGAGGCTTTCGACGCGCGGCGCGCGGTGGCCCTGTCCATCGGGGAGGGCGGGGCGTCCAGGGTGCTGCGCACCGAGGACGGCGGCGCCACCTGGACGGAGACCTTCCGCAACCCCGACCCGCGCGCCTTCTACGACTGCCTCACCTTCTTCGACGTCCGCCACGGGCTGGCGATGAGCGACCCGGTGGACGGCAGGTTCCGCGTCCTGGCCACGGACGACGGCGGGCGGAGCTGGCGGGTGCTGCCGAACGCGGGGATGCCCGAGGCGCTGCCGGGCGAGGCGGGCTTCGCGGCGAGCGGCCAGTGCCTGGTGAGCTCCGGCCCGCGCGACGTCTGGCTGGCCACGGGCGGCGGGTCCGTCGCGCGGATACTGCACTCCGCCGACCGCGGCCTGACCTGGACGGCCGCGGACTCCACCGTCCCGGCCGGGGACCCGGCGCGGGGGGTCTTCGCCCTCGCCTTCCGGGACCCCGCGACGGGCCTCGCGGTCGGTGGCGACTACCGCACCGGGCAGCCCTCCCCGCAGGCCGGGGCCGTCTCCTCCGACGCGGGCCGCACCTGGCGCCCGGCGACCGCGCCGCCGCCCGCCTACCGCTCGGGCGCGGCCTGGTACCCGTACACCCGGGGCACCGCCCTCGCGGTGGGGCCGACGGGTACGGACGTGACGACGGACGGGGGCCGCAGCTGGCGGGCGCTGGAGGCGGGGTCGTTCGACACGGTCGACTGCGCGGCGGACAGGGGCTGCTGGGCGGCGGGGGAGAAGGGCCGGGTGGCCCGCCTGGAGCGGCGCTGACCGGTCCCCGGCGGCGCCGACCGGACTTCGGTGGTTCCCGGCGGCGCTGCCGGGAACCGGTGCGGGAGACCGTCAGACCACCGGGTTCTCCCGGACCGGGGAGAGGTCCGAGGAGGTCTTCGTGGCGATGAACTCCGTGATGCGGTAGGCGCAGACGCCCGCCACCGTGAACGGGTCCTCGGCCGCGATCTTCTCGACCTCCGCCCGGGAGACCCCGGCCGCCAGGATCACCCCGCCGTCACGCGGGACCTTGCGGCCCGACACGAGGAAGACGCCCGCCGCGTAGTAGCCGTCCAGCCAGGCGATGTGGGCGTCCATCTCCTCCTCGACGGCTTCGACGGGCGCGGTGTAGGTGAGCTCCATGACGAACATGCCGTCAGGCTACTCTCGCACCTCATGACGAGGACGAAGACCCCCGCGGACGAAGCAGAGGCCCGTGCGGTCCAGGACGGACTGCGCCTTCGGGTGGTGCTCACCGAACCCGGCCCGCCGCCCGGCCGAGGGCTCGTCGCGGGTGTGGACGTGGCCTACGACGACGAGCGCGACCTGGTCGCCGCCGCGGCCGTGGTCCTCGACGCCGCCACCCTCGACGTCGTCGAGGAGGCCACCGCCGTCGGCCGGGTCAGCTTCCCCTACGTGCCCGGACTGCTCGCCTTCCGCGAGCTGCCGACCGTGCTGGAGGCCCTCGGCGCCCTGACCGCCCGGCCCGGCCTCGTCGTCTGCGACGGCTACGGCCTCGCCCACCCGCGCCGCTTCGGCCTCGCCTGCCACCTCGGCGTGGTCACCGGCCTGCCCGCCATCGGCGTGGCGAAGAACCCGTTCACCTTCCGCCACGAGGAACCGGGCGCCCTGCGGGGCGACACGGCCCCGCTGCTCGCGGCCGACGGAGCCGTGGTCGGACGGGCACTGCGCACCCAGGACGGGATCAAGCCCGTCTACGTCTCGGTGGGCCACCGCGTCTCGCTGGACAACGCCTGCGCGCACGCGCTCGCCCTGAGCCCGCGCTTCCGGATTCCGGAGACCACCCGCCGCGCCGACTCCCTCTGCCGCCGCGCACTGCGCGAGGCACGGTAGGCCGTGTCCCCGAAGCGCTTCCGGTTCCTCTCCGGCTCCTCTCCGGTTCCTCGAAGTGCCGCCGGGCCGAGGTCAGCGGTCAGCGGTCAGCGGGAGTGTGCGACCCGGAAACCGATCCCGGCCCGCCGGAGGCGGGTGACGAGGGCGTCGCCCATCGCCACCGCCGCCGTCACCTGTCCGGCGGTCCGCGGCAGGGCGTCGTAGGCCAGGCAGAGCGCCGACTCCGCCAGCATCTTCGCCGTCTCGTCGTAGCCCGGGTCGCCGCCCGAGACCTCGGTGAACACCCGCCGCCCGCCGCCCTCGCCCACGAACCGCACCGTGAACCAGCTCCGCGCCCGCCGCTCCGCGTCCGGACCCCGGCCCGGCTCCCAGCGGGCCGTCAGCCACCGCCGGGCCGCGGGCAGCTGGGCCAGGGCCACCGCCCCGCCGACCGCCGCCGCCCCGGCCGCCGCGACCGGGAGGTGGCGGACGGAGGCGTAGTGCCGGTAGCGGAAGTCCGGGCCGTACCGCTCCAGCGCCGCCGCCGAGCGGGTCACCGTCCGCTGGTCCAGGGTGGGCAGCGGCAGGGCCCAGGCACCGGTCTCCCGGCTGAACCTCGGCGCGCCCACCGGACCGCTCACCCGCCGCCCCGGCAGCCGGGGTTCGTACAGCCGACGGGCGCGCGCGGCGGCCAGTGTCTGCGGCCCGCGCCCCAGCGCGGTGAGGGCGGAGGCCAGGGTCCCGCCCGAGAAGAAGGCGTTGGAGCGCATGAAGCCGTCGACCCTCAGCGGCACGCCCTCGGGCAGCCGCCGCACCGTGAAGTACGCCCCGAGATCGGCCGGGACCGTGTCGAAGCCGCAGGCGTGCACGAGCCGCGCCCCCGTCTCCCGGGCCCGCGCGTCGTGCTCGACGTACGTCCGGTCCACGAACTCCGGCTCACCGGTGAGGTCCACGTAGTCCGTGCCCGCCTCGGCGCAGGCCGCCACGGGCCGCGCCCCGTACCAGGTGTACGGGCCGACGGTCGTGGCCAGCACCCGGGTGGACGCGGCCAGTTCGCGCAGCGCCCGCGCGTCCGAGGCGTCCGCCCGGAGCAGGGGCAGCTCCGCGTGGGCCGGGTCGGTCGCGGCGAGGCGCTCGCGCAGCCGCTCCAGCTTCCCGCGGTCCCGGCCGGCCAGCGCCCACCGGCAGCCGGCGGGCGCGTGCGCGGCGAGGTACCGGGCGGTGAGCTCCCCCACGAACCCGGTCGCGCCGAAGAGCACGACGTCGTAGGCCCGTTGCGGACGATCCTGGCGAACCTGTGCGTGCATGGCCGTCCTTCCGGCGCTGGTGTCGGTGGCTGAGGTTAGCGTGGGGAGGGACGGTCCGCGCGAACGGGCGTGGACCGCGGACGAGCGGAGGCGTTCATGGCGGCCGGAGTACGCGCGTGGGAGGCGGTGAGGGAGTTCTCCCTCGGGCTGCCGGAGGCGTTCGAGGACCATCCGTGGGGGCCCGAGGACTGTGTGATGAAGGTCGGCAAGAAGATCTTCGTCTTCCTGGGGGACCCCGACGGGCCCGGAGGGCCGGGGCTCTCGGTCAAGCTCATGGACGAGACGCTGCACGGGCACGCGATGGCCGCGCCCGGCGCCGAGCCCACCGGGTACGGACTGGGCCGCTCCGGCTGGGTCTCCGTGCCACTGGGCGGGAGGGGCGCGCCCCCGGTCGAGATGGTGTGCGAGTGGGTGGAGGAGAGCTACCGGACCGTGGCGCTCAAGCGGTACGTGAGGGAACTGGACGCCCGGACGGGCGCCACCGGCTGAGCGCCCGCTCTTGTGCCGGCCGGGGCCCGGTTCCTAGCATCACCGGTGTGACACCAGTGGTGTCACACGGTTCGGTCGTGTCGCACGGCCGTCTCGCGCGGTCGTCCCGTACGGCCGTGCACCAGATCCAGGAATCCACGGACACCGGGGGCCCGATGGCAGTGACGGACGACGGGAACGGCGCCGGGCCGGGTGCGCCCGGGCCCGGACCGCTCGCCGGGGTGCGCGTCGTCGAGCTGGCGGGCATCGGCCCCGGCCCCTTCGCCGCCATGCTCCTCGCCGACCTGGGGGCGGACGTCGTACGGGTGGACCGGCCCGGCGGTGGCGCGCTCGGCATCGACCCCGCCCACGACCTCACCCAGCGCAACAAGCGTTCCGTCCTGGTCGACCTCAAGTCCGCCGACGGCCCCGCCCGGGTGCTGGAACTGGCCGAACGGGCCGATGTGTTCATCGAGGGGTTCCGCCCCGGGGTCGCCGAACGGCTCGGCGTCGGCCCCGGCCACTGCCACGCCCGCAACCCCCGGCTCGTCTACGGCCGGATGACCGGCTGGGGCCAGCAGGGCCCGCTCGCGCGGACCGCCGGACACGACATCGCGTACATCGCCGTCACCGGAGCCCTCGGCATGATCGGCGATCCGGACCGGCCCCCGGCCGTCCCCGCCAACCTGCTCGGGGACTACGCGGGCGGCTCGCTCTACCTGGTCATCGGCGTCCTCGCCGCGCTCCAGCACGCCCGCGCCACCGGCAGCGGCCAGGTGGTGGACGCGGCCGTCGTCGACGGCACCGCCCACCTCACGACCATGATCCACGGGATGTTGTCCGCCGGGGCCTGGCAGGACCGGCGCCGGGCCAACCTCCTGGACGGCGGCTGCCCCTTCTACGGCACCTACGAGACCGCCGACGGCCGGTACATGGCGGTCGGCGCGCTGGAACAGCGCTTCTACGACACCTTCACGGGACTCCTCGGCATCGCGGACCGGGCCCCCGACCGCACCGACCCCGCCCGCCACGGCGAACTGCGCGCCCTGGTCGCCGCCCGCTTCCGGTCCCGTACGCGACAGGAGTGGACGGAGGTCTTCGCGGGCAGCGACGCCTGTGTCGCGCCCGTGCTCTCGCTGGGCGAGGCCCCGCACCACCCGCACCTCGCCGCCCGCTCCACCTTCACGACCTTCGGCGGGACCGTCCAGCCCGCCCCCGCGCCCCGGTTCTCCGCGACCCCGGCCGCCGTCACCCGTCCGCCCGCCCTGCCGGGCGCGCACACCGGGGAGGTCGCCCGGGACTGGGGCCTGCCCGGCCTCCTCGACCCCGGCCGGGCGGCCACCGCACCCGGGGTCACCGAACCTGGGACCACCGGACCTGGGACCACCGGACCCGGTCCCCGGGCCGGAGCCCCGGCCCCCACGCACCACGAAAGGCTCGACCCATGAGCACCGAAGCGTACGTGTACGACGCGATCCGCACGCCGCGCGGCCGGGGCAAGGCCAACGGCGCCCTGCACGGCACCAAACCGATCGACCTGGTCGTCGGCCTCATCCGCGCCCTGCGCGAGCGCAACCCCGGCCTGGACCCGGCGGCCGTCGACGACATCGTCCTCGGCGTCGTCGGCCCCGTGGGCGACCAGGGCTCCGACATCGCCCGGATCGCGGCCATCGCCGCCGGACTCCCGGACACCGTGGCGGGCGTACAGGAGAACCGCTTCTGCGCCTCCGGCCTGGAAGCCGTCAACATGGCCGCCGCCAAGGTCCGCTCCGGCTGGGAGGACCTGGTCCTGGCGGGCGGGGTGGAGTCCATGTCGCGCGTCCCGATGGCCTCCGACGGCGGCGCCTGGTTCGCCGACCCGATGACCAACTGGGACACCGGCTTCGTCCCGCAGGGCATCGGGGCCGACCTGATCGCCACCATCGAGGGGTTCTCCCGGCGCGACGTGGACGAGTACGCGGCCCTCTCCCAGGAGCGCGCCGCCGCCGCCTGGAAGGACGGCCGCTTCGCCCGGTCCGTGGTCCCGGTCACCGACCGCAACGGCCTCGTCGTCCTGGACCACGACGAGTTCATGCGCCCCGGCACCACCGCCGACTCCCTCGCCCGCCTCAAGCCGTCCTTCGCGGACATCGGCGAACTCGGCGGGTTCGACGCCGTCGCCCTCCAGAAGTACCACTGGGTCGAGAAGATCGACCACGTCCACCACGCGGGCAACTCCTCCGGCATCGTCGACGGCGCCTCGCTCGTCGCCATCGGCTCCCGCGAGGCGGGCGAGCGCGGCGGCCTGCGGCCCCGCGCCCGCATCGTCTCGGCCGCCGTCTCCGGCTCCGAACCCACCATCATGCTCACCGGCCCCGCCCCGGCCACCCGCAAGGCCCTGTCCCGGGCCGGGCTGACCATGGACGACATCGACCTGGTCGAGATCAACGAGGCGTTCGCCGGCGTCGTCCTGCGCTTCGTCCGGGACATGGGCATCGGCCTGGACAAGGTCAACGTCAACGGCGGCGCCATCGCGCTCGGCCACCCGCTCGGCGCCACCGGCGCGATGATCCTGGGCACCCTCGTGGACGAACTGGAACGCCAGGACAAGCGCTACGGCCTCGCCACCCTCTGCGTCGGCGGCGGCATGGGCATCGCCACCGTCGTCGAACGCCTCTGAACCCGAACGCCTCCGACCCCGCGCCCCGCCCTCTCCGCGCCCCGCCCTCCCCGACCCCGCCTCCGACACGGAAGTAGCGCACATGAGCGAGTCCACCACGATCCGCTGGGAACAGGACGGGACCGGCGTCGTCACCCTGGTCCTGGACGACCCCGGCCAGTCCGCCAACACGATGAACCGGGCCTTCACCCGGTCCATCGCGGCCGTCGCCGATCGCGCCGAGGCGGAGAAGGACTCCCTCCGGGGCATCATCTGGACCTCCGCCAAGAAGACCTTCTTCGCGGGCGGCGACCTCAAGGAGATGATCCGGCTCCGCCCCGAGGACGCCCGGCTCGCCTTCGAGACCGGCACCGCGATCAAGGCGTCGCTGCGCCGCATCGAGACCCTCGGCAAACCCGTCGTCGCCGCCGTCAACGGCAGCGCCCTCGGCGGCGGTTACGAGATCGCCCTCGCCTCCCACCACCGCGTCGCCCTCGACGACCCCGCCTCCCGCATCGGCCTGCCCGAGGTCACCCTCGGCCTGCTCCCCGCCGCCGGCGGCCTCACCCGTACCGTCCGGCTGCTGGGCATCACCGACGCCCTGCTCAAGGTGCTGCTCCAGGGCACCCGGTACACGCCCCGGCGCGCCCTGGAACACGGCCTGGTCCACGAACTGGCCGCCACACCCGAGGAGATGCTGGCCAAGGCCCGCGCCTTCATCGACGCGCACCCCGTCTCGCGGCAGCCCTGGGACGTCCCCGGCCACACGATCCCGGGCGGGACGCCGGCCACCCCGAGACTGGCCGCCGACCTCCCGGCCTTCCCCGCCAACCTGAAGAAGCAGCTGAACGGGGCCCCGTACCCGGCGCCGCGCAACATCCTCGCGTGCGCCGTCGAAGGCGCGCAGGTGGACTTCGCGACCGCGCTGACCATCGAGGCCCGCTACTTCACCGAGCTGGTCACCGGACAGACCGCCAAGAACATGATCCAGGCGTTCTTCTTCGACCTCCAGGCCGTCAACGCGGGCCGCAGCCGCCCGCAGCACGTCCCGCCGCGCACGGTCACCAAGGTCGCCGTCCTCGGCGCGGGCATGATGGGCGCGGGCATCGCCCACTCCTGCGCCCGCGCCGGAATCGAGGTGGTGCTCAAGGACGTCACCCCGCAGGCGGCGGCCCGGGGCAAGGCGTACGCGGAGGAACTGCTCGACAAGGCCGTCTCCCGGGGCCGCACCACCGAGGCCGGGCGCGCCGCGCTGCTGGCCCGGATCACCCCGACCGCCGAGACGGCCGACCTCGCGGGCTGCGACGTCGTCATCGAGGCCGTCTTCGAGGACACCGCGCTCAAGCACCGGGTGTTCCAGGAGGTCCAGGGCGTCGTCGCGCCCGACGCCCTGCTCTGCTCCAACACCTCCACCCTGCCGGTCTCCGGGCTGGCCGAAGGGGTGGAGCGGCCCGCCGACTTCATCGGCCTGCACTTCTTCTCCCCCGTGGACAAGATGCCGCTGGTCGAGATCGTCAGGGGCGGGCGGACCGGCGACGAGGCGGTCGCCCGCGCCTTCGACCTGGTGCGCCGGATCGGCAAGACCCCGATCGTCGTCAACGACTCGCGCGGCTTCTTCACCTCGCGCGTCATCGGCCGGTTCATCAACGAGGGCGTGGCCATGGTCGGCGAGGGCATCGAGCCCGCCTCCGTCGAACAGGCCGCCGCCCAGGCCGGCTACCCGGCCAAGGTGCTCTCCCTGATGGACGAGCTGACCCTCACCCTCCCGCGCAGGATTCGCGACGAGACCCGCAAGGCGTACGAGGCCGAGGGCCGGGAGCTGCCCGGGCACCCCGCCGACACGGTCATCGACCGGATGGTGGACGAGTTCGGCCGCCCCGGCCGCAGCGGCGGCGCCGGCTTCTACACGTACGAGGACGGCAGACGCACCGGGCTCTGGCCGGGGCTGCGCGAGCGCTTCACCAAGCCCGGCGCACAGATCCCGTTCACCGACATGAAGGAGCGGATGCTCTTCTCCGAGGCGCTGGACACCGTCCGCTGCCTCGACGAAGGCGTCCTCACCTCCGTCGCCGACGCCAACATCGGCTCCATCATGGGCATCGGCTTCCCGGCCTGGACCGGTGGCGCCCTCCAGTACGTCAACGGTTACGAAGGCGGCCTGCCGGGCTTCGTCGCCCGCGCCCGTGAGCTGGCCGCCGCGTACGGCGAGCGCTTCACCCCGCCCGACTCGCTCGTGGCCAGGGCGGAGCGCGGCGAGACCTTCACCGACTGACCCCGCCCGGTCCGCCTCTCCAGCTCGGCCCGTGACACCTCCTGCGCCGCGTCCGGGGCCCGGCCGGCGACCGGTGCCCGGTGGATCGCCAGGTCGTGCGCGCTCAGGTCGCGGGGGAGGGTGTCCGGGTACCGCTCGATGGCCGACAGGGGCATGCCCTGGTGCCGCAACTCCTCGATCAGGGCTGGGCCGTCTCTTCCGGATCTTGTGGCCCACCCGGCGGGGACCGATCACCGGCGGCGGCAGCAGCCCCCGGGTGCCGTAGAACCGTACGGTGCGGACGGTGACGCCCGCCCGGGCCGCCGGCTCGTCGAGGGTGAACCGGCCCGGCCGCCTGGTCGGCCATCGTCCGCGCCCCGCTCTCCGCTCCGCCTCTTCTCCCCCGGTACTGCCGCCGCACCGGTGGGGCAAAACGACCGGACGCCGCCCGTGACCAGGGCCCCGGGAGGGGACCGCGTGACCCGGACGGCCCTGCCCGGTGAGCGGTGCCCCACCCGCCGCGCCAGGGTGAAGGCATGCTGATTCCGCTGTCCGTACCGCATCCTGAGCCCCCTGCACCCCGAGCATCCTTCGTGCCCCGCAAGGCCGGGTGAGGCCCGATGGGTGTCCTGCGCGACCACGCGGAACTCGCGCTCTTCCTCTGCCTCGCCGTCGGCTACCTGGTCGGCAAGTTGCGCGTCGGCCCCATCACGCTCGGCGGGATCTGCGGCACGCTGATCGTGTCGCTCCTGCTCGGTGCCTGGGCGAAGATCGAGATCGACCCCGATGTGAAGACGATCTTCTTCGCCCTCTTCATCTTCGCCCTCGGCTACCTGGCGGGACCCCAGTTCTTCGCCAACCTCAACCGCAAGAGCCTGCGCTTCTTCGCCCTCTGCCTCATCGAACTCGTCTGCGTCCTGGGCATCGCCTTCGGCCTGGCCAAGGCGTTCGACCTGGACGTGGGCACCGCCTCGGGCATCCTGGCCGGCGCGGCCACCGAGTCCGCCGTCGTCGGCACCGCCACCGAGGCCATCGCCAAGCTGAGCAACCTGACCCCGGCCCAGATCCAGGAGTACCAGGGCCACGTGGCCACCGCGTACACGGTCTGCTACCTCTTCGGCCTCATCACCATCGTCATCTACACCAGCCAGATCATGCCGATGATGATGCGCATCAACCTGCGGGACGCCTCGCGCGAGCTGTGGGAGCGGATGCGCGGCGGTCAGAGCGGCCTGGAGAGCGACGAGCGCGAGGCCATGCCCGGCCTGGTGGGCCGTACGTACATGGTCACCCTCGCCGACGGCCTGAGCCTGGGGGAACTGGAGTCGAGGTTCGGCGGCCGGGTCACCGTGGAGGCCGTCAAACGGGGCTCGAAGACCCTCACCCCCGAGCCCGGACTCGAACTCACCCTCTCCGACCTCGTCCTGCTCGTCGGCCGGCGCGCCAACACCATCGCGGCGGGCCGCTCCATCGGCCCCGAGACCCCCGGCATCCCCGGCCTGGACACCCCCCTGGCCACCAGCCAGGTCGCGGTCACCGACAAGGCCGTCTCCGGCAAGACCCTGGACCAGATCCAGCGCGAGCACCCGGAGTTCACCCGCGACGGCGTCTACGTCACCGAGGTGCTCCGCAACGACCAGCACCTGCCCGCCACCCCCGACACCGTCGTCCACCGCGGCGACGTCGTCACCCTGGTCGGCGCCCGCTCCGGGCTGACCCGGCTGGTCGGCAAGATCGGCGCGGTGGTGCGCAACGACTCCACCGACTTCGTCTACCTGGGCCTGGGCATCGCCGCCGGCTCGCTCCTCGGCCAGGTCGTCTTCCGCCTCGGTGACATCCCCCTCTCCCTGGGCACCGGTGGCGGCTGCCTGATCTCCGGACTGCTCTTCGGCTGGTTCCGCTCGTTCAAGCAGACCTTCGGCGCCTTCCCCCCGCAGGCCGCGACCACCATCAAGGACATGGGGCTCGCGGTGTTCATCGCCTGCACCGGCCTGACCTCCGGACCGCAGGCCTGGCCGCTGCTCAAGGAGTACGGGGCCCTGCTGCCGTTCGCCGGGATCGCGATGGTCCTCGTACCGGCCACGATCTCGCTGGTCGTCGGCCGCAAGCTGCTGCACATCGAGAAGCCGCTGCTGATCGGCGCCATCGCCGGACAGCAGTGCTCCACGCCCGCCATCACCTCGATCACCCAGGTCGCCCAGAGCTCCGTCCCGATGCTCGGCTACACGGTCACCTACACCCTGTCCAACTTCCTGCTGCCGCTCACCGGCCCGATCCTCGTCGGCGTCCTCGGCGCCTGACGGGCTCCCCACCGGCACCGTCGGCACCGCCGACCCTCCGACGCAAAGGACCCGCCGTGCCCGAGACCCGCTTCAGCCGCGAGGAGATCCAGTCCTTCGCCCGGCTCAGCCCCTTCGAGCTGAAGGACAAGTTCATCCGGATCGCGCAGGCGGCCCAGGAGAACGAGCCGGGCCAGAAGGGGACCACCGCCCGTGCGATGCTCAACGCGGGCCGCGGCAACCCCAACTGGATCGCCACCGGCCCCCGGGAGGCCTTCTACGCCCTCGGCTACTTCGCCCTGGACGAGTCCCGGCGGGTGTGGACCGCCGACAACCTCGGCGGCATGCCGGAGAAGAAGGGGGTCGGGGAGCGCTTCGACTCCTGGGTCCGCCGTCATCCGGAGCTGCCCGGCGTCGAACTGCTCTCCGCGTGCGTCCAGTACGCCCTGGACCGCTGGGCCTTCGACAAGGACGCCTTCGTCCACGAGCTGACCGACGCGGTGACCGGCGACAACTACCCGGTGCCGGACCGGATGCTGGCACACGCCGAGCAGATCGTGCGCGGCTACATCGGCGACGAGATGTTCGACAAGCGGCCCCCCGAGGGCAACGAACTGAGCCTGTTCGCCACCGAGGGCGGCACCGCCGCCATGTGCTACGTCTTCGACTCGCTGATGAAGAACGGCATCCTCCACAAGGGCGACAAGATCGCCCTGATGACCCCGGTCTTCACCCCGTACATCGAGATCCCGGAACTCGACGACTTCGAGTTCGACGTGGTCAACGTCTCGGCGAGCCTCTTCGCGGAGACCGGCGTGCGCCAGTGGCGCTATCCGCAGGAGGAGGTCGCCAAGCTCGCCGACCCGGCCGTCAAGCTCGTCTGCGTCGTCAACCCGAGCAACCCGCCGTCGCTCGCGCTCAGCGACCGGGTCGCGCGCCAGATCAAGGAGATCGTCGCCACCAGCAACCCCGGCCTGCTGATCGTCACCGACGACGTCTACGGCACCTTCGTCCCGGGCTTCCGTTCCCTCGCCGCCGACCTCCCGCGCAACACGCTGCTGGTGTACTCGTACTCCAAGCACTACGGGTGCACCGGCTGGCGGCTCGGGGTCATCGGGCTGCACGACGACAACGTCGTCGACGAGATGATCGCGAACCTCCCGCAGCCGGAGAAGGACCGCCTCGCCAGGCGCTACGGCACGCTCACCCTCGAACCCGGCGAGATCCGCTTCATCGACCGGCTGGTCGCCGACTCCCGGCTGGTCGCCCTCAACCACACCGCGGGCCTGTCACTGCCGCAGCAGGTGATGATGACGCTCTTCTCGCTCTTCGACATGCTGGAGGAGGGCCAGGCGTACAAGGAGCGCATCCGGGAGATCGTCCACCGGCGCCTCGCTCTCCTCCTGGAGGGCGCCCAGATGAAGGTCTCCCAGGACGACAAGCGGGCCGGCTACTACATCGAACTCGACCTGATGGCCGAGGCCGAGCGCGTCCACGGCAAGGAGTTCGCGGCCTTCCTGGCCAACACCTACGAACCCGTCGACCCGCTCTTCCGCCTCGCCGAGCAGACCTCGGTGGTGCTCCTCAACGGCGGCGGCTTCGACGGCCCCGAGTGGTCGGTCCGGGTCTCCCTGGCCAACCTCGACGACCTGGACTACCTGAAGATCGGCCACCACGTCCGGCGGATCTTCAACGACTACGCGAGCGAGTGGCAGCGCTCCACCGGATGATCCCGCCGTCCCGTCCCGTCCCGTCCGCGCGCCGCCGCGCCGCCGCGCCGCGCGGACGGGACGGCGGCGCGCGGGTCGGCGCGGGCCGTGGACCAGTACGGGCCGTGGATCAGTGCGCGTGCCCGTGGTCGTCCTGGCGCTGGTCCTTCGACCGCTCGTCCTTGCCCTGCGGCTGCTCGCCCTTGTTCCCGTTCCCGTTCGTGCCGGCCGAGCGGTCGTGGACGGAGTTCGTCTCCGCGATCTTCTTCCAGGACTTCGGCTCGGCCTGCTGCGCCGGGGCGGAGAGGGACCGGCCCGCCGCCTTCGCGACGGCCGGGTTCAGGGCCGAGGCGTCGGGCTTGCCCGGCGTGTAGAGCCAGGTGTCGAAGAGGGCCGTGAGCGGCTTGCCGGAGACCCGCTCGGCGTAGCGGACGAAGTCGCTCACCTTCGCGTTGCCGTGGGCGTGCTCGGTCGGCCAGCCCTTGAGGATCTGGAAGAACTTCTCGTCGCCGATGTGGTTGCGCAGGGCCTGCACGGCGATCGCGCCACGGTCGTAGACGGCCCCGTGGAACTGGTTCTCCGGACCCGGGTCACCCGGCTTGACCTGCCAGAACGGGTCCGAGGCCGGGCGGGTGGAGAAGGCCCAGTCCGCCAGCTCCTGCGCGGTGCCCTCGCCCTCCTTCTCCGACCACAGCCACTGGCTGTAGCGGGCGAACCCCTCGTTGATCCAGATGTCCTTCCAGCCCTCGACGGAGACGCTGTCCCCGTACCACTGGTGGGCCAGCTCGTGCACGACGACCGAGACGTTGGCGCCGTTCTGGAACTGGCGCGGGCCGTAGAACGGCCGGGTCTGCGTCTCCAGCGCGAAACCGGCGTTCACGTTGGGCACGTACCCGCCCAGCGCGTTGAAGGGGTACGGGCCGAAGACGCCCTCCAGCCACTCCGCGACCTCACCGGTCCGCTCCACGCTCGCGCGCGCCGCGCCCGCGTAGTCGCCGAGGTCCTTGCTGTAGGCGTTGAGGATCGGCAGCCCGCTCGCCGTCCTGTCGGTGGTGATGTCGAACTTGCCGACGGCGAGGGTGGCCAGGTAGGTGGCCTGCGGCTTGTTGGAGCGCCAGTTGTACCGGGTCCAGCCGAGCCGGGAACTCTGCGACTGGAGCACGCCGTTGCTGATGGCCTGGGTGCCGTCGGGGACGTTGACGGAGACGTCGAAGGTGGCCTTGTCGAGCGGGTGGTCGTTGCTCGGGAACCACCAGATCGCCGAGTCGGGCTCCTGCGCCGCGACCCCGCCGTCCGGGGTGCGGTGCCAGGCCGTCCAGCCGTCGACCTTGAGCTCCGAGGGCTTGCCCGCGTACTTGACGACGACCGTCAGCGGGGTGTTGCGCGCCAGCGGCTTGGCCGGGGTCACCTCCAGCTCCTGGGTGCCGGAGGTGGCGAACGTGGCCTTGGCGCCGTTGACGCGGACCTCGCTGACCTGGAGACCGAAGTCGAGGTTGAAGCGGGACAGGTCCTGCTTGGCGGTGGCCAGGAGCGTCGCGGTGCCTTCGAGGAGGTCCGTCTTCGGCTGGTACTTGAGTCTCAGGTCGTAGTGGGAGACGTCGTAGCCGCCGTTCCCGCTGGCCGGGTAGTAGGGATCGCCGATACCCGGCGCGCCCGGACCGGCGCTCGCCGCCGACGCAGGGATCACCAGCAGGAGGGAGGCGGCGAGGACGCTCGGGGCGATGACTTTACGGTGCACGAAGGGCTCCAAGTGGTGAGGAGAGGAGGTTCCGTTCGAGCGTATTCATGCCCGGAGCCCCTCGTCATGTCCATGGTCCCTGCTGTCACATGATCGCCATTCGGCCGACACAGGCCGGTGGCGCGCGGTCCGGCCGGAGCCCCGGGCGGGCCCGGACCGGAGGCGGGCGGGTGGCCCGGGGAACGGCGCGAACGCGCCAGGCACAGGGCCCCGGAAGGTGTCGCGCGGGCCGGGGAACCGGCGCGGCGGACCGGCTGCGGGCACGGGAAGGCCGGTGCCGGAAGCCGCCGGAGAATGGCCGGAAACCACACTTCCGGCGGCTGTGCGGAGTGCCGGACGGGCCCTTTTCCGGACCAGGAACGGGCCGGTGGCGCCCGGAACGGGGCGACCGGTGAGGCGCGTTCCGGCCTTCCGCGCCTACGTGACCGTCGGTAATCTTCAGGCCATGACCTTCGATCTGCACACCGTCCGTCGCTGTTCCCAGAGCGCGATCAACCCGTTCCACTCCAGCGTCTACTTCTCGCCGGACCTCGCCAAGGAGTTCGCCGCCCTCGGGATCACCGACCCGCTGGTGGTCACCCTCGTCACCCGCGCCGCCGCGATGGGAACCGTCGGCGCGGGCGTGGTGTCCGCCGCCTTCCTCGGCTACCGCCACGACCTCGTCGCCCGGCACCTGCCCGCCGTCTGGGAGACCGCCACGCCCGAGGAGGTCCTCGCCGCCCGGCTGCGGGCCGCCGACAGCACGCTGCGCCGGCTGCTCGGCCCCGAGACCGTCGACTCGCCCGAGCTGGCCGAGGCCGCCGAGCTCGCCCTGCGCGCCACCGAGGGCTGCACCCGGGCCGCCCGCACGCTCTGCTCCGCCCACGCCGACCTCCCCGTCCCCGGGGAACCGCACCTGCGCCTGTGGCACGCCACCACCCTGCTGCGCGAACACCGCGGCGACGGCCACGTGGCCGCCCTGCTCCTCGCCGGGCTGGACCCGCTGGAGGCCATGGCCGCCCACACCGCCAGCGGCCAGGGCCTCACCCCGAAGTGGGTCAGGACCACCCGGGGCTGGGAGCAGGAGGACCTGGACGCCGCGGTCGGCCGCCTGCGCGAGCGCGGCCTGCTCGACGCGGCCGGCGACCTCACCGAGGAGGGCAAGGACCTGCGCGAACAGGTGGAGAGCGACACCGACCGGCTCGACTCCGCCCCCTACCGCCACCTCGGCGCCGACGGCGTGGCCCGGCTCACCGAGATCGTCGGCGGTTTCGTCGCGAAGGCGGCCCAGGCCGGGGCCTTCCCCGCCGACCTCATCGGCCGGGGCTGAGCAGGGCTCCCCGCGTCCGCCACCGTCACCTGCCACAATTGGCAGCCTTCCAGTGCAGACGAAGGCAGGCGGAACCCGATCGTGACGACGTCCATCGAAGGCAGGATCGCCGAGGAGCTCGGCGTACGGGAGCGGCAGGTCAGGGCCGCCGTCGAGCTGCTCGACGGCGGCTCCACCGTGCCGTTCATCGCGCGCTACCGCAAGGAAGCGACCGAGATGCTCGACGACGCCCAGCTGCGCACCCTGGAGGAGCGGCTGCGGTACCTGCGCGAGCTGGAGGCCCGGCGCGCGGCGATCCTCGACTCCGTGCGCGAGCAGGGCAAGCTCGACGCCGCCCTCCGGGCGCGCATCGACGCGGCCGACACCAAGGCCCGGCTGGAGGACATCTACCTGCCCTTCAAGCCCAAGCGGCGCACCAAGGCCCAGATCGCCCGCGAGGCCGGTCTGGAGCCCCTCGCCGATGCCCTGCTCACCGGCCCCCAGGCCGAACCGGCCGCCGTGGCGACCGCGTTCGTGGACGCCGCCCGGGGCGTGGCCGACCCGGCCGCCGCCCTGGAGGGCGCCCGCGCCATCCTCACCGAGCGGTTCGCGGAGGACGCCGACCTGATCGGCGCACTGCGCGAACGCATGTGGGGCGCGGGCCGGCTCGCCGCCAGGGTCCGCGCGGGCCAGGAGGAGGCGGGCGCCAAGTTCGCCGACTACTTCGACTTCGCCGAGCCCTTCACCGCGCTGCCCTCGCACCGCGTCCTCGCCCTGCTGCGCGGGGAGAAGGAGGAGGTCCTCGACCTCACGCTGGAACCGGAGGAGCCTTCCGACCTCCCCGGGCCCTCGGCCTACGAGTCCATGGTCGCCCGCCGCTTCGGCATCGCGGTCCCCTCGGAACACGGCCGCCCCGGCGACAAGTGGCTCACCGACACGGTCCGCTGGGCCTGGCGCACGAAGATCCTGGTGCACCTCGGTCTCGACCTGCGGACCCGGCTGCGCCAGGCCGCCGAGGACGAGGCGGTGCGCGTCTTCGCGTCGAACCTGCGCGACCTGCTGCTCGCCGCGCCCGCCGGGACCCGGGCCACCCTCGGCCTGGACCCGGGCTTCCGCACCGGGGTGAAGGTCGCCGTCGTCGACGCGACCGGCAAGGTCGTGGCCACGGAGGTGATCCACCCGCACGTGCCCGCCAACCGGTGGGACGAGTCCCTCGCCAAGCTCGCCCGGCTGGCGAAGGAGCACGACGTCGAGCTGGTCGCCATCGGCAACGGCACGGCCTCCCGCGAGACCGACCGGCTGGCCGGGGAGCTCATCACCCGCCACCCCGAGCTGAAGCTCACCAAGGTGATGGTCTCGGAGGCGGGCGCCTCGGTCTACTCGGCCTCGGCCTTCGCCTCGCAGGAACTCCCGGACATGGACGTGTCGCTGCGCGGCGCCGTCTCCATCGCCCGCCGCCTCCAGGACCCGCTGGCCGAGCTGGTCAAGATCGACCCCAAGTCGATCGGCGTCGGCCAGTACCAGCACGACCTGTCCGAGGTGAAGCTCTCCCGCTCGCTCGACGCGGTCGTCGAGGACTGTGTGAACGGCGTCGGTGTCGACGTCAACACCGCCTCCACACCGCTGCTCTCGCGCGTGTCGGGCATCAGCGGCACGCTCGCCGGGAACATCGTGGCCCACCGCGACGCCCACGGCCCCTTCCGCAGCCGCAAGGGCCTCAAGGACGTGGCCCGGCTGGGCCCGAAGGCGTACGAGCAGTGCGCGGGCTTCCTGCGCATCCGCGGCGGGGACGACCCGCTGGACGCCTCCGCCGTGCACCCCGAGACGTATCCGGTGGTCCGGGCGATGGGCCGCACGGCGGGCGGGGAGGTGGCGTCCCTGGTCGGGAACACCGCCGTACTGCGTTCCCTGCGGCCGGAGCAGTTCGTCACCGAGGTCTTCGGCCTGCCCACGGTCACCGACATCCTGCGCGAGCTGGAGAAGCCGGGCCGCGACCCGCGCCCCGCCTTCCGGACGGCCACCTTCAAGGAGGGCGTGGAGAAGATCGGCGACCTGGCCCCCGGGATGGTCCTGGAAGGGGTGGTCACCAATGTGGCCGCCTTCGGCGCCTTCATCGACATCGGCGTCCACCAGGACGGGCTGGCCCATGTCTCGGCGCTGTCGAAGAACTTCGTCAAGGACCCCCGGGACGTGGTCAAGCCGGGTGACATCGTGCGCGTGAAGGTCATGGACGTGGACATCCCGCGCAAGCGGATCTCCCTGACCCTGCGGCTGGAGGACGAGGCGGAGGCCGGGGCCGACGGTCCGGGCACCCCCGGCCGGCGCGGTGGCGGCGGCCGTCCGCCCCGCCAGCGCGGTACGGCCGGCGGTCGCGAGGACGGCCAGGGCCGCAACGAGGGGCAGGGGCAGCGACAAGGCCGGAGCCAGGGTCAGGGCCAGGCCGACCGGCGGCAGGACGGCCAGGGCAGGCGCCAGGGCGGCCAGGGCCAGGGCCAGCGGCAAGGACAAGGACAAGGTCAGGGTCAGGGAGGTCAGCGGCAGGGCGGTGGCGCCGGGGCCCCGGGCAACAGCGCGATGGCCGACGCCCTGCGCCGCGCGGGCCTCACCGGACCCGAGGAGCGGCGCAAGCGCTGACGCTCCCTCCCGGTCCGTCGCCGCGCGTACCACGGTGCGCGCGGCACCCGAAACCGGATGGCCGAATTGATTCCCCGGGCCGGGGCATCCCTTGCCAACTCCCGTAGGAAATCTGTAGGCATGGTGGAACGCCCGTTCGCCAACCGGCGGTCGGGCTTCCGTTTCTCCCTCTCAGGACCGGATTCCCCCCACTTTCCCGAGGCCGCCTTGAAGGCACAGGACACCATGCCCATGCCCACGCACGCCTACCGACGCTGCCCGAGAAAGGGTCCGAAGAGGGATCATATGCCCCACCCGCGACTCAGCCTGCGTAAAAGGTGCGAGAAGATTCTCGGCCATCTGGACCTGACCCACCCGTTCTCCCTGGAGGGGCTGTGCGCCCGCATAGCCGAGCAGCGGGGCCGCCCCATCCGGCTCCATCCGCTCCCCAAAGAGGCGGCGGAGTCCGGGGTCTGCGGGCTGTGGGTGGGTACCGCCAGCGTGGACTACGTCTTCTACGAGGCCCAGACCACCCCCCTCCACCGGGAGCACATCGTGCTCCACGAGATCGGGCACATCCTCTTCGGTCACCACTCGCTGGAGGGCGAGGAGACCGACGGCCACGCCCCCGTCGTCCTGGGACGCACCAACTACACCACCCGTCAGGAGCAGGAGGCGGAGATGCTCGCCAGCATGATCCGCATCCGTACGGCGGGCGCGGGCTCCCCGTCCTCCACCGAGGCCCGTGACACCCTCGCCCGGCTGGAGTCCGCCATGGGGTACGAGCGGGGCACCCATGGGGGCTGAACTGACGGCCTTCGGCGACTGGCTCGCCGTCCCGAGCGTGGTGTGCCTGTGGGTCGCGGTCCTGCTCCGCGCCCCCGGAGCCCTGCGCTCCCCGCAACAGCGCGGCCTCTGGCTCGCCGTCGCCACCGCCGCCGCCGCGATGACCCTGAACCTCCCCGCCGTCGTCACCTGGGCCCTGCGCGACCCCGGCTACTCGCACGGCGTCGGCCTGGTCCGCAACCTCATCGGCGTGCTGTCGGCCGGAGCCGTCCTCTACTTCGTGGCCTCCGCCACCCGTGGCCGCCTCTTCCAGCTCGCCGCCGGGCTCGGCACCCTGGGCTGGCTGACCTCGCTCGTGGTACTGGACCTGGTCGCGCCCGCGCACGGCACGCACACCATGCCGACGGCCGGGGACCCGGTCCCCTCCCTCGCGTACTGGCTGGTCCTGATCTCCGCGCACCTGGTCGCCAACACCGCCTGCGTCTTCCTGTGCTGGCGCTACAGCCGCCGCACCGAGAGCCGGGGACTGGCCGCCGGACTGCGACTGTTCGGGCTCGGCACCGCGCTCGCCGGACTGTTCTGGTTCGCGTACCTGCTCAAGGCCCTGTTCGCCGCCGTCTGGGCGATGCCCGCCCTGCCGCTGCTGATGAACCTGCACGGCCTGCTGCGCGCCGCCGCGATCCTCGTGCCGACCCTGTTCACCTTCCGCCGCACCGCCGCCGACATCACCACCGCCTGGCGGCTCTGGCCGCTCTGGCGCGACCTGGTCCAGGCCGTGCCGCACGTGGCCCTCACCAAACCGCGCTCCGGCCGGGTGGTCGAACTGCTGTGGCCACCGGTCCCGCGCAACCTGCTCGTGTACCGCAAGGTCATCGAGACGCGCGACGCGATCCTGATCCTGGGGGAGTACGTCGCCCCGGGCGTGCCGGAACTCGCCCGCACCCATGTCGCGGGCAGCGGCGTCCCCGAACAGCGGCGCACCGCGGCGGCGCTGGCCTGCGTACTGAAGGAGGCCCGGCAGGTGAAGCTCGCCGGACTGCCCGGACAGGCGGGCGACGCGGCCGGGCTGGAACTGCCCCCGGCCATCCAGACCTCGGAGGAGGGCGGCGGCCTGGAGGACGAGGCGCGTTTCCTCGTCGACGTCGCCCAGGCCTACGCCTCGCCGTCCACCACGGCCTTCGCTCCGTGACCCGCACCACCACCGGGAAGTGACACCGGCATGACCACCGTACTGATCACCGGGGCCAGCGCCGGACTCGGCGCAGCCTTCGCCCGGGGCTTCGCGGCCAAGGGCTGCCGGCTCGTCCTCGTCGCCCGCGACAAGGAACGGCTCGACGCCGTCGCCGGGGAACTGGCCCGGGAGTTCGGCACGGTCGTCGAGGTGCTCCCCGCCGACCTGCTGGACGACCGGGAGTGCGCGGCGGTCGCCGGGCGGCTGGCCGACCGGACCCGGCCCGTGGACATCCTCGTCAACAACGCGGGCTTCGGGCTCCCCGCGCCCTTCCCGTACCAGCCGGTCGAGGACGAGGAGCGGATGCTCGACCTGCTCGTGAAGGTCCCGCTCCGCCTCACCCACGCCGTCCTGCCCGGCCTGCGCGAACGCCGCCGGGGCGCGGTCGTCAACGTCTCCTCGGTGGCCGCGCTCCTGCCGACCGGGACGTACGGGGCCGCCAAGGCGTGGGTCACCGCCTTCAGCGAATCGCTGCGGGTGGACATGGAACCGTACGGGGTCCGGGTCCTGGCGGTGCTCCCCGGCTTCACCCGCACCGAGTTCCAGGCGCGCGCCGGGATGGACGTCAGCTCCCTGGGCGCGGCGCTCTGGCTGGAGCCGGAGGCCGTGGTGGCCCGCGCCCTGCGCGACCTGGCGCTGCGCCGCCCGCTCAGCATCACCGGCCGCCGCTACCGGGCCTACGCCCTGGCCGTGCGCCACCTCCCGCGCACCTTCGTCGCCCGCCACCTGGCCCGCGCCCGCCGGGCCCCGGCCGACCGGGAGCACTGACCCCCGGCCCGGCCGGGCGCGCGGCGGCGGCTACACCTCGGTGACCTCGCCGTCCGCGACGCGCAGGCGGCGGGTCACCTGGACGGCGTCCAGCATGCGGCGGTCGTGGGTGACCAGCAGCAGGGTCCCCTCGTACGCCTCCAGTGCGGATTCCAGCTGCTCGATCGCCGGGAGGTCGAGGTGGTTGGTCGGCTCGTCCAGCACCAGCAGGTTCACCCCGCGCCCCTGGAGCAGTGCCAGGGCCGCCCGGGTGCGTTCGCCGGGGGAGAGGGTGGCGGCCGGGCGCAGCACGTGGACCGCCTTCAGCCCGAACTTGGCCAGCAGGGTGCGCACCTCGGCCGGCTCGGTCTCCGGGACCGCCGCGCAGAACGCCTCCAGTAGCGGTTCGTCGCCGAGGAAGAGCCCGCGCGCCTGGTCCACCTCGCCCACCAGCACGCCCGAACCGAGGGTGGCGGCGCCGGAGTCCGGGGCCAGCCGGCCCAGCAGGACGGCGAGCAGCGTGGACTTCCCGGCGCCGTTCGCGCCGGTGATCGCCACCCGGTCCGCCCAGTCGATCTGGAGACTGGCCGGACCGAAGGAGAAGTCCCCGCGTCGCACGGCCGCCTCGCGCAGGGTGGCGACGACCGAGCCGGAGCGCGGCGCCGCCGCGATCTCCATCCGCAGCTCCCACTCCTTGCGGGGCTCGTCGACGACGTCCAGCCGCTCGATCGCGCGCTGCGTCTGGCGGGCCTTGGCGGCCTGCTTCTCGCTCGACTCGCCGCGCAGGTTCTTGCCGATCTTGTCGTTGTCGCTCGCCTTGCGGCGGGCGTTGCGCACGCCCTTGTCCATCCAGTTGCGCTGCATCTGGGCCCGGCCTTCGAGGGCGGACTTCTTGCCCGCGTACTCCTCGAACTCCTCGCGGGCGTGGTCGCGGGCGCGCTCGCGCTCCTCCAGGTAGGCGTCGTAGCCGCCGCCGTAGAGGTTGATCCGCTGCTGGACCAGGTCGAGTTCGAGGACCTTGGTGACGGTCCGGGTCAGGAACTCGCGGTCGTGACTGATCACGACGGTGCCCGCGCGCAGCCCCTTGACGAACCGCTCCAGCCGCTCCAGGCCGTCCAGGTCCAGGTCGTTGGTGGGCTCGTCGAGCAGGAAGACGTCGTAGCGCGAGAGCAGCAGCGAGGCGAGGCCCGCGCGGGCCGCCTGGCCGCCGGAGAGCGCCGTCATCGGGAGGTCCAGGCCGACGGCGAGACCGAGCTCGGCGGCCACCTCCTGGGCCCGCTCGTCCAGGTCGGCGCCGCCCAGGTTCAGCCACTGGTCGAGGGCGTTCGCGTACGCGTCGTCCGCGCCCGGGACCCCGTCCACCAGGCCCTGCGTCGCCTCGTCCAGCTCCGCCTGCGCGGCGGCGACACCGGTGCGCCGGGCCAGGAAGTCGCGCACCGACTCCCCGGGGCGGCGCTCCGGCTCCTGCGGGAGGTGGCCGACGGCGGCGGTGGGCGGGGAGAGCCGCAGCTCGCCGGTCTCGGGGGTGTCCAGCCCGGCGAGCAGGCGCAGCAGCGTGGACTTGCCGGCGCCGTTGACGCCGACGAGACCGATGACGTCGCCGGGCGCGACCACGAGGTCGAGATCGGCGAAGAGCGTGCGCTCACCGTGCGCGGCGGTGAGTTTCTTGGCGACGAGGGTTGCAGTCATGATCTGCCGATCCTATCCGCGACCACCCGCCACCGGACGACGGCCGAAGCCCCCGGGCCGGTCCGCGGCCGGTCCCCGGCGCCCCCGGCGGGCATGGCCGGACAGGTGGGAGATCCGTCATTGCGGCCATCCGCTCCCCGCCACACCATGGAGGGCATGCAGCGGCGCAACGTGCTCGGACGGACGCCGGCGCGCTCTCGCTCGTCGCCGAACGGGCGCTCGGCGAGGTGACCCGTCCCGACATCGTCGTCGTGCCCGGCGGCCCGTACCCCGAGGTGGAGATGGCCGATCCGGTCGTCCTCGACTGGCTGCGCGCCGTCGACGCGACCACCACCTGGACCACCTCGGTGTGCACCGGCTCGCTCCTGCTGGCCGCCGCCGGGCTGCTGGACGGGCGCCGGGCCACCGGCCACTGGCTCTACCTCGACCCAGCTCGTCCCCTTCGGCGTCGAGCCCACCGGGGAGCGGGTGGTGTACGACGGCAAGTACGTCACCGCCGCCGGGGTGTCCTCCGGGATCGACATGGGGCTCGACCTGATCGGCCGGATCGCCGGGGACACGGTCGCGCAGACCGTGCAGCTGATGATCGAGTACGACCCCCGGCCGCCCTACGACGCGGGCTCCCCGGACAAGGCCCCGGCGGAGATCGTCGCCGCGCTGCGCGCTACCCGGCCGCCCCTTCCGGCTCTTCCGGCCAGCTGAAGACCGGCGGGCGCCGTTCCAGGAAGGCGGCGACACCCTCGGCGGTGTCGCCGCTCCCGGCGTACTGGTCCTCCCAGTACGCCTCCCGGTCCGTGCGGCCGTCCGCGAACTCCTTGGCCGCCGCCTGGGTCAGCCGTGAGCGGGAGACCAGGACGCGGGTGAACTCCGCCACCCGCTTGTCCAGTTGCCCGGCGGGCAGCAGCTCGTTGAGGAACCCGGCCCGCAGCGCCTGCTCCGCGCCGATCAACTCGGCCGAGAACAGCAGGTACTTGGCCCAGGACGGCCCGACCAGGCCGGCCAGCCGCCGGGTGGAGGAGGCCGGGTAGACGATGCCCAGTTTGGCCGGGGTCACCCCGAACGACGCCCCCTCCTCGGCGAACCGCAGGTCACAGGCTGCCGCGAGCTGGCTCCCGCCACCCACGCAGAATCCCCGGACCGCCGCCAGCGTGGGCTTCGGGAAGGCGGCCAGCGCCTCCTCCGCCACCACCGACAGCGCCCGTAGGTCCTCGGCGCCCGTCAGCGAGGAGATGTCCGCCCCCGCGCAGAAGGTGGGGCCCGCCCCGGTCAGGACGAGCACCCGTACGGCGGGGTCGGCCGCCAGGCCGGTGAGGAGTTCCGGGAGCGCGCGCCACATCGCGGCCGTCATGGCGTTGCGCTTGGCGGGGTGGGAGACGGCGACGGTCGCGACCCCGTCGGCGACCGTGTGCAGGAGAGCCGCGGCCGGCGCCGGGTCCAGGGGTGCGTCCATGCGCCGGATGCTATACCGGGCCGTCGATCCTATGATCGGGAGAGTCAACGGGGTCCGTCCGGGGGGTGCTGAAAGGTGGCACGTCCATGGGCGCAGACCGTACCGGCCCCCGGACCGCACGCGACAGGAAGAAGCTCAGGCGCGGGTTCGGGCTGCTGGCCCTGCTCGGTTCGGTGCTGGTGGTGGCCGGGCTCGTCGGCCTCGTCTACGCCAGCGTGGCCACCTTGACCTCGATGTTCCTCTTCGGCTGGCTGCTGCTGATCGGCGGAGTCGTCGGCCTGCTCCAGGCCATCCAGTGGCGCGGGGACAACTACTTCTGGCTCGCGGTCATCGTCGCCGCGATCTACCTGGCGGCCGGGTTCGTGGTCCTGCGCCGGCCCGAGGCGAGCGCCGAGGCGCTGACCATGTTCGCCGCGCTGCTCTTCCTGACCGGCGGGCTCTTCCGGCTGGTGGGGGCGCTGGTGATCCGCGGCACCAACTTCGGGATCGCGCTCGTCCAGGGTGCCTTCGGCATCCTCCTGGGCGTCCTGATCCTCTACAGCTGGCCCAGCAGCAGCCTGTACGTGATCGGGATCTTCTTCTCCCTCGCCCTCCTCTTCGACGGGCTGAGCCTGGTGGCCCTGGGCCTGGGGGCCCGGCGGGTGCTGGGGATGGTCCCGGAGGGTGAACCGGGTACGGGTACGGGCGCGGCGGGCGGGGCGCGCGGTGCGGCCGGGGGAGGGCCGACAGGGAGTCAATAACGGTCGGACAACTGACCCCGTCATACGCCAACGGTCAGAAAGCGTCCGATTGCTGCTGACTTTTGGTCAGTAGGGCGGTCCGGACCAGAGCGTTCCCCACTCTTGACGCGTGGAGACGATCGAGCGTGCAGACGGGGGCCTGACGATGGATGGCAGCGGGAGTGCCCCGCCGGCCGGGGCGGGCGGCGCGGAGGCACCGGCCGCCCCCCCCACGTACGAGGGAGTGTGGCGGTTCACCGTTCCCGCAGTAGAAGAATCCGTTCCGCAGACCCGCCGGACGGTCCGGGAGCTGCTCGGCCGCCAGGGAGTCCCGGACCGGCGGGACCTGGTGTACGCCCTGCTGCTGATTGTCTCCGAACTGGTGACGAACTCGGTCCGGCACGCCGCCCTGCTCTCACCGGAGGTCGCGGTCGAGATCGCGATCGGCCGCGCATGGGTACGGGTGGCCGTCGAGGACGACCACCCGTACCGCCCCAAGGCGCTGGAGCTGGAGGCGGACTCCGGCCGGACCGGCGGCCGGGGGCTGCTCCTGGTGCGCGAGACGACCCGGGAGTCCGGCGGGATCTGCGATGTCGAGCGGACCTCGACCGGCGGCAAGGTCGTCTGGGCGGCCCTGCCGTTCACCCCGCCGCCCGGCGGGCCCGAGTAGACCCGCCCGGCCTGGCCCGCCGCCGGGGCGAGGGGGCGGGAGGAGGGGCGGACTACCAGCCCGCCGCGTCCCCGGTCAGCTCACGGATCGCGGGCCGGGCCGCGTCCAGCACGGTCATGAACCAGGCCGAGAACGGTGCCTCGGCGTGCCGCCGCTCCAGCTCCCCGGCGGTGACGAAGGCGGTCTCGCCGACCTCCTCCGGGTCGGGCCGCAGCCCTTCCCGGGCCAGCCCCACGAAGAGGTGGTTGTACTCCTGCTCGACCAGCCCCGACGCGGGGTCCGGGTGGTTGTAGCGGACCGTCCCCGCCTCCGCGAGCAGCGAGGGCGACAGCCCCAGCTCCTCGTGGGTCCGCCGGGCCGCCGCCGCGAACGGCGACTCCCCGGGGTAGGGGTGGCCGCAGCAGGTGTTCGACCAGACGCCGGGCGAGTGGTACTTCCCCAGGGCCCGCCGCTGGAGCAGCAGGCGGCCCTGGGCGTCGAAGAGGAACACCGAGAACGCCCGGTGCAGCAGGCCGGGCGCCTGATGCGCGGAGAGCTTCTCCGCCGTGCCGATGGTGTTGCCGGACTCGTCGACCAGTTCGAGCATGATCGCGTCTTGAGTACCGGTGCCGGTGGACGCGCTGCTCGCGGCGGTGGCTGGTGTGATCGGCATACCCATCCTTCGCTTCGGACTTCGGCTCTCAGTCTGCCGTACGGAAGCGACTTGTCCCGACTTCGATGATCCACGCATGTCCGCCCCCGGCCACGTGCTAATGCCGTGGCCAGGGGCGGACGGATCGTCTGGATCACCTGCGTCTCCGGGCGGTCCGGGTCAGACGCCGAACGGGGCCGGGTAGGCGACGGTGCCCGACGGGACCGGGACGGAGTCGTCCAGGACCAGCGCCATCATGGCCTCGTCGGGGACCTCGAAGGGGGCCCGGATGCCGAAGACCGAGGCCGGGACGAACCCGAAGCGCGGATAGTACGCCGGGTGCCCCAGGACGAGGACCAGGGACTCCCCGCGCTCCCGGGCCGCCGTGAGCAGCGCCCGGACGACCGAGCTGCCCGCCCCCGAGCGCTGGCGCGCGGGGTCCGTGGCCACCGGCGCGAGCGCCAGGGCCCGCGCGCCGTCGACCTCGCACACGGTCAGCAGGGCGTGCGCCGCCACCGAACCGTCCGGGCCCTCGGCCACGTACGAGAGCCCCGGCAGCCAGGCGTCGTCCGCGCGCAGCGCGTCGACGAGGTCCGCCTCCAGCGGCGTCTCGAACGCCGCGAGGTCGACGGCCCGTACGTCGGCCACGTCGGCCGCCGTCTCCGGCCGGGCCGGCCAGGCGTCGCCGTCCCCGGCGGTCACCGGGCGCAGGGCGTAGCCGGTGGTCCCGGAGCCGGGCTCGTGGTGGACGCCGAGCACCCGGTACCCGGCGGCCTGGGCGGCGGCGGTCCACCGCGCGGCGGTGTCCGGGGCGCGGTCCCCGGCGGCCGGGGAGCCGTCCTCGTCCACGGTCAGCAGGAGGGTGGAGCCGGGGGCGAGCAGCCGGCCGTACCGGGTGAGCACGGAGCGGGGCCCGGTGGCGCGGGCGGGAACCCGCGCCCGTACGAGGTCGAAGGAGCCGTCCGGCGAGGCGGGCGCGTCCGGGGCGGCCCCGGCGGAGGGAACGGGACCCGGGCCGGCGGGACCCAGGTCGAGCAGGCGCGGGCGCGCGGGCAGCGGCCCGCACAGGGAGAGCAGCCGTGCGGGGACGCCGGAGAGGTCCGGGACGCCGGAGAGGTCCGAGGCGTCGGAGGAAGGGGTGGAGCGGGTGATGTCGGTCAACGTGAACCCTTGGAAGAGGGGCCCCGGCCGGCACGGGAACGCCCCCAGTGGTGACGGGGGGAGGATCAGACGGGTCTGATCAGACCTGGCCGGGAGCCCGCAGGAGAGTGGGGGAGTGCCGGAGTTCGCCACGCGTGGCGGCGACCTTGACGACGGTCATCTGCCCCACCTCTTTCTCTCTCGTCACCGGCGGACGCGGTGCGTCCCCGGAGGCCATCGGGTCGCGGAAGACATCGGGGTGTTCCGCCCGGTATCAACCGCCATCAGTCGTTCAGAACGCTTTTACGTCACTCGTACGCGTCTGCGGTCACCCTAACATCCAGGCGGTTTGTGGTCCCCCGAGGTGATCGTCAATGATGATCACGCCCGCTCCCGGGAGCCGGGACATCCGGCCCGCCAGGGCGCGAACGGGTGATGAATCCCTGCTTCCATTCATCGGATAGCCTCTGCCGACGTGCCGCCGCCACCCTGTGGCGCGCCCGTTCCCGCGTTCGTCACAAGGAGTGAGTCCGTCCTGCCGACCGTCATCCTCGCCGGCCCGCCGGTACCCGGATCACCGCTCACGGACGAGCTGCGCTCGCTCGGCTTCGACGTCCGCTCCGCCGACCGCGCCGAAGGCATCGCCGCCGCGCTGGCCGCCGTACCCGCCGATCAGCGGGTGGCCGTCGTGGACAGCGCGTTCGTGGGGCACCCGCACGCGCTGCGCCTGGCGCTGACCGACCCGCGCTTCGACGCCTGCGCCGTCACCGGCGCCCTCGCCGTCCGGCCGGGCGCCCGCGCGGCCCTGGACCGGGCCGCCGCCGCGGGCGAAGGCACGGCCGGGGGCACGGACGCAGGCGCCGTCCCCTGCGTTGACCGGCTCGCCGCCGCCGTCGAGGCCGCCGGGACCACCGTCCACCGCCCCGAGCTGGGCACCCTCGTCGCCGCCGTCCCCGTCACCGCCGAGGAACGTGACGCGGCCGTCGCCGCCGTCGCCGCCGTGGACGACGAGGCCGTGCGCCTGCGGACCGCCGTGAAGTCCCGCGACGGCTTCTTCACCACCTTCTTCGTCAGCCCCTACTCGCGCTACATCGCCCGCTGGTGCGCCCGCCGAGGCCTGACCCCGAACCAGGTCACCACCGCCTCGCTGATCACCGCGCTGGCAGCGGCGGGCTGCGCGGCCACCGGCGACCGCTGGGGCTACGTCACCGCCGGTGTGCTGCTCCTCGTCTCCTTCGTGCTGGACTGCGCCGACGGGCAGCTCGCCCGCTACTCGCTCCAGTACTCCACGATGGGCGCCTGGCTCGACGCGACCTTCGACCGGGCCAAGGAGTACGCCTTCTACGCGGGCCTGGCGCTCGGCGCCGCCCGCGGCGGGGACGACGTGTGGGCGCTCGCGCTCGGCGCGATGATCCTGATGACCTGCCGGCACGTCGTCGACTTCGCCTTCAACGAGGCCAACCACGACGCGACGGCCAACACGAGCCCGACCGCGGCCCTCTCCGGCAAGCTCGACAGCGTCGGCTGGACGGTCTGGGTCCGCCGGATGATCATCCTTCCGATCGGTGAGCGCTGGGCGATGATCGCGGTCCTGACCGCCCTCACCACCCCGCGGACCGTCTTCTACGCCCTGCTGATCGGCTGCGCCTTCGGCGCCCTCTACACCACCGCGGGCCGGGTGCTGCGCTCCCTGACCCGTAGAGCGAAGAGGACGGACCGGGCCGCCCAGGCCCTCGCCGACCTCGCCGACTCGGGCCCGATCGCCGCTCTCGCGGGCCGGATCGTCGGCCGGACGGCCCCCGGCGCCCAGATCGCCGCCGCCGTCATCGGCTCGGCCGCCCTGCTCTGGACGGCCTGGGCCCACGACTTCGGCAGCCGCCAGGTGGTGATCGCCGCCGTCCTCTACGCTCTCCTGGCCGGAGCCGCCGTCGCCCGCCCCCTCAAGGGCGCCCTGGACTGGCTCGTCCCGCCCGTCTTCCGGGCCGCCGAATACACCACCGTGCTGATCCTCGCCGCCAAGGCCGATGTCCCCGGGGCCCTTCCCGCGGCATTCGGACTGGTGGCGGCGGTCGCCTACCATCACTACGACACGGTGTACCGCATCCGCGGTGGCACCGGGGCGCCCCCGCACTGGCTGGTGCGGACGATCGGCGGCCACGAGGGCCGGGTACTGCTGACCGCGGTGCTGGCCGCGGTCCTGGCGACGCGCGCCGCCGACTTCACCGTCGCGCTCACGGCCCTGGCCGCGTTCGTGGCACTCGTGGTGCTCGTGGAGAGCATCCGGTTCTGGGTCTCCTCCGGAGCACCCGCCGTACATGACGAAGGAGAACCAGCATGATCGGCCTTGTCCTCGCTGCCGGTGCCGGACGCCGCCTGCGTCCCTACACCGACACCCTGCCCAAGGCCCTCGTGCCCGTCGGTCCCGAGGGCCAGGAGGAGAGCCTCACCGTTCTCGACCTCACCCTCGCCAACTTCGCGGAGGTCGGCCTCACCGAGGTCGCCGTCGTCGTCGGCTACCGCAAGGAAGCCGTCTACGAGCGCCGGGAGGCCCTGGAGGCCACGTACGGGGTCACGATCACGCTGATCGACAACGACAAGGCCGAGGAGTGGAACAACGCCTACTCCCTGTGGTGCGCCCGTGACGTCCTCAAGCGCGGTGTGATCCTCGCCAACGGCGACACCGTCCACCCGGTCTCCGTCGAGAAGACCCTGCTCGCCGCCCGCGGCGAAGGCCGGAAGATCATCCTCGCCCTCGACACGGTCAAGAACCTGGCCGACGAGGAG
The DNA here is from genome assembly GCF_044454165.1 of Streptomyces sp. NPDC051567. NCBI lineage: Bacteria > Bacillati > Actinomycetota > Actinomycetes > Kitasatosporales > Streptomycetaceae > Streptomyces > Streptomyces sp. NPDC051567. Next base: position 50,657 of record NZ_JBITDK010000012.1, on the reverse strand, counting down.
ATGAAGGTCGTCACCGCCGAGGGCCAGGGCGTCCGGAAGATCACCAAGCTGATGGACCCGGCCGACGCGACCGGCGAGTACATCGGTGTCACCCTCATCGAGGCCGAGGCCGCCGAGGAGCTGGCGGACGCGCTGAAGGCCACCTTCGAGCGCGACCCCGACCTCTACTACGAGGACGGCTACCAGGAGCTGGTCGACCGTGGGTTCACGGTCGACGTGGCCCCCATCGGCGACGTCCCGTGGGTCGAGATCGACAACCACGACGACCTCGCCAAGGGCCGGACGATCGCATGCCAGTACTGACGAGGCTCATCCCCTCCCCGGTCGTCGTCGACATCAGCCGGGGCGCCATGGACGACCTGGCCGGCCTCCTGGCCGACCAGCGGATCTCCTCCTCCGGCAAGCTGGCGATCGCGATCAGCGGCGGCTCCGGCCAGGCGCTGCGCGCCAAGCTGGAGCCGGTCCTGCCGCACGCCGACTGGTACCCGGTCGGCGACGGCACCATCGACTCCGCCGTCAAGCTGGCCGACGGCATAAAGGGCCGCCGCTACGACGCCGTCGTGGGCCTGGGCGGCGGCAAGATCATCGACGTGGCGAAGTACGCCGCGGCGCGGGTCGGGCTGCCCATGGTGGCCGTCGCCACCAACCTCTCCCACGACGGGATCTGCTCGCCGGTCTCCATCCTGGACAACGACAACGGCCGGGGCTCCTACGGCGTCCCCACGCCGATCGCCATGGTGATCGACCTCGATGTGATCAAGAAAGCCCCGGTACGGTTCATCCGCGCCGGCATCGGCGACGCGATCTCCAACATCTCGGCGATCGCCGACTGGGAGCTCTCCCGCGAGATCACCGGCGAGCCCGTCGACGGCCTCGCCGCCGCCATGGCCCGTACCGCCGGCCAGTCCGTGCTGCGCCACCCCGGTGACTGCGGCGACGACGAGTTCCTCACCGTGCTCGCCGAGGCGCTGGTCCTCACCGGCATCGCCATGTCGATCAGCGGGGACACCCGCCCGGCCTCCGGCGCCTGCCACGAGATCAGCCACGCCTTCGACCTGCTCCACCCGGGGCGCTCCGCGCTCCACGGCGAGCAGGTCGGCCTCGGTGCCGCCTTCGCCATGCACCTGCGCGGAGCCGGGCAGCAGTCCGCGCTCTTCGTCGAGGTGCTGCGCCGCCACGGCCTGCCGGTGCTGCCCGAGGAGATCGGGTTCACCGCCGACGAGTTCGTCGCGGCCGTCGAGTACGCACCCCAGACCCGCCCGGGACGGTTCACGATCCTGGAGCACCTCAACCTGTCCGCAGCCGAGATCAGGGACGCTTACTCCGACTATGCCAAGACCATCCGTAGCTGAACTCCGGCCCGTCGTGCACCCGGCGGGCGTGAAGGACCGGCGCAGCGGTGAGCACTGGGCCGGGCGCCTGTACATGCGCGAGGTCTCCCTGCGCATCACCCGCTTCCTGGTCACCACCAAGGTCACGCCCAACCAGCTGACCTACGTGATGACCCTGGCCGGTGTCCTCGCCCTCCCGGCCCTGCTCGTGCCGGGCGTCTGGGGCGCCGTCCTCGGCGTGGTGGCGGTCCAGCTGTACCTGCTGCTCGACTGTGTCGACGGGGAGGTCGCCCGCTGGAAGAAGCAGTTCTCGCTCTCCGGCGTGTACCTGGACCGCGTCGGCGCCTACCTGTGCGACGCGGCGGTCCTCGTGGGCCTCGGCCTGCGCGCCGCCGACCTGTGGGGCAGCGGGCGGATCGACTGGCTGTGGGCCTTCCTGGGCACCCTCGCGGCGCTCGGCGCGATCCTGATCAAGGCCGAGACCGACCTGGTCGGCGTCGCCCGGCACCAGGGCGGGCTGCCGCCCGTCCAGGACGCCGCGGCCGAGCCGCGCTCCTCCGGCATGGCCCTCGCCCGCCGGGCCGCCGCCGCGCTCAAGTTCCACCGGCTGGTCCTCGGCATCGAGGCGTCCCTGCTCATCGTGGTGCTCGCCGTCCTGGACCAGGTCCGCGGCGACCTGTTCTTCACCCGGCTGGGCGTCGCCGTGCTCGCCGGCATCGCGCTGCTGCAGACGGTCCTGCACCTGGTGTCGATCCTGGTGTCCAGGAGGCTCAGGTGACCGCCGTGACGCGGCTGGGCGCCGTGATCATCACCATGGGCAACCGGCCCGAGGAGCTCAAGGCGCTCCTGGACTCGGTGGCCCGCCAGGAGGGCGACCCCGTGGAGGTCGTCGTCGTCGGCCAGGGGGTCCGGCTCACCGGGCTGCCCGAGGGCGTCCGCACCGTCGAGCTGCCCGAGAACCTGGGCATCCCGGGCGGGCGCAACGCGGGCATCGAGGCCTTCGGCCCCGGGGGCCGCGAGGTGGACGCCCTGCTCTTCCTCGACGACGACGGACTGCTGGAACGCACCGATACCGCCGAGCTGTGCCGCCAGGCGTTCACGGAGGACCCCCGGCTCGGGATCGTCAGCTTCCGGATCGCCGACCCGGAGACCGGCCTGACCCAGCGCCGCCACGTCCCGCGGCTGCGCGCCTCCGACCCGATGCGCTCCTCCCGCGTGACCACCTTCCTCGGCGGCGCCAACGCCGTCCGCACGACGGTGTTCGAGCAGGTCGGGGCCTTGCCGGAAGAATTCTTCTACGCGCACGAGGAGACCGACCTGGCCTGGCGGGCCCTTGACGCGGGGTGGCTGATCGACTACCGCGCGGACATGGTGCTGCTGCACCCGACGACGGCTCCGTCCCGGCACGCGGTCTACCACCGTATGGTGGCACGTAACCGGGTATGGCTCGCCCGTCGCAACCTGCCCGCCCCGCTGGTCCCGGTCTACGTGGGCGTCTGGCTCCTCCTGACGCTCGCGCGCAGGCCTTCGGCACCCGCGCTCAAGGCATGGTTCGGCGGGTTCAAGGAGGGATGGACCACTCCGTGCGGTCCCCGGCGCCCCATGAGGTGGCGTACGGTCTGGCGGTTGACCCGGCTGGGCCGACCACCTGTCGTCTGACCCGCCCGCGCCTGGGAACATGGCGCGATCGCGGGCCTCGCGCCACCGGCCCGCTCCCCCTCCTGCCGCATCTTGAAGACGGAAAGTTTCAACTTGTGAGTGACACAACCCACGACGGCGCCCTCGCCACGAGCACGCCGCCGTCCGTAGACGCGGGGCTCGGCCCCGCCGAGCTCGCCAGGAAGTACGGCCTGTCCGTCAGCGGAGCCAGGCCCGGCCTGGGCGAGTACGTGCGGCAGCTCTGGGGCCGGCGCCACTTCATCATGGCCTTCTCCCGGGCCAAGCTGGTCGCGCAGTACAGCCAGGCCAAGCTCGGCCAGGTCTGGCAGGTGGCGACCCCGCTCCTGAACGCGCTGGTCTACTACCTGGTCTTCGGCCTGATCCTGAACGCCGGCCAGGGCATGGCCAAGGAGGACTACATCCCCTTCCTGGTGATCGGGATCTTCGTCTTCACCTTCACGCAGAGCTCGCTGATGGCGGGGGTCCGGGCCATCCCCGGCAACCTCGGCCTGGTCCGCGCCCTGCACTTCCCGCGCGCCTCCCTGCCGATCTCCTTCTCGATGCAGCAGCTCCAGCAGCTGATGTACTCGATGCTCGTCGTGTTCGCCGTCGCGATCGCCTTCGGGAACTACCCGCAGCTCTCGTGGCTGCTGGTCGTCCCGACCCTGGTGCTCCAGTTCGTCTTCAACACCGGGCTCGCCCTGGTCTTCGCGCGGATGGGCTCCAAGACGCCCGACCTCGCGCAGCTGATGCCGTTCGTCACCCGGACGTGGATGTACGCCTCCGGCGTCATGTTCTCGATCAGCGAGATGCTCAAGGGCCGCCCGGAGTGGATCGCGGACGTGCTCCTGTGGAACCCGGCGGCTATCTACATGGACCTGGTGCGCTTCGCGCTGATCGACGGGTACGGCCGGGAGAACCTGCCGCCGCACGTCTGGGCGTTCGCGGTGGGCTGGGCCCTCCTGATCGGCCTCGGCGGATTCGTGTACTTCTGGAAGGCTGAGGAGCGTTACGGCCGTGGCTGAGAACACCGAGCACAAGATCCCCACCGTCATCGCCGACGACGTGCACATCGTCTACCGCGTCAACACCGGCAGTTCCGGCCGGGGCAGCGCCACCGCGGCGCTGAGCAAGATAATGCGCCGGGGCAAGGGCGACGCCCCGGGCGTGCGCCGGGTCCACGCCGTGCGCGGCGTCTCCTTCACCTCCTACCGGGGCGAGGCCATCGGCCTCATCGGCTCCAACGGCTCCGGCAAGTCGACCCTGCTGCGCGCCATCGCGGGCCTGCTGCCCTGCGAGTCCGGCAAGGTCTACACCGACGGCCAGCCCTCGCTGCTGGGCGTCAACGCCGCCCTGATGAACGACCTCACCGGCGAGCGCAACATCGTCCTCGGCGGTCTCGCGATGGGCATGTCCCGGGAGCAGATCAAGGAGCGCTACCAGGAGATCGTCGACTTCTCGGGCATCAACGAGAAGGGCGACTTCATCTCCCTGCCGATGCGCACCTACTCCTCCGGGATGGCCGCGCGCCTGCGGTTCTCCATCGCGGCGGCCAAGGACCACGACGTCCTGATGATCGACGAGGCCCTGGCCACCGGTGACCGCAGCTTCCAGGCGCGCTCCGAGAACCGCATCCGGGAACTGCGGGAGAAGGCCGGCACCGTCTTCCTGGTGAGCCACAACAACAAGTCCATCCGCGACACCTGCAGCCGCGTGCTGTGGCTGGAGAAGGGTGAGCTGCTGATGGACGGACCCACCGAGGAAGTGGTCTCGGCGTACGAGAAGGCCACCAACGGCTGACCTTCCGGCCGTCCGCGGAGCGTGAACCGGTCCCGCAGGCCCCTGCCGCTCCGCGCGGCGGGGGCCTCGCCGTACGGACGGCGGCGCACGGGTGCCGTCCGCCGTCGCGGCGAACACCCGGCAGGCTCCGGCGGCGTTGTACAGCGTAAGCTGAGGCGGTCCTGAATCACGGCAAGAGGGGACGATTCCCCGCAGGTGAACGGCCGTGCGGCACCCCGGGGAAAGTCCGGCGGCGTGTCCGAAATAGGATGTATTGGGTCGGCAGTGTAGAACGGGAGATGTGACGGCAATGGCTACGGGAATTCTCCGGCCCCCAGGCACGACGGCCGTCCCCGCCCCGGGCGGCGGGCGGTGACCCCGGGGCACGGCACCGGTCCCCGGTCGGACACGGCCCACACCCTCGCCACCCTCGGCAAGGCCCGCACCGAGAACTTCCCCGTCGCCCCCGCCTTCCTGCCCCGCGCCTGGCGCGACGGCCTGACGGCGGTCTACGGGTACGCCCGCCTCGTCGACGACATCGGCGACGGCGACCTCGCCCCCGGCGGGCGCGACGCCGTCCTCCTCGGCCTCGACCCCGCCGCCGCGGACGACCGCCCCGCCCTGCTCGACGCCCTCGAAGCCGACCTGCACCGCGTCTTCCGCACCACCCCGGGCTTCCCGCGCCACCCGCTGCTGCGGGCCCTGCGGCCCGTCGTCCGCGCCCACGGCCTCACCCCCGACCCCTTCCTCGCGCTCATCGAGGCCAACCGCCAGGACCAGCGGGTCACCCGCTACGAGACCTACGGCGACCTCCTGGGCTACTGCGAGCTGTCCGCCAACCCCGTGGGCCGGCTGGTGCTCTCCCTCACCGGGACCAGCACCCCCGAGCGCGTCCGCCGCTCCGACGCCGTCTGCACCGCCCTGCAGATCGCCGAACACCTCCAGGACGTCACCGAGGACCTCGGCCGGGACCGGATCTACCTCCCCGCCGAGGACATGCGCCGCTTCCGCGTCACCGAGGCCGACCTGTCGGCCCCCTCCGCCGGCGCCTCCGTACGCTCCCTGATCGCCTTCGAAACAGAACGCGCACGCGAGCTCCTGAATGAAGGCACCCCGCTCGTGGGTAGCGTGCACGGCAGACTCCGGCTGCTGCTCGCGGGTTTCGTGGGAGGGGGGCGTGCCGCCCTGCGAGCCGTCACGGCCGCCGGTTTCGACGTCCTCCCAGGTCCGCCCGAGCCCACCAGGAGCGGCCTGCTCCGTGAGGTTGCCACCGTCCTGCGCACAGCGCCGAGAAAGGGGTGAGCCCGACCGTGGAGGGCCCCACACACCCGTCCGCACCATCGGCACCGTCCGCACCGGTCCTGGCGGCCTACAGCTACTGCGAGGCCGTCACCGGCACGCAGGCGCGCAACTTCGCCTACGGCATCCGGCTGCTGCCCACCGACAAGCGGCAGGCGATGTCCGCGCTGTACGCCTTCTCCCGGCGCGTCGACGACATCGGCGACGGCACCCTGGAGCCCGGCGCCAAGCTGGCCCGGCTGGAGGAGACCCGCGTCCTGCTCGGCCGGGTCCGCGCCGACGAGGTGGACGAGGACGACACCGACCCCGTCGCCGTCGCCCTCGCGCACGCCGCACGCCGCTTCCCCATCCCGCTCGAAGGCCTCGACGAACTCATCGACGGCGTCCTGATGGACGTCCGCGGCGAGACCTACGAGACCTGGGACGACCTCCGGGCCTACTGCCGCTGCGTGGCCGGCGCCATCGGCCGGCTCTCCCTCGGCGTGTTCGGCACCGTGAACACCACGGGCCCCGGCGCGGCGCGCGCCGCGGAGTACGCCGACACCCTCGGCCTCGCCCTGCAACTCACCAACATCCTCCGGGACGTCCGCGAGGACGCCGCCAACGGGCGGACCTACCTCCCCGCCGAGGACCTCACCAAGTTCGGCTGCGCCGAAGGCTTCACCGGCGACCGGGCCCCCGTGGGCTCCGACTTCGCCGGACTCGTCCACCACGAAGTCCGCCGCGCCCGCGCCCTGTTCGTGGAGGGCTACCGGCTCCTGCCGCTGCTCGACCGCCGCAGCGGCGCCTGCGTCGCCGCCATGGCCGGCATCTACCGGCGCCTGCTGGACCGCATCGAGCGCGAGCCCGAGGCCGTGCTCCGGGGCCGTGTCTCCCTGCCGCCGCACGAGAAGGCGTACGTCGCCGTGCGCGGCCTCTCCGGCCTCGACGCGCGGACCATCTCCCGCCAGAACACCCGGAGGCGGACATGACCGCGGCGAAGCCGCCCGCACGGGCAACCCGGGCGCACCGCACGACGTCTCACCGCCCGGGCCCCGCACACCGGCCCCACCCGGCCGGCCCGGCACACCACCGCACGACAGAGGAGACGGCGTGAGCGGTACGGACCACCGCGCCGTCGTCGTCGGCGGCGGCCTCGCCGGAGTCACGGCCGCCCTCGAACTCGCCGACGCCGGACTGCGCGTCACCCTCCTCGAAGGCCGCCCGCGCCTGGGCGGACTCGCCTTCTCCTTCAAGCGCGGCGAGCTCACCGTGGACAACGGCCAGCACGTCTACCTGCGCTGCTGCACCGCCTACCGGTGGTTCCTCGACCGCGTCGGCGGCGCCGCCCTCGCCCCCCTCCAGGACCGGCTCGACGTCCCCGTGCTCGACGTCGGCCGCCCCGGCCCGCCCCGCCTGGGCCGGCTGCGCCGCAGCGCCCTGCCCGTCCCCCTGCACCTGGCCGGCTCCCTCGCCCGCTACCCGCACCTCTCCCTCGCCGAACGGGCCTCCGTCGGGCGCGCCGCCCTCGCCCTGCGCCGCCTCGACCCCGCCGACCCGGCCCTGGACGGCGTCGACTTCGCGACCTGGCTCGGCCGCCACGGCCAGTCCGCCCGGACCATCGAGGCCCTGTGGGACCTCGTCGGCGTCGCCACCCTCAACGCCACCGCCGACCGGTCCTCGCTGGGCCTGGCCGCCATGGTCTTCAAGACCGGCCTGCTCTCCGAGAACGGCGCCGCCGACATCGGCTGGGCCCGCGTCCCCCTCGGCGAACTCCACGACACCCTCGCCCGCGAGGCCCTGGACGCGGCCGGGGTCCGCACCGCGCTGCGCACCCGCGCCACCGCCCTCTCCCGCACCCCCGAGGGAACCTGGCGGGTCACCACCGAGGAGAGCACGCTCGACGCGGGCACCGTCGTCCTCGCCGTCCCGCAGCGCGAGGCGCACGGACTCCTGCCGGCCGGCGCCCTCGCCGACCCGGACCGGCTCCTCGACATCGGCACCGCGCCCATCCTCAACGTCCATGTCGTCTACGACCGCACGGTCCTCGACCGGCCCTTCTTCGCGGCCCTCGGCTCCCCGGTCCAGTGGGTCTTCGACCGCACCGACTCCTCCGGGCTCCCCGACGGCGGCCAGTACCTCGCCCTGTCCCAGTCGGCCGCCCAGGACGACATCGACGCACCCGTCTCCGCCCTGCGGGCCAAGTACCTGCCGGAGCTGGAACGGCTCCTGCCCGCCGCGCGCGGCGCCGGGGTACGGGACTTCTTCGTCACCCGCGAGCGCACCGCCACCTTCGCCCCCGCCCCCGGCGTCGGCCGCCTGCGCCCCGGGGCGCGCACCGACACGCCGGGGCTCTACCTGGCCGGTGCGTGGACTGCCACCGGCTGGCCCGCGACCATGGAGGGCGCTGTCCGGAGCGGACAGGGCGCGGCGCACGCCGCGCTCGCCGCACTCGGCCGCCGTCGCGAACACCCTCTGCAGGAGGCGGTATGACGACCAGCAGCACCACCGGTACAGCAGTACCGGCGGCGCCGGCCCCAGGGCCGCAAGCACGGACCGCACGTACAGGAACCAGAGGAGAGCCAGTGAACCCGGGGAATCCGGCCGTCGAGTACACGGACGCCAGTGCGGGCACGGCCGACGGGGAGAAGGCGGACACGCTCGCCCTCCTGGAACGTGGCCGCACGCTGTCGACGCCCGTGCTCCGCGCCGCCGTCGACCGGCTCGCGGCGCCCATGGACACCGTCGCCGCCTACCACTTCGGCTGGATCGACGCCCAGGGCCGCCCCGCCGACGGCGACGGCGGCAAGGCCGTGCGCCCCGCCCTCGCCCTGCTCTCCGCCGAGGTGGCGGGCGCCGCGCCCGAGGTCGGCATCCCGGGCGCCGTCGCCGTCGAACTCGTCCACAACTTCTCCCTGCTGCACGACGACCTGATGGACGGCGACGAGCAGCGCCGCCACCGCGACACGGTGTGGAAGGTGCACGGCCCCGCCCAGGCCATCCTGGTCGGCGACGCGCTCTTCGCCCTCGCCTACGACGTCCTGCTGGAGCTGGGCACCGTCGAGGCGGGCCGTGCCGCGCGCCGGCTGACCACCGCCACCCGGGGCCTCATCGACGGCCAGGCCCAGGACATCTCCTACGAGCACCGCGAGCACGTGAGCGTCGAGGAGTGCCTGGAGATGGAGGGCAACAAGACCGGCGCCCTCCTCGCCTGCGCGGTCTCCATCGGCGCCGTCCTCGGCGGCGCCGACGACCGCACGGCCGACAAACTGGAGGAGTACGGCTACCACCTCGGCCTCGCCTTCCAGGCCGTCGACGACCTCCTGGGCATCTGGGGCGACCCGGAGGCCACCGGCAAGCAGACCTGGAGCGACCTGCGCCAGCGCAAGAAGTCGCTGCCCGTCGTCGCCGCCCTCGCGGCCGGCGGACCCGCGAGCGAGGCCCTCGCCGCGCTCCTCGCCGCCGATGCCAAGAGCAACGACTTCGAGACGTTCGACGAGGAGCAGTTCGCGCACCGCGCCGAGCTGATCGAGGCCGCGGGCGGGCGCGGCTGGACCGCCGACGAGGCACGCCGCCAGCACGCCGTGGCGATCCGCGCCCTGGACGACGTCGACATGCCCCGGCGGGTGCGCGACCAGCTCGTGGCCCTCGCCGACTTCGTCGTCGTGCGCAAGCGGTGACCGCCACCCGTTCGCAGATATGAAGCGCGAGTCGCCGACCGGAGCCGCCGCCTGCTGAGCGCGCACCGGCCGACGGCAGACCCCAGCACAGCACAGGACACTGTTCTAAGGGGAAGCCATGACAGCGACGACCGACGGCGGCGCCCAGGGCGCCGACGCGGGCAGCGGCATCGACGCGGAGCCGCGCAGCGAGGTGCGGACCGAGGTCCGCGCCGACGTACGGAACGACGTACGGAACGACGTACGGAACGACGTACGGAACGACGTACGGGCGGAGGTCCGCGGCGAGGTCCGGGCGGAGGTGCTCGCCGAGCCGCGCACCCCGCCGCGGACCGACCCGGGCACCTCCGGACCACCGGGCCCCGCCGACGGGTCCCGGCCCGGACCGGCGCCCGGACCCGTACGGCAGAGCCCGCACGAGGCGGCCCGGCGGGCCGCCGCCCGCGCCACCCGGAACCTGCTGGACCGCCAGGACCCCGAGGGCTGGTGGAAGGGCGACCTGGAGACCAACGTCACCATGGACGCCGAGGACCTGCTGCTGCGGCAGTTCCTCGGCATCCGGGACGAGGCCACCACCCGGGCCGCCGCCCTCTTCATCCGGGGCGAGCAACGCGAGGACGGCACCTGGGCCACCTTCCACGGCGGCCCCCCGGACCTCTCCGCCACCGTCGAGGCGTACGTGGCCCTGCGCCTCGCCGGCGACGAGCCGGACAGCGCGCACATGGCCCGCGCCTCGGCCTGGATCAGGGCCCACGGCGGGATCGCCGCCGCCCGCGTCTTCACCCGGATCTGGCTGGCCCTCTTCGGCTGGTGGAACTGGGACCACCTGCCCGAACTCCCGCCCGAACTGGTCTTCCTGCCGTCCTGGGTGCCGCTGAACATCTACGACTTCGGCTGCTGGGCCCGCCAGACCATCGTCCCTCTCACCGTCGTCTCCGCGCTGCGCCCGGTCCGCCCGGCCCCCTTCGCCCTGGACGAGCTGCACGCCGACGCCCGGGCGCCGCACCCGGTCGGGAGGCTCGCCCCGCTCACCACCTGGGACGGCGCCTTCCAGCGCGTGGACCGGGCCCTGCACCTCTACCGGCGGTTCGCCCCGCGCCGGCTGCGCAAGGCGGCGATGGACACCGCCGCCCGCTGGATCGTCGAACGCCAGGAGAACGACGGCTGCTGGGGCGGCATCCAGCCGCCCGCCGTGTACTCCGTCATCGCCCTGCACCTGCTCGGCTACGACCTGGGCCACCCGGTGATGCGCGCCGGGCTGGAGTCCCTGGACCGGTTCGCGATCTGGCGCGAGGACGGCGCCCGGATGATCGAAGCCTGCCAGTCCCCGGTCTGGGACACCTGCCTCGCCGCGATCGCGCTGGCCGACGCCGGGCTCCGCCCCGACCATCCGGCGCTGGTCAAGGCCGCCGACTGGATGCTCGGCGAGGAGGTCGTGCGCAGCGGCGACTGGGCGGTGCGCCGGCCCGGGCTCGCCCCCGGCGGCTGGGCGTTCGAGTTCCACAACGCCACCTACCCCGACATCGACGACACCGCCGAGGTCGTCCTCGCCCTGCGCCGCGTCAAGCACCCCGACCCGGCCCGGGTGGAGGCGGCCATCGCCCGCGGGGTCTCCTGGAACCTCGGCATGCAGTCCCGCAACGGCGCCTGGGCCGCCTTCGACGCCGACAACACCAGCCCCTTCCCCAACCGGCTCCCCTTCTGCGACTTCGGTGAGGTCATCGACCCGCCCTCGGCCGACGTCACCGCCCACGTGGTCGAGATGCTCGCCGCCGAAGGCCGGGCGGGCGACGCGCGGACCCGGCGCGGGATCGCCTGGCTCCTCGCCGAACAGGAGCCGGACGGAGGCTGGTTCGGCCGCTGGGGCACCAACTACGTCTACGGGACCGGGTCGGTGGTCCCGGCCCTGACGGCCGCCGGTCTCGCCCCGGGCCACCCCGCGATCCGGCGGGCCGTGCGCTGGCTGGAGTCCGTACAGAACGAGGACGGCGGGTGGGGCGAGGACCAGCGCTCCTACCAGGACCGCTCCTGGGCCGGGAAGGGCGCCTCGACCCCCTCGCAGACCGCCTGGGCGCTGATGGCCCTGCTGTCGGCGGGCGAGCGGGACGGCCGGGCCGTCGAGCGGGGCATCGCCCACCTGGTGACCACCCAGGACACCGACGGCTCCTGGGACGAGCCGTACTTCACGGGCACCGGCTTCCCCTGGGACTTCTCCATCAACTACCACCTCTACCGGCAGGTGTTCCCGCTCACCGCGCTCGGCCGCTACCTGCACGGCGAACCCTTCGCCCCCGGCGGACACCGGCCCGGCGTTGCCGTCACCGCACCGGCCGGGGAGGCCTGATGGCCGCCGCCGGGCCAGGGCCAGGGCCAGGGCCAGGGCCAGGGCCAGGGTCAGGGCCAGGGCCAGGGCCGGGGCCGGGGCCAGGGTCGGAGTCGGGGCTGGGGGAGCCCGTCCCGCTGCTGGTCGCCTGCGCCCTGCGGATCGAACAGGCGGCCCTGCGCAGCGGAGGCCGCGGCGCGCGCGGCGCGGCCCCGCCCGGGTACGCCGTCCTGCGCACCGGGATGGGCCCGCGCGCGGCCGAACGGGCCCTCGGCCGGGCCCTCGCCGAGCCGGGGCTGCGCCGGGCCGCCGTCCTGGCGACGGGCTTCTGCGCCGGGCTGGTCCCCGGCATGAACCCCGGCGACCTGGTCGTCGCCGCCCAGACCCGGGACCCGCGCTCCACCGTCACCTGCGCGGGGACCGACCTGCTCGCCGAGGCACTGGCCCGGGCCGTCCCCGGCCGGACCGTGCACACCGGCGTACTGACCGGAACCGACCACGTCGTCCGCGGCCAGGAACGCGCACACCTGCGCGCCACCGGCGCCATCGCGGTCGACATGGAGTCCGCGGCCACCCTGTGGACCGCCACCCGCGCCGGCCGGGACGGGACGGGCCGGGCCCGTCCGGTTGCGGCCGTCCGGGTGGTCGTGGACGCTCCGGAGCATGAGCTCGTCCGAATCGGAACGGTTCGAGGTGGAATATCGGCCTTCCGCGTGTTGCGTGCCGTACTACCCGCGTTCTATGACTGGCACCGTTCTTTGCTGCTCCCCAGGAGGTGAGCCAGATGGCCATGCCGTTGCGACAGTCCATCAGGGTCGGGACCTATCTTCTCGAACAGAAGCTCCGCAAGCGCGAGAAGTTCCCGCTGATCGTCGAGCTGGAACCCCTCTACGCGTGCAACCTGGCCTGTGAGGGGTGCGGGAAGATCCAGCACCCGGCCGGGGTGCTCAAACAGCGCATGCCGGTCGCCCAGGCGGTCGGCGCCGTACTGGAGTCCGGCGCGCCCATGGTGTCCATCGCGGGTGGTGAGCCCCTGATGCACCCGCAGATCCACGAGATCGTCCGGCAGCTGGTGGCGAAGCGGAAGTACGTCTTCCTCTGCACCAACGCGATGCTGCTCCGCAAGAAGATCGAGAACTTCACCCCGTCCCCCTACTTCGCCTTCGCCGTGCACATCGACGGCCTGCGCGAGCGGCACGACGAGTCGGTGGCCAAGGAGGGCGTCTTCGACGAGGCGGTCGCGGCCATCAAGGAGGCGAAGAAGCGCGGGTTCCGGGTGACCACCAACTCCACCTTCTTCAACACCGACACCCCGCAGACGATCATCGAGGTCCTGAACTACCTCAACGACGACCTCCAGGTGGACGAGATGATGATCTCGCCCGCCTACGCCTACGAGAAGGCACCCGACCAGGAACACTTCCTCGGCGTCGAACAGACCCGCGAACTCTTCAGGAAGACCTTCGCGGGCGGGAACCGGCGCCGCTGGCGGCTCAACCACTCCCCGCTCTTCCTGGACTTCCTGGAAGGGAAAGCCGATTTCCCCTGCACCGCATGGGCCATTCCCAATTACTGCCTCTTCGGCTGGCAGCGCCCCTGCTATCTGATGAGCGACGGCTACGTGCCGACGTACCGGCAGCTGATCGAGGAGACCGACTGGAACAAGTACGGCCGGGGGAAGGACCCGCGCTGCGCGAACTGCATGGCGCACTGCGGATACGAGCCCACGGCGGTCCTCGCCACCATGGGCTCGCTCAAGGAATCCCTGCGCGCGGCCCGGGAGACGGTGGCGAGCAACCGCGAGAAGCGGGCATGACCGCAGCCGGGACCGGGACCGGGGCCGGAACGGGGAGCACGGACGGGAACACGGGCGGGGGCGCCGGGAAGGGGTTCGACCTCGGCGCCCTGCTGGCCGCGCGCGGCGGGGAACGGTACGAGCTGCACGCCCGCCACCTCAACCACCAGCTCCCCCGGATGCTGCGCACCATCGGTTTCGACAAGGTCTACGAACGGGCCGAGGGAGCCCACTTCTGGGACGCCGAGGGCAACGACCACCTCGACATGCTGGCCGGGTTCGGGGTGATGGGGGTGGGCCGGAACCACCCGGTGGTCCGCCGGGCCCTGCACGACGTCCTGGACGCCCAGCTCGCCGACCTCACCCGCTTCGACTGCCAGCCGCTGCCGGGGCTGCTGGCTGAGAAGCTGCTGTCGTACACCCCGCACCTGGACCGGGTCTTCTTCGGCAACAGCGGCACCGAGGCGGTGGAGACGGCCCTGAAGTTCGCCCGGTACGCCACCGGACGGCCCAGGGTCCTCTACTGCGACCACGCCTTCCACGGGCTGACCGCCGGCTCGCTCTCGGTCAACGGGGAGGGCGGCTTCCGGGACGGCTTCGCGCCGCTGCTGCCCGACACCCGGATCGGGCTCGGTGACCTGGCCGCGCTGGAGCGGGAGCTGCGGCGCGGGGACGTGGCCGCCCTGATCGTCGAGCCCGTCCAGGGAAAGGGCGTCCTCGCGTCCCCGCCCGGGTTCCTGCCCGCCGCGCAGGAACTGCTCCACCGGCACAAGGCGCTGCTGATCGCCGACGAGGTGCAGACCGGCCTCGGCCGCACCGGGGACTTCTACGCCTACCAGCACGAACCGGGCGTGGAGCCGGACCTGGTGTGCGTGGCCAAGGCGCTGTCGGGCGGCTACGTGCCGGTCGGCGCGACCCTGGGCAAGGACTGGATCTTCAAGAAGGTCTACTCCTCCATGGACCGGGTCCTCGTCCACTCCGCCAGCTTCGGTTCCAACGCGCAGGCGATGGCGGCCGGGCTGGCGGTGCTCTCGGTCATGGAGGACGAGGAACTGGTGGCGGGCGCCCGCGCCAAGGGCGAGCTGCTGCGCGGGCGGCTGGCGGCGCTGGTGGACGAGTACGAGCTGCTGCACGAGGTGCGGGGGCGCGGCCTGATGATCGGCATCGAGTTCGGCAGACCGTCCTCCCTGGGACTGCGCGGACGCTGGTCGATGCTGCAGGCGGCCCGCAAGGGCCTGTTCGCGCAGATGGTCGTGGCGCCCCTGCTCCACAAGCACCGCATCCTCACCCAGGTCTCCGGCGACCACCTGGAAGTCATCAAGCTGATCCCGCCGCTGGTCCTGGACGAGGCGGACATCGACCGGTTCGTCGGCGCCTTCCGTGAGGTCATGGACGAGGCGCACGGCGGGTCCGCCCTGATGTGGGAGTTCGGCAGGACGCTGGTGAAGCAGGCCGTCGGCAACCGCTGACGGTCCTGCGGCGGCCTGCCGCGCCCGCCTCAGCGGAGCAGCCGGTCCCGGAGCCGGCCGAGGGTCCCGGGCGTGAGCCCGAGCCCCTCGGCCAGGTAGTTCCCGACCCCGCCCCAGCGCCCGTCGACGGCCTCGAAGGCCGCGGCCAGGT
Source organism: Streptomyces sp. NPDC051567 (assembly GCF_044454165.1). Taxonomy (NCBI): domain Bacteria; kingdom Bacillati; phylum Actinomycetota; class Actinomycetes; order Kitasatosporales; family Streptomycetaceae; genus Streptomyces; species Streptomyces sp. NPDC051567. The sequence continues at coordinate 35,192 of NZ_JBITDK010000012.1, read as the reverse complement.
ACTCGGTCCGGGCGTCGAAGAGCGGGGCGAGCAACGCCTTGACCTCGGGGTCGCGGGCCCCGACCGGTTCGCCGCCGCGGCGCAGGCGGTAGCGGCGGTGCGGGGCGTTCGACTCCAGGTAGTCCGCCATGACGGCCCCGCGCTCGACGCCCAGCGCGAGCAGGGTGACGGCGACCGACAGCCCGGCCCGGTCCTTGCCCGCGGCGCAGTGCATCAGGGCCGGGACGCTGTCCTCGGCGAGGGCGCGCAGCACCCGGCCGTGTTCGGCGGTGCGGCGCTCGACCATGGTGCGGTACGAGTTGGACATCCGCGCGGCGGCCCTGCCCTCGCCCAGCAGGGGGCGGAGCTGTTCGACGCCGCCCTCGTGGACCGTCCTCCAGAAATCGCCCGCGTCGGCCGGGTCCGAGAGCGGGATGTTGACGTTCCGTACGCCGGGCAGCGCGATGTCCGGCCCCTCCACGGCGTGGTCGGTGTGGTTGCGGAAGTCGAAGACGGTGTGCAGGCCGAGCGAGCTCAGGAACGCCGTTCCGGTTTCCGTGGCGTGCGCCAGATGCCCGCTGCGGAAGAGGAGCCCCGGCCCGACCTCGCGCCCGTCCGTGGTCGGCAGACCTCCCAGGTCGCGGAAGTTGCGCACCCCGGTCAGCTCCGGATCGGGCTCCGGCGTCGGAAGGTTCGGCGGTGCCGGAGGTATCTGCTGGGCCATGGAGCTTCTCCCTATCGTCATCGTCGCAGGGTGTCCGAATTGCATTGATTGGCGCCGAGTTGCCGTATGAGGAGGCGAGATCGGACGCCTCCCCGTGAGCCAGATCATACGGTGACCGTGAGTGTCTGATCACGAAATCCGAATAGCCCGCCCGGGGCGGCTGTTGGCGGTGGGGAATGGACGGAGGGTGACGGGAATTCCGGCAGTCCCTCCTTTCTGTGATTCCGTCAGGGAATTCGCGGCTTGTTCCGTGCGGTCGGCCTGGATTACCTTCGCGACGATCCGGGCGGACCGCCTCGTCCTGCCGCCGCCCGGAAACCGCATCCGACTATTCACGTACGCGGCAGGAGCGGGGGAACCAGGAAGGCGCTGTTCCGGATCTCCGCACCGGGATGGCTCGGGGTGAAGCCGGTCATGTGCCGCACATGAACGGCCGGACATCTCCCGTCCGAACCCGACAGCTCACCTCGCAGGCGTCGGAGAGGAATCCGCCATGCCCGCAAAGGGTAAGCACCGCCGTCCCAGGTCCCTTTCGATAACGCGTGGTCTCGCTTACGCCGGAACCGGGGGCGCGGCTCTCGCGCTGCCGCTGACGGGCGCCTCCGGGGCGCACGCGGCCGGAGCCCCGGCCCCGGCCTCCGCTCCCGTCGCGGCGCACGCCCCCGGCGCGGTTCTCGGCGCGGTACCCGGGCGGGCCGTGGAGGTTCCGGTGGCGCCCGCGGCCGCCGCGCCGACCGTGTACACCGTCGTGCCGGGGGACCACCTCTCCAAGATCGCGGCGGAGCGCGGGCAGACCGGTGGCTGGCAGCGGCTGTACGCGGACAACCGCGAGGCCGTCGGCGCCGACCCGTCGCTGATCCACCCGGGCCTGAGGCTGACGCTCGGCGGCAAGGCGAAGCCCGTGGCTCCCGTCCCGGCTCCTGCCTCCGCTCCCGTTCCTGTCCCGGTTCCGGCCCCCGCAGCTCCGGCCGAGAGCCCGGAACCCGGTTCCGGTTCTGCGTCCGGTACCGGCGCCGCCGCTGGTCACGGAGCCCGTCCGGGGTCGGGTTCCGGTTCTGCCGTCAGGCCCTCCACCAAGCCTCCGGTCGCCGACGAGGACACCTCCACCGGAGGCACGGCCGGGGAGTCCGGTCCCGCCACCGGGCCGGGCGCCTCCACGGGTTCCGGTTTCGTCGCCCCGGTCGGCGGCCGGGTCTCCACGCCGTACCGGGCCGGGGGCGCCGCGTGGTCCTCCGGTTACCACACGGGAGTCGACTTCACCGCGAGCTCCGGCACCACCGTCAAGGCGGTCGGCGCGGGCACCGTGGTCTCGGCCGGCTGGGGCGGCGCGTACGGCAACGAGGTCGTCGTCCGGCACGCGGACGGCCGCTACTCCCAGTACGCCCACCTCTCCGTGCTCTCCGTCTCGACCGGCCAGAGCGTCACCACCGGCCAGCGGATCGGCCTCTCCGGCTCCACCGGCAACTCGACCGGCCCGCACCTCCACTTCGAGATCCGCACGGGCCCGTCCTACGGCTCGGACATCGACCCGCTGGGCTACCTCCGCTCGAAGGGCGCGAACATCTGAGCCGCCGCCGCCCGTGCGCCGGGTCCCACCCGTACGTATTCCTCACCTGCACCGTGGTGTAGATCACGGTCCGTCAACCCCTGCTTACGTTGGCGTAGGTCGTGTACGGCGGTGAAGGATGTCGTTCCGTGGCAGCGACGACGACGACACCCAAGACCATCGGCTCGTACGCGGCGATCGGGGACAGCTTCACCGAAGGCGTGGGGGACCCGGGACCCGGGGATTCGTTTCTCGGCTGGGCGGACCGGCTCGCCGTGCTCCTGGCCGATCAGCGCGACGAGCACGACTTCCGGTACGCGAACCTGGCCGTACGGGGACGCCTGCTCGACCAGATCGTGGCCGAGCAGGTCCCCCGGGCCAGGGCGCTCGCGCCGGACCTCGTGACCTTCTGCGCGGGCGGCAACGACATCATCCGGCCCGGCAGCGACCCCGACGACGTGGCGCAGCGGTTCGAGGCGGCCGTCGCCGACCTCACCGGGGCCGTCGGCCTGGTCATGATCACCACCGGCTTCGACACCCGGGGCGTGCCGGTCCTGCGGCACCTCCGGGGCAAGGTGGCGACGTACAGCGCGCACGTCCGCGCCATCGCCGACCGCTACGGCTGCCCGGTGCTCGACCTCTGGTCGCTGAAGTCCGTCCAGGACCGGCGGGCCTGGGACGGCGACCGGCTGCACCTGTCGCCCGAAGGCCACACCCGGGTCGCGCTGCGCGCCGCGCGGGTGCTGGGCCTGGAGGTGCCGGCCGACCCGGACCAGCCGTGGCCGCCGCAGCGGCCGCGCGGATCGGTGGACGTGACCCGGGACAACATCCACTGGGCGCGCGAGCACCTGGTCCCGTGGATCGGCAGACGGCTGCGCGGGGAGTCCTCCGGGGACCACGTCGCGGCGAAGCGTCCGGACCTGCTGCCGTTGTGACCTGACCTGACCTGACCTGACCTGACGCCGCAGGGCTGCGGGGCCGCGGGGCGGGCCGCCGGGGCGGGGCCTGCGGGGAGTGCGCGGGTGCACGGGTGCGCGGGCGGAATCGTTCGGGGACGGTACGCGTTGGGATGATCGTGGTCCGTACGGCCATCCCGACCCGACCGATCGTCCCAGGAGGTGCCTTGACCGGCTCCCGACCCCTGCGTCCACGGCTGCGCGAGCTGCGGCCCGAAGCCTTCGGCGCGGACCCGTCCGGCGCACGGCTGGAGCGCATCCGCCGCTCGCCGAACTTCGCCGACGGGGTCTTCCAGAACCCGGTCGGGGCGCGGGCCAGGCCCTCCGGGTCGCGCAAGGAGTTCGCCAGGATCTTCTTCCACAAGGAGCAGCGGGCCCGCCGCAGCCCCGGCGCGCCCGTCCCGGTCTACCCGACCACCCTCGCCGAGCTGGCGAAGCCGCCGGTCAGCGGGTTGCGCCTGACCTGGATGGGCCACTCCAGCGTGCTCGCGGAGATCGACGGGCGCCGGGTGCTCTTCGACCCGGTCTGGGGCGAGCGGTGCTCCCCCTTCCCCTTCGCCGGGCCCAAGCGCCTCCACCCGGTGCCGGTGCCGCTGGCCTCGCTGGGGAAGGTCGACGTCGTGGTGATCTCGCACGACCACTACGACCACCTGGACCTCCCCACGATCAAGGAGCTGGCCGGGACGGACACGGTCTTCGCCGTCCCGCTGGGCGTCGGCGCGCACCTGGAGCGCTGGGGCGTCCCGGCCTCCCGGCTGCGCGAGCTGGACTGGAACGAGTCCACCCGGATCGGCGGCCTCTCCCTCACGGCGACCCCCGCCCGGCACTTCTGCGGGCGCGGTCTGCGCAACCAGCAGCACACCCTGTGGGCCTCCTGGGTCGTCGCGGGCGAGGAACACCGGATCTACCACAGCGGGGACACCGGTTACTTCCCCGGCTTCAAGGAGATCGGCGCCACGCACGGGCCCTTCGACGCCACGATGATCCAGATCGGGGCCTATTCGGAGTACTGGCCCGACATCCACATGACCCCCGAGGAGGGCATGCGCGCCCACCTCGACCTTCAGGGCGGCGCCCCGCGCGGCACGATGCTGCCGATCCACTGGGGCACCTTCAACCTGGCCCTGCACCCGTGGGCCGAGCCGGGCGAGGGCACGCTGGCCGCCGCCGGGAAGGCCGGGGCGGCGCTCGCCCTGCCGGTGCCGGGCCAGCCCTTCGAACCCGGCGCCGCACAGGTCCCGGCCGCACCCTGGTGGCGGCCCTTCGCGGTGGAGGGCCCGCCCGCACCGGCCGCCCGGCCCGGGCCGGGCGACCCGGACCGGCCGCCGTCGGCAGCCCGGGAGGAGACCGAGACCGTCGGTTCCTGACGGTCGGATACTGGCGCCGCGAACCCCTCCGCCCCCGGCCTTCGCCGCCGGGGGCGGAGGGGTTCGCGGCCGGGGCGGTGAGGACGGGGGTGCGCCGGGGCGTGTGCGCTCCCGGCGTATTCGGGCTGTTGTGCGAGCGCTCCATCGGGAGCGGGAAGCAGCATGGCCAAGTTCCCCAACTGCCCGTCCGGGGCGGTGGCCTGCGGTCTAGCGTGGTTCCCGGTGATCAACACCCGGCCCCGGAACCGCTGGGGGCCGGGCCCCACGTACCGAGGACGCCGATGTCCGGACTCCGCGCCGCCCGCCACTCCCCGTCGAAGCACACCGCCCCCGGCCCCCGTCGGCAGATACGGCCCCAGTTGGTCCGTGCCGCCCTGCTGCCCACGCTCGCCGCCGGGCTCAGCGGCGCCGCCGCCGTGATCTTCACCCTCCAGCTCGGCGGGGGAGCCGGCGACCGGGACCCCCGGCTGTGGCCGCTGCTCGCCGGCTGCGCCCTGCTCGTCGCCGGGGCGCTCACCGCCGCCCTGCTCGGCGCCCACCGCGCCGCCAGGGCCGTACGGGAGCGGTGCGAGGCGCTGCTCCGCTCCAGCGAGCGGGGCCGGCAGGAGCTGGGGGACGCCGCCGAACGGCTGGAGCGGGGCGAACCCGTGCCCCGCCCGGAGCCCGGGGACCCGGCCGGACCGCCGCCGGGCACCGACCCCGCCCGGGTGGACGAGTTCTGGCCGCTCTCCCAGGAGCTGCGCGGCGCCCGGGAACAGGCGCACGAGGCTCTCGCACGGCTGGCGGCCCCGCCCCCCGGGTCCGACAACGACCGGAAGGTGGAGGTCTTCGTCAACCTCGCCCGCCGCCTCCAGTCGCTGGTGCACCGGGAGATCTCGCTGCTGGACGCGCTGGAGGACACGGTCGAGGACCCGGAACTGCTCAAGGAGCTGTTCCACGTCGACCACCTGGCCACCCGGATCCGCCGCCACGCCGAGAACCTCGCCGTGCTCGGTGGCGCCGCCTCCCGCCGCCAGTGGACCCGTCCCATCGACCTGAGCGAGGTCCTGCGTTCCTCCGTCGCCGAGGTCGAGCAGTACACCCGGGTCAAGGTGGTGCCCCCGGCGGGCGGCAGCGTCCGGGGCCACGCCGTCGCCGACGTGGTGCACCTGCTGGCCGAACTGGTGGAGAACGCCACGGTGTTCTCCGCCCCGGACACCGATGTGGTGCTGCGCGCCGAACGGGTCACCTCCGGGATCGCGATCGAGGTGGAGGACCGGGGACTGGGCATGCCACCCGCGGAACAGCACCGGATGAACGCCCTGCTCGCCGACCCCGACCGGATCGACGTCCAGCACCTGCTGGCGGACGGGCGGATCGGCCTCTACGTCGTCTCGGTCCTGGCCCGCCGGCACGGCATCGCCGTCGAGCTCAAGTCCAACATCTACGGCGGCGTCGTCGCCGTGCTGGTGCTGCCCCAGGAGCTGCTGGGCGCGCAGGCAGCGACCGCGGCCGACGCGCTGGGCGGCTCCCGGGCCACCTCGTGGGGGACCGGCGAGGGCAGGATGGCCCTGCCGCCCCTGGAACCCGTACGGGTTCCCCTGCCCCGGCAGGAACAGCCGGGCGCGGGACCGTCCGTACCGTCCTGGCCGGCACCGGAGCAGACAGCAGGATCAAGGCCGGATCAGACACCGGCCCCGGCGCCTGTACCTGCTCCGGCTCCGGAGCAGGTACAGGCACCGGTACGGGCGCGGACGCAGGCACGGGCGCGCGCGCAGGAGCAGGCGCCGGCATGGGCACGGCCACCCGCGCCGCGCCACGCCTCGCCCGCCCCGGCCCCCGCGCCGGTCCAGGCGGCGCCCTTCGCGGTCCCGGTGGCCGGTCCCGGTGGCATCCCGGCCGGTGAGGAGGCGCCACCGCTGCCCCGGCGGCGGGCGCAGGAACACCTCGTCCACCAGCTGCGCGAGACCCCCGCCCCACGGCGGCCCGACGACTTCGGGCACCCCCTGCACGACCCGGGGCTGATGGCCGCCTTCCAGCGGGGCTTCGGCCTGGCCCAGCCGGAGAACCGGGCATGACCGCCGGCCACGGCCCCGGGTACCCCCTCGGGGCCGACACCGGGTACGACCCCCGGTGCACCTGCGGGCCCGGCGCCCCCGACCCCCCACCCCAGCAAGGAGCACATCCCATGAGCGGCGAAGTGGCGACGAAGACCGGCGGCCGGCTCTCCGACCTCGACTGGCTGCTCGGCAGCCTGGTCCAGCGCGTGCCGTACACGCGCAACGCCGTCCTGCTCACGGCCGACGGGCTCGTGAGCTGCGTCTACGGCCTGGACGCCGACGGCGCCGACCACATGGCCGCGCTGGCCTCCGGGCTGTACTCGCTGGGGCGGAGCGCCGGGTCCCGGTTCGGCGACGGAGCGGAGGTCCGGCAGGTGGTGGTCGAGCTGGACACCGCGCTCCTCTTCGTGTCGGCGGCCGGGGCCGGGACCTGCCTGGCGGTGCTCGCCGACCGGGAGGCCGATGCCGGGGTGGTCGGCTACGAGATGGCGATGCTGGTCAAGAGCGTGCGACCGTACCTCGCCGCCCCGCTGCGGCGGTCCGCCGTCACCCCGGAGCGATGAGGGCCCGCAGGCCGGGGGCACACGCGCGGGAAACCCCGCACCGGGAAACTCCGTACGACGGCGTCCCGTACGAGGGCGTCCCGCACGACGGCACGGGGCGCGTGCGCGACACGCCGTGGCTCGACGACTCGGCGGGCCGGGTGATACGTCCGTACACGGCCAGCGGTGGGCGGACCAGGCCGGCCGTCGTCCTGGACCTGCTGTCGCGGGTCACGGCTACCGGGGCGCGGCCGGGCGCCCCGCTCGGGGCGGAACACGCCCTCGCGCTGCGGCTGTGCGAGGGCGTCGCGGCGGTCACGGTCGCCGAGGTCGCCGGGCAACTGCGGCTGCCCGCGGTGGTGGTGAAGGTGCTCCTGTCCGACCTGGTGGAACAGGGGGCGGTCGTCGTGCGGGCGCCCCGGTTCCTGCGCGGGGAGGACCTCGCCGCCGACGACGCCTCACTCCTCCGGGCGGTCCTCGACGGCCTGCGCAGAGTGCTGTGACCACCCCCGCCCCCGCCACCACCCCGGCCCGCCCCCACCGCTGCACCTGTACCCGTACCTGTACCCGTACCTGTACCCGTACCTGTACCCGTACCTGTACCCGTACCTGTACCTGCATCCCGCCCTGTCGCGCTGCCTCTCTCCCTGTTCCTGTTCCTGTTCGTCCCTTTCCTGTCCGTCCCTGTTCCGTGTCCACCGACCGCTGGGGGAATCGCCATGACGTCCTACGAATCGACCGGCCACCTGCTGCTCACGCCGGTGGACCCGAAGGCGCCCGCACGGGCCGTCCGGTTGCGTGAGCTGGGCCTGGGGCAGCGGGCCGAAGCGGAGCTGGACGCCTTCGCCCGCCGCGTGGCCGAGACGCTGGCCGCGCCCTACGCGGGGGTCAACTTCGTCGGTGAGGAACGGCAGTTCTTCGCCGGACTGCACCACGCGGCGCACGCCCCGGCCAGCGCCTACCCGGCCCGGGTACTGCCCCGGGACCACGGGTACTGCCCGCACGTGGTGGTGCGCGGACGGGCACTGGTCCTGGAGGACGTGAGGGACTTCGCGCGCTTCGCGGGCAACGCGGTGGTCGACGAGAGCGGGGTGCGGTCGTACGCGGGCGCCCCGCTGACGGACCGGCGGGGGGTCGTCCTGGGCACGGTCTGCGCGGTGGACGTGGTGCCCAGACGCTGGGGGACGGAGGGGCTGGCCACCGTGAAGGCGCTGGCCGGGGAGCTGGCGGCCCTGGTGGACGAGCGCGAGGACCGGCAGGCCCACTGAGCCGGGCAGACCTGCCGAACGTGGTCGGTGGGCCGGACGCGGTCGGCCGGACGCTCGGCTCCTGAGCCCGGCCGGCTCAGCCCGCGGCGGGGTCCAGGAAGGCGGTGATCCGCCGGCGCAGCGAGGCGGGGTCCAGCCCGTGGGCCGCGGTGTGCTCCCCGATCGTGCCGTAACGGCGCAACTCGGCGCGGCCGACGCCCAGGCCCAGCACGCGGTGCGGTACGGCGGCCAGCGCGTCGTTCGCCGCCGTGGTGGAGGTACCGGCGAGGTACGGCTCGACGAGGACCACGTCGGCCGGGCCCCGGCCGACCGCCTCGCGGAGCACCGCGTCGTCGAAGGGGCGCACGGTGGAGGCGTACAACACCGTGACGTCCAGGCCCTCGGTCCCGGCGAGGACGTTGTCCAGCAGGGGGCCGACGGCCACCACCACGCCCGCGCGTCCCTCCCGTACGGTCCGCAACCGCAGGTCCGTCACCGGGCGGGACGCGGTGTTCGACTGCTCGGAGAGCCTGACGTACACCTTGTCGTCCCCGGCCGCGTAGGCGTGCCGGAGCAGGGCCTCCGCCTCGTCCGGGTGGCCCGGGACGTGGACCGTCCAGCCGTCGAGGGTGTCCAGCAGGGCCACGTCGCCCGGCGACATGTGGGTGAACCCGCCCGCCGGCCAGTCGTAGCTGGCGCTCGCGCTGACGAGGACACCGCCCGTCCCCTGGTGCCCGAAGTCCAGCTTGACCTGCTCGAACGGCCGCTCCACGAGGAAGCTGGCGAAGGTGTGGACGACCGGCCGCAGCCCGGTCAGGGCCAGCCCGCCACCCACACCGACCAGGAGCTGTTCGCGGATTCCGACGTTGATCACCCGCTCCGGGTGGCGCTGCCGGGCGGGCCGGAACCCGTCCATGCTGATCTCCGCGAGTACGAGGGCCAGCCGCGGGTCCTCGTCGAGCGCGCGTGACGTCACCGAGACGAAGCGTTCCCGCATGGTGTCCATGATCTTCCTGCCCCTTTGCTGCTTCTCTTGCTTCTCTTGACTTCTCTGCTGTCCCGCTACGGCTACCGCTACCGCTACCGCTACTGCTTCTTCTCGACGCGGGCGACGACGACATGGGGCCGGCCCGGGTGGGGTGCGGTGAAAGCGGCGTGCAGCGCGGCGTGGTCCCGGCCGTCCACGGTGACCGCCGACCAGCCGGCCGCCTCGAACCGGGAGGCGATCCCGCCCGGCCAGCCGTGGGTCGCGGAGTCGTTGTCGATCACCACCGTGTGCAGGTTCTCCAGCCCGGCCGGACCCGCGTAGGCCAGTGCCTCGTGGTTGCTGCCCTCGTCGAGCTCGGCGTCCCCGATCAGCACCCACACGGCGGGCTCGTCCAGCCCCTGCGCCCGCAGCCCGAGCGCGCTGCCGACGGCGAGGGGCAGCCCGTGCCCGAGCGAGCCGCTGCCGATCTCCACGCCGGGGACCAGGACACGGTCCGGGTGGTGGCCGAGGGGCGAGCCGTACGTGCCGAAGCCGTTCAGCCAGCCGACGGGGAAGAACCCCTTGGCGGCCAGGACGGCGTAGTACGCCATCGGCCCGTGCCCCTTGGACAGCAGGAACCGGTCCCGCTCCACGTCCTCGGCGGTCCCGGGGTCCACCCGCAGCACCCGGTCGTAGAGCACCCACAGCACGTCGAGCGTGGAGTGGGCGGCCGGGGCGTGCTTCTCGGCCCCGCTCATGAGCGCGATGAGCCGGCTCAGATCCTCGTAGCGGAACCCGGTGTCCGCGGTTACTTGCGTCATGCACCAACCGTGCAACCTCAAGTCCGGTTGAGGTCAAGCACCCGGAACTGGGCACGAGTACGGGCCTGCGGTGGACGCGTACGGAAAAGGCGCGCGCGAACACCCTCCGAAGTGCGGTATCGTTCTCCTGCACGTTCAACCCGGGAAAACCCCAGGTCAACGGGCATCGGGACGTGGCGCAGCTTGGTAGCGCACTTGACTGGGGGTCAAGGGGTCGCAGGTTCAAATCCTGTCGTCCCGACCAGCGTTTTATCGCGGGTCGCAGGCGGTACCGGAGAAATCCGGTACCGCCTTTCCGTATGTCTTGGGGACCAGTTGGGGACCACACGGTCCAGCGACGCCTTCCGGGGGTGGGCTGGACGGCCAGGCTGAGGGGTGCGCGGACGGGGTTGAGATGGGCGGTGAGGGCTGTCCCTGCGTTGGTGATTTGGGACATGTCGGGGTGGAGGTAACGCTGGGTGGTGAGCAGGGAGCCGTGTCCGGCGATCTTGCGGGGGACGTGGGCGGGGACCCCGGCGTCTGCACGCCTGCCGAGGACCGGCCTTTCTTCAAGAAGCCGGTCTCATCGACGATCAGCACCCCACCAGCGCCGCCGAGGTGATCCACGGCATAAGCGCGGACTTCGTCACGGAACCAGCGTCCCGGCGGGCAGTTCGCAGCAGTTGCTGCATCGGTTCGGGACGTGCGTGACCAGCCTGTCCGGCCAGCCGCCAGCAGTTCTTACGTTCGACGCCGGACAGCAGCCTGAGCAGGTACGCGCGGGCGGTCGCCCGCGGTTCCACCCGCTGGAACCGGCCCGCGATCCGGGCCATGGCCTGGTCGAACAACGCCCGCCACCGGACAGGCTCTACATTATGACTCGCGGCCACCACATGCTCTTCAGGAGTCCGCACAACCCCGATGATCACGCGGTGGCCGCTCTCGCTCCAGGCCGGGTCCTGGGCCGTGCCGCACTCCTTGGTTCGGTCCGACTACCCTTGATCGACAAAATGGGCACATGGGCAGCGAACCTCTGCAGATCCCGCTTGATCAGCTTCGGCACGCTTTCGAGCTGGCACTGCAACGCATCGAAGCGTCGGCCGGCAGCACAGTGGCGCTCGAACACGACTACTTCTGGTCTGTTCCAGGCAACGAACTTTACGACGTCCCCAACGAACCGAGAACGATCACAATCGGGCAGCTCTCCGAGTCGTGGCAGCACCTTGAGGACCTCCTCGCCGACCCGAACCGGGCCATGGGCCACCACCTGGTCTGGCTCGCCGATGTCCTCCGTGCGATCGGACAGTCCACCGCCCAGTAGCCACCACACGCGCCACGTGACGTGGAACTGCGAAGTCACACTGGAGTACTAGCGGGTAGTGGTAGATCCAGCGGCCTTCTGGGTCCCGCCGCCACCGGACAGTTCGGCCAGTGGTGCGGCGCACCAGCCACAAGGTTCCGGCGGCACCTGCGAAATGGGGCTCGACTTCGGCTGATCCCGGACTTGAAGGCGGGCTCGGGCTCCCCAGGGCTAAGCGGGCTGATGCCGGACGTCGCTCTGCACGCCCAGGTGGGTGACATCAGCTGCCCAATCGAGGACAAGCAGCGTGCCGGACAGGAGTCGAGCCACGTGTCCACCTTCCCCGCATCGAAACATCCCGGTTCCAGGGGGATGCGGAGCACTGCCCAGGCGTCCTCAGCGAACCATCCCGGCACGGCAATCGCCTCGGCGACGGAGAGTACGGGTCTTCGATACGCACCTGGTAGCGGCTTTTGTGCTCCTTCAGATGGGCGGGGCGAGTGCAGTTTCCTGCCTCTGATCCCGAACCGTCCTGTCAGCTCAGCCTGGTCAGCCTTGCTCGACTGCCACGGCAAGGCCAGGGCTATCCCGTTCCTCAGCCGTGCCTGCGCCGCTGTGGGCACCGGAGAGTCCATCTCCCCGTCGAGGACGCGTACGTCGGTGGCGCCCAGAGCCTCCGCGTTCTGGACGATCCCGGAGAGGTTCTGGAGCAGGTCGCTCAAGAGACTGCCCGTGTAGTCCCTGGTCCGGTCGACAGCGTGGTGCACCAGTTCTGGCAGAGCCGCGAAACAGCGCACCCGAGTGCGCTACGACCTCCGCCGTCGTCGCGTTGCACTACGGTTCCGGCACGTTGTCCGCCTCTGGCGCCCCTCCTGGTCGAACGCGGGCCGACGGAAGCCGTCCTGGAATCGGATCCAGCGGCCGGTGGCGTGACGGGCTCCTCGATCCGTCCAAGACCGCACTCGCGATACTCCTTCGGCACGTGGACGGTTACCTGCCGCTGCGATGCGTGTCATCACCAACTGGCAGTGAGCCATCCGTCACTATTGCCACAACGTCTCGTATGCTCGATGACCTAGGCATTTGCGGGCGATGAAGCTGCCCGATGTGATAAATCGCCGCCGCGTCGCTGCCCGCGCTTCAGGCCACCGTGCCAAGTGACGCCAATTCGGAGAACGGTCGTCCGGCCGCTCGGACAAGTCGGCACGGTGAACCACTCCGGCTCGCCTTTCATTCAGTACGTAACCGGAGTTGACCGTGACCGAAGATGCCGCGCCCGCTACCGTAACGCTGCCTGATCTCGTACGTGAGGTCGTGACCCCTGCTGCGGCAGCCGAAATCCTTGAGAAGACACGCTTGCACGGTTGCAACCCGCGCAAGCTGGATTCCTCTCACGCCCGGCGGCTTGCTCGTGACATGTGCAACGGTAGCTGGGATGACTACAACCCCGACGTCCTGTCTCTGTGCAGTCATGGAGCCGCAATCCAGGGACAGCACCGACTCGAAGCGGTAATCATCAGCAAGACGCCCCGCAGCTTCCTTGTCGCCCGGGACCTGCCACACCAGACAGCCACCACTATGGACTGCGGCAAGGCGCGCTCCGCCGCCACCGCGCTGTCCCTGGTGGGCGTCGAGCGGCACCGCAAGGACATCTCTTCGACCATCCGGCTGCTGCAGAACTATGACGTCGAACGCAAGAAGGTTGCCTGGCCCGCATGGCGGTCGGTCGTCTATACCAATGCCGAGATCGTACGGTTCTTCCAGTCCAAGTATTGCGACCTGCCGGACTTCCTGCCGCTGATGACCGCCCTGAAGCGGGGTGCGCACTCCTCCCCCGCAGCGTCACTGGCATGCGCGTACCTGGTCCACCGGGATGGCGGGAGCACCTCGCAGGCGGACGCCTTCTTCCAGGGCCTGATCTCCGGAGCCCACCTGGACACAGCCGACCCCAGATGGGTTGTCCGCCGCTACTTTCAGAATCCGGACCGGCCACGACGCGGCAACATCACCAGCGCCCTCCACCTGGGACTGCTCCTGAAGACGTGGAACCTCTGGGCCACCGGTCAGACCTGGGAGATCGCCAACTTTCGCGCGACACAACCTATGCCCGACATCGTCAATGCCGACGCGCCATGTCCTGCACAAGTGCAGCAAGCCTTCAGGAATCCGAGCAAGGGCGGACCCGTCATTTCACGCCGCCGAGCTGCAGACCGAGCCGCCGTTCCTGGACAGACGATGGGCATGATGCACCTGCCCATGGAAGAGGGCTTCCCCGTATGGATGGCACATCCCTGACACGGCGATGGCGTTTGACGGATCGCCCTGCACGACCTGTTCGAGAGGTACTGCTGGACACCAAGGCTTTGGCGGGCGACACGCAACGCTATGCCCCGCCGAGCTTCGATCGTAATTGCCGGCTTGGACATCGAGGTGGACGTGCGTCAGGAGCCTTCGACTCGGCCTCGAGGGTGCCGACATGCTTGGTCGCCTCCTGCGGCGAGGCCACTGCGGAGTGTCGCTGCGACCAGTGGCCGGGACGGACACTGTCACGGCGTTACCGGTGCAGCGGGCCGCGCAGCGAGGAGTGATTTCGCGTTGATGCCGCTCCATGCTGAGCACGGCGGGACGTCGGTGGAGCCCGACGCTCATCGAACCGGGCAAGAACACGCTGGCGCAAGCAGAACGTCTTCTGACAGGGCTGCTGGCAAGCCGCGGCCGTCCGTCTCCGGCGTAGCGCCGAATCATTGAGCGAATGGTCACTCCCGCGGCACCTCGTTGCGCCACTCGGTTTCACGTTGTCACGCCACGACATTGATTCGCGCCACAGACATTGATATGCGGTGGTGTGACTGATCATATGAGGTGGGAGCCCTCTCTCGAAGGGCTCCCACCACCTTCCCGTGTATCGACTAGAAGGAGAAACACGGTCATGAGTCAATCTCCCAGATCCGGCGCCGCTTCACACTGGCGCAGGATCCCCGATGATACGGTCCCTCAACCGGACGCAATTTCGCCGCTCTGCAGTGTCCCTTCGCACCCGCAGCCTTCCGGGAGCGCCCCTCTCAGAGCAGCCCGGCAAAATTCATTGTTCAAACAGCGGACCCTCCTCGTGTTGTGCGCCGCGGTCACCCTTGCCAACAGCGTGGGCTACATCACGGCGTCCGCCAGCGGCGATCCACTGGCCGGGCTGGCCACAGGAGCCTGCGTATTCGGTGGAACCTTCGGCTTCCTCCATGAAAATACGGACTGACACCACCGGCCACTGGATACCGGTCCTTGCCGAGCTGACGGTGCGCCGCCCGCCTCGCCGTCAACCGTGCCTCATTCTTGATCCAGAAAGGGAAGCCGAGACGTCGGTAAAGGCGGGCATTACCCACCGCGCTGGGCTCACTTCCCGCAAACCAAGGTAACTAGATCCAGCGATGTGAGCCCGCTCCTGACTGTGCAGACACGAACCGTCGCCACGGAAAACGCCACCCAATCGCCCCTGCCTCGGATCCCATCGGAGTCTGACATGAACGACGAGAGCATTTCTTCCTCTGCACCGCTTCCCTTGCCGGTGCGTGAGGTCGTGACCCCTGCTGCGGCAGCCGAAATCCTTGAGAAGACACGCTTGCACGGTTGCAACCCGCGCAAGCTGGATTCCTCTCACGCCCGGCGGCTTGCTCGTGACATGTGCAACGGTAGCTGGGATGACTACAACCCCGACGTCCTGTCTCTGTGCAGTCATGGAGCCGCAATCCAGGGACAGCACCGACTCGAAGCGGTAATCATCAGCAAGACGCCCCGCAGCTTCCTTGTCGCCCGGGACCTGCCACACCAGACAGCCACCACTATGGACTGCGGCAAGGCGCGCTCCGCCGCCACCGCGCTGTCCCTGGTGGGCGTCGAGCGGCACCGCAAGGACATCTCTTCGACCGTCCGGCTGCTACGACTCTACGACGCCGAGCGCAAGAAGATTGCCTGGCCCGCATGGCGGTCTGTCATTTATACCAATGCCGAGATCGTAAGATTCTTCCAGTCGGAGTACCTCGACCTGCCGGACTTCCTGCCACTGATGACCGCCCTGAAGAGCGGCGTGTACTCCGCCCCCGCAGCGTCACTGGCATGCGCGTACCTGGTCCACCGGGATGGCGGGAGCACCTCGCAGGCGGACGCCTTCTTCCAGGGCCTGATCTCCGGAGCCCACCTGGACACAGCCGACCCCAGATGGGTTGTCCGCCGCTACTTTCAGAATCCGGCCCGGCCTCGACGCGGCAACACTGTCAGCTCACTTCAGCTGGGACTGCTGCTCAAGACCTGGAATCTATGGATCTCTGACGAGGCCTGGGAGATGGCGTACTTCCGACCCAACGAGCGTATGCCCGAAGTCGGCCCCGTTGGCTCGGCGAGCAGATCCACCGAGGTGCAGCACGAAACAGCCGACCCGGACGGAAACAAGATGCCCTTGTCACCAGGTCGCACCGCACGCCAGGCCCGGGTGCCCGACCAGAACGCCAACACGGCTCAGGTACGCTCCTGAACCATCCGTGCGGGCCTCCTTGGGGCCGAGTTGGGGCAGCGTCAAGGCCACAGGGCGGCAGTTGCCACCAGCAATCGGGTGACTTACTCGCTGCGGCCATTAGCAGTTCCGACACCTCGGAGGCCCCGCCAGGCCGCTACTGGCGACGGCCTCTGAACGCAGGACAGCCGGCATCTCGCCCTCGTCGGCCTTCAGTAATGGCTGGAGGCCAATCAATCATGATTCGAGCGGAGTTGGCATGCCCGGACTATCCAGGTTGCCGTGGTCGCTCGCCTACACGTCCTCCAGGCACGCCCGAAGCCACCACCGTTGGGAGCTGACGACTGGCTGGCTCTTGATCGGACCGGCGTCGGCGTCGTGACGGCAGTCTGAACGGCCTTCGTCAAGGCGCGATCCGCTGCGCGGCTGGTCCGTGAGGTCTGTGATGAAGACGCGCGCGTCGCCGCCTGACAGAGTGTTCATCGGAGGGCGAGCGAGGCGCCTTCCCTCGGCCAGGCTTCGCCGCGTCCCTCCTGGTCCATGTCCACGGCTCCCGATAGCGATCCGTACGGCTCCGGACCGCGTTCCCCGACCCTCGCCAGATTCACGGCACATGTCCCGTCATCGGAATCGGTCATATCGCAATCACCCGACCGATCTTGACGGTCGGCAAACAACGCCTCCGGAAGTCGGTATCAGTCGCGCACCCCGCCATTGCCTCGACCTCGCCTTGCTGTCCGTCCACACGGCCTTCCCTTGCATGTGTGCGAGACTCGCCAGGGTCGGCAGAGAACCGTCTCCCAGGCAGGCGCAGTCAGCCAAACCGTCGGTGTTCTCCAGGGCCTCAGCGAGCCTCAGATACACGAGATCATCGCCTCACTCTGCGATGCGCCGTACGAGGAGCTCGACTCCTCGGGCGTTCCCACCCCTTTCATGGACCAGCATCACGCTGCGGCGTCGACGTAGCAGACCAAGAGCGTTTCCCTCCAGCCGTAGGGCAGACTCATCGTGCTCGCCCATGCCTTGGGCGATCCAGGCCAGGCCCGAATCGGAAGGGGGTATCTGGCCCCAGTACGTCCATGACGTGCAAGACGCCCGGTATCGGTGAGGAACTGGGTCTCGCCGCGGGGGTGCATAGGGCCGCCTGGCTGCCCTATGACGACCGCGACAGGGAACGCAACCTGCTCCTCCTCGCCATGGCCCGCGGCGTCCCCGACCTGCGGACTCTCGATGGCGGCCGCGACCGCGACGGACATGCCCGCACTCTGCCCCACGCGGTATGGCGGGGGATGCTTACAGACAGTCAGCTGGACCTTGAACCATTCGAACAGCCCACCGAGGACCGGTGGAGCGGTGGTAGCGGGATTCCTCTGGGTGTCCTGGCCGATGTCAGGTGTATGCCGTGAACGCCGATCCGCGGTACGAGGGCAAAGGCCACTCGCCCTTGTGCCGGCACTCCCGGGAGCGCGGTGTCGTCGACGGGGACGATCTGCTGACGTCTCGGATCTGGTCGCCCTACTGGCCCACGCGTCCCGGCTGGAGCAGCTTGCTGTACAGGATCGTTCCGCCTTCCGCTCGCAGCCGTACCGTCAACTCACCGGTGCTGCCGTCGATGTCGACCTCGCCGAAGTACTGCGGGGACTCCATCGGTGACACGTTCGCCCGCTCCGGCGCCCGTACGAAGACCTGCTCGGGCCCGAAAGTGGGGTCGAGCGCGTTCGCCGGGAAGCCGCCCGCCGCCAGCGGGCCCGAGACGAACTCCCAGAACGGCGCGAAGTCCTTGAACGCCGCCAGCTCCGGCGTGTAGTGCTGCGCCGAGGTGTAATGCACATCGGCGGTGAGCCAGAGCGTCCCGGTGATCCGCCGGTGCTTGACGAACCTCAGCAACTCCGCGATCTGCAGCTCACGCCCGAGCGGCGCCCCCGGGTCGCCCTGTGCCACGGCCTCGATGTCCGCCGACCCGTCCGGGACGACGAGCCCCAGCGGTATGTCCGCCGTGATCACCTTCCACACCGCGCGTGACCGTGACAGTTCGCCCTTCGGCCAGGAGAGCTGCTCGGCGCCGAGGATTCCCTGGGTGTCGTCGGCCTGCCTGTCGGGGGAGTTGGCGTTCCGGTATGAGCGCATGTCCAGGACGAACACATCGAGCAGCGGTCCGTGCCGCACCACCCGGTGGAGCCGCCCCTCGCGCCCGCGCCCCGGGAGGGCGGAGCCGCCGTACGGTGACAGGGGCGGCACGGGGAAGTACTCGCCGAAGGCGCGCATCGCCCGCCGGGCCAGGACGTCGACGTTCTTCTCCGTGTAGCGGGGATCGTCGAGGATCTGGCCCGGATACCAGTTGTTGCGCACCTCGTGGTCGTCCCACTGCACCACCGTGGGCACCTGGGCGTTGAAGCGCCGGACGTTGTCGTCCAGCAGGTTGTAGCGGAAGTTGCCCCGGAAGTCGTCGAGAGTCTGGGCGACCCGGGACTTCTCCTCCGTGGTCACGTTGCGCCAGATCCGCCCGTCCGGCAGGGTCACGCTCGGCTCGATCACTCCGTCCGCGTAGATGGTGTCGCCGCTGCACAGGAAGAAGTCCGGGTCGAGCCGGAGCATCTCGTCGTAGGCGCGGTAGCCGCCGATGTCCGGATTGATGCCCCAGCCCTGGCCTGCGATATCCCCCGACCAGAGGAAACGGACCCCTGGGCGACGTGTGGCGGGGGCCGTGCGGAACGTTCCGTGGACCGGTTCTCCGGTACGGCGGGGATCGTCCGGGTCGGCGATCGTCACCCGGGAGTGGATCTGCTCGCCCGGCGGCAGGCCACGCAGCGCCACCGTCCCCGTGAGGTCCGTCTCCCGCCCGATGAGGAGTCCGTGCCAGCAGTGCGGCCGTCGGAAGGACTCTGTCGCCGAGGTCTCCACGGTCATGCGCGCGGGCCGGTCGGAGCGTACCCACACCAGCCCGGACGAACTGGTCACCTCTCCGCTCTGCACACCCCAGCGGGCGCGCGGGCGGCCCGACAGGGCCAGGGCGGGGGCCGGGGCGAGCGCGGTGGGCAGCGCCAGTGCGGCCGAGGTGGCGAGGGTGGCGCCCAGCAGGGTACGGCGACCGGGGGACGGGCTGGCGGATCTGGGTGACATCGACGGGCCTCCATGCCGGGACGTGGTTGCAGGGTTCATGACTAATGTCCGCTCGCGGCGCCCGTGCGAACCCCGGGTGAACAACCGCCAGTACCCGCTTCCGGCACGCCCCGTGCCCTCCCTGGACACCGCGTCCGGGGCCGTCGCCGGGTCACCCCGACTGAGGCCCCGGAGGTACGGGACACTGGGCTGCCACGTGGCACCGGCCCCTACCAGCTCAGGAGTGTGCACATCGTGTTCGATCGTGATCGTGACCATGGACGGGAGTGCCCGTACCCCGATGGGCTGCGGGCGGGTGAAGGGCCCGTGCCGCACGGGTTGCTCGCGCCGGTGGCCGGGTTGCTGGGGACCTGGGTGGGCCGGGGGCGTGGGGAGTATCCGACGCTGGAGGAGGAGTTCGCGTACGCGCAGGAGGTCACCTTCAGCCATGACGGGCGGCCCTTTCTCCGCTACGAGGCGCGGGCCTGGCTGATCGACGCGGAGGGGGGTCCGTTGCGGCCGTCGGCCCGGGAGAGCGGCTGGTGGCGGATGCAGCCCGACGGGCGGGTGGAAGCGCTGATCACCCAGCCCACCGGCATCGCGGAGATCGCGGTCGGCCGGGCCGGTGACGGCGGCGTCGACCTCGCCACCCACGAGGTGGCCCTCACCCCCACCGCCAAGGTGGTCGACGCCACCCGCCGCCGCTACACCCTGGCCGACGAGGACACCCTCGACTTCGTCCACGACCTCGCGGCGGTCGGCCGGCCCTTGCAGCACCATCTTTCGGCGCGGCTGCTCCGGCGCGCGTGAGCGTCACGCGGCCGGCCGGTCCGTGCTGCCCGTGCCGCCCGCGCTCCCCGCGCCGATGTGGCGCGCGAGGAAGTCGAGCAGCAGCCGCCAGCCCTCCAGCGCGGGCTCGGCGCGGTAGTGCGGCCGGTCCACCGCGAAGAAGGCGTGCCCGGCGCCGTCGAGGGTGTGGAACTCGTACGCCTTGTCCCGGGCGGTGAGGGCGGCCGCCAGCTCGGCCGTCTCCTGCGGTGACGGGGTGAGGTCCTGCGCCCCGAAGAGTCCGAGCAGCGGGCAGGAGAGGCCGTCGAGCAGGGGCGTGACCGGGGTGACCGCGAGGGGGAAGTCCTCGGGCGGGCGACGGACGGCGAACGCGCCGTAGCAGTCGACGGCGGCCTGGAGGTCCAGCCGGCACGCGGCGAGGAGGGACTGCCGCCCGCCCGAGCAGTAGCCGACGGTGGCGACCCGCTGGTTGGAGGAGGTCAGCCCGCGCAGCGCGCGGACGGCGCCCGCGACGTCCCCGACGAGGCGTTCGTCGGGGACACCGCCCCGGGCGCGGGCGATGGCCGCGGCCTCCTCGGGGGCCGCGCCCGGGGCCTCCCGGCTGTAGAGGTTCGGGCAGATCGCCGCGTAGCCCTCGGCGGCGAACCTGCGCACGATCTCCTGGGTGGCGCGGTCGTAGCCCGGCATGTGGTGGATCACCACCACTCCGCCGAGCGGGCCGGGCGTCAGGGGGCGCGCCGTGTACGCCTCGACGCGGTCACCGCCGTGGCCGGTGAGGGTGACGGTCTCTGCCAGGAGGGCGTCGTACATGGGGTTCCTCGCCGTACGGGGGCCGGGGCCGGTAGCCGGGCCGGGTTCGGGTCCGGGTCCGGGTCCGACGCCCGGTCAGGGGAGAGCTTCCCGGGCGGGAAGGTCGCCCGCAAGGCGCCCCGCGAGACACGCCCGGCAAGACGCCTCGCCGGTCCGGGGCCAACCGGGTGGGAGCGGGCCCCGAACCGGAACCGGACCGGAACCGGACCGGAACGGGAGTGGAACGGGAGTGGAACCGGACCGGGGCCGGACCCGGGGCCGGTCGGGGGAGCGGGCGGGATGTCGCTCACGCCCACGGGGCCCCGGGCATGTGTGAATTCAGGTCATGAGCGCCTTCTCCCGTGTGACCGCGAGCCGCCCGGCCAGAGCCGTGGCCACGGCTCTTCGTCGCGGCACGGTCCACGTCCTCGCCTATGTGCGCAGCGCGCCGGGCACCTACCTCTGGCTGGGTCTGCTCCTGGTCACCACGGTCCTGATGCACCACATGTCGTCGGAGTTCGAGGAGGAGTTCCTGCGACAGCGCTCGACGAACATCCACGAACTGTCGACGAACCCCGTCCGGGTGCTGGTCTCCAGCGCCTTCTGGATCGACGGCGGGCGCTGGCTCCCGTACGCCGTCCTCTACACCGTCTTCCACGCCCAGGCCGAACGCTGGCTCGGGACGCTCCGCTGGCTGGCGGTCGCCGCCGCCGCGCACGTCCTGGCCACCTTCCTCAGCGAGGGCGCCCTCCTGTGGGGCATCCGGCACGGCCTCGCGCCGCAGTCCTCCGTCAACACCCTGGACGTGGGCGTCAGTTACGCGCTCGCGGGTGTCGTGGCCGTGCTCACCTACCGGATCGCCGCGCCCTGGCGGTACGGGTACCTCGCGGGTGTCCTCGTCGTCTACGGAGCCCCGCTCGTCACCGGCCGCACCTTCACCGACCTCGGGCACTTCACCTCCGTCCTCATCGGCCTGGCCTGCTACCCGCTCACCCGCCGCCGGGGCCCGGTGTGGAACCCGGCGGACACCCTCCGGCAGGTACGGGCACGGGTGCGAGGGCGGGCACAGGCGCGGGCGGGGGCGCGGGGACGGGCGCGCCCGCGCCGCTGACCGCGCGGTGCGGGCGGCAGGGCGGTGCGGGCGCGCCGCCGGGGTTACTTCTTGCCGCAGAATCCCGCGTCGACGATGGTGTCGCCGCTGCTGAGCCAGTCACCGTTGAGGTTCATGGTCAGGGACTTGCCGCCGTCCTTCGTGGCGAACGCGTTGGACACGGACCCGTGGATGCCGCCGTTGTGGCCCCACACCTCCACACCACAGGAAAGCGTCTGGCTGAAGATCCCGAGGCCCGCCCGCATGCCCGGCTGCCCGGTGGGCACGGTGGTGGTCAGCTCCTTCTGCTGCGCGGCGGGCAGCAGCTCACCGGCGATCAGGGCGCGCAGGAAACGGTGCAGGTCACCGGTGGTGGAGACGATCTCCCCGGCCGCCCCCGCCATCGACGGGTTCAGCCGCGTGACGTCGTACGTCCTGCCCTGCGGCCCCAGCAGCTTGGAGTAGCCGCGACCCGAAGGGCCGGGCAGGGCGGACCTGGAGCCGGGCACCTCCGTGTCGCGCAGCCCCAGCGGGCGCAGGATGCGGCGGTCGACCTCCTGCGCGTAGCTGTTGCCGGTGCTCTTCTCGATGATGAGTCCGGCGAGGGCGTAGTTGGTGTTGGAGTAGCCCCATCCGGTGCCGGGCGCGAAGGCCGGCGCGTAGCGCATGGCCGTGCCGATGACCTGCTCGGGCGTGTAGTCGTCGTAGCGGTGCTTCAGGAACCGCTCCCCGCCGTGCGTCTCGTCGAACTCGGCGGACTGGGTGTAGTTGTAGATGCCGCTGGTGTGGTTGAGGAGCTGGCGGATCGTGACCTTGCTCCCGTCGTGGCCGTTGCCCGAGACCAGGCCGGGCAGCCACTTGTCGACCGTGTCGTCCAGGCCGAGCTTCCCCTCCGCCTCCAGCTTCAGCACGGTGGTGGAGACGAAGGTCTTGGTGATCGAGCCGATCCGGAAGTGGTCCCGCGCCTCGCGCTCGCGTCCGGTGCGCAGGTCGGCCACGCCCGAGTCGCCGCTCCAGGTGCCCTGGCCGTCCTTCACCGAGGCGAGGGCGCCGGGTATCCCGGCCCGCACCACGTCGTCCATGGCCTTCTGGGTGTCCGCGTACCGGGTGCGCTCCGATGCCATCGCCTCCGACGCCTTCCCCTCGGGGGCGGGCGCGGCGAAGGCGGGCGCCGCGAACAGGGACAGGGACAGGGACGAGATCACCGCCGCCGTCAGGACGGGGCCGATGGCGCGGGAGGTCCGCTTCGTCGCGATGGGCATGGTCTTCCTCACTGCTGGAGTCCGCCGTGGTCCGGAACGGCCACGGTCGGGCGGAAGGACCCCGGGGCGTCCGGCGGAGTTGACCGGGCGGGAAGGGTTGAGCCTGATCGAGCCAGCTTCGGAGACGGTCCGTCACCGGCCGCTCCGTGTCCGTCCGGGGCCGTCCGTGTCCGTCCGGACCGTGGGGCGCCGCCCCCGCCTTCCGCTCCCGCCCCCGCTCCCGGGACGTCGAGACGGCCCGGCCGGACCGGGCCGCAGCCTGGAGCGGGGGCCGGAACGAGCGTCTCCGTTTGCCGTAGAGACCGGCCTGACCTGCGCCGATGAGGTTCGGGAGGGGGAGTCTTCGCTTCCGCCCCCCGGCATGGCTCCCGTACCGCACGTCCGCGCGGGGGAGCCCCCGCGCTCTCGCCGGGGAGGAGCACTTGCCGCCCCCGTCCGGGGACGCGGAGCGACGGGACGCGGCGGGAAGCTCCGGGTCCGTTGCCGGGGCCGGGGCCGAGGGGCGCGCGTTCTTCGGCCGGATCTTCACCCCGGTTCTTCACCCCGGCCGGGGCCCCGAGACCGCGGAGCCGCAGACCAGGGACGCAGGCCGGGGCGTCAGGCGCGGGCCAGCAGGAGGCCGCCCATCGTGATCATCGTCGCCGCGACGAGCCCGTCCAGGACCCGCCAGGCCGAGGGCCGCGCCAGCAGGCCGCTGAGGAGGCGCGCCCCGTAGCCCAGGGTGGCGAACCAGGTGAGGCTGGCCAGCACGGCGCCGATGCCGAAGACCCAGCGCAGGTCGCCGCGGTCGGCGGCGAGGGAGCCGACGAGCAGGACGGTGTCCAGGTAGACGTGCGGGTTGAGCCAGGTCATCGCCAGGCAGGTCAGCACGGCCCGGCGCACGGAGCCGGGGGCGGCGCCGCTCACGGTGAGGGCGGCCCCGGGCGCGGGCCGGACGACCCGGCGGGCGGCGAGGAGCCCGTAGCAGACCAGGAAGGCGCCCCCGGCCAGGGCGACGACGGTGAGCGCGGCGGGCCAGGCGGTGACGAAGGCGCCGACGCCCGCGACGCCGAGGGCGATGAGGAGGGCGTCGGAGACGGCGCAGATGGCGACCACGGCGAGGACGGCGTGGCGGCGCGCGCCCTGGCGCAGGACGAAGGCGTTCTGCGCGCCGATGGCGACGATGAGGGAGAGCCCGGTTCCGAAACCGGCGAGGGCCGCCGTGATGCCGTGTGTCATGAGCCCGACCGTAGGCAAGGGGCATGGCTTCAGTACAGCTAAAGATTTTTACGTACCCTTAGCGTTCGTGATGGACGAACTCCCCTTGGACCAGGTGCGGACCCTGCTGGCGGTGGTGGACGAGGGCACCTTCGACGCCGCGGCGGCAGCCCTGCACGTGACGCCGTCCGCCGTCAGCCAGCGGGTCAAGGCGCTGGAGCAGCGGACCGGACGGGTGCTGCTGATACGCACGAAGCCGGTACGGGCGACCGGGTCCGGGCAGGTGGTGATCCGCTTCGCCCGCCAGCTGGCCCGGCTGGAGCGGGACGCGCGGGCCGAGCTGGGGATGGCGCCCGGGACGGGTCCGGCGCGGCTGCCGATCGCGGTCAACGCGGACTCGCTGGCGACCTGGTTCCTGCCCGCGCTCACCCGGGTGCCGCAGGACCCGCCCGTCTGCTTCGAGCTGCACCGCGAGGACGAGTCGCACACGACAGAACTGTTGCGGGAGGGGCAGGTGATGGCAGCGGTGACCTCCTCGCCGGACCCGGTGGCGGGGTGCACGGTGCGTCCGCTGGGGCTGGCGCGGTACCTGCCGGTGGCCGCGCCCGGGTTCGCGGCCCGGCATCTGACGGGCGACCTGGCGCGGGCACTGCCGGAGGCGCCGCTGATCGTGTTCGACCGGCGGGACGACCTCCAGGACGCCTTCGTGCGGGCGCTGACGGACGGCGCGGCGGACGGCGCGAGCCCGGTGCGCCACCAGGTGCCGACCTCGGAAGGGTTCTGCGACGCGGTGGTCGCGGGGCTGGGGTGGGGGCTGGTGCCGGAGTCACAGGCGAGGCCACTGGTACGGACGGGAGCGCTGGTGCTGCTGGCTCCGCGACGGCCGATGGACGTACCGCTGTACTGGCAGCAGTGGAAGCTGGAGTCGCCGGTGCTGTCGACGGTGGCCGAGGTGGTCGCCGAGGTGGCCCGGGAGTCGCTCCGCCGGCCCGCGCCCGGCGGGGTGTGAGGGGCGGGCGGCCCGGCAGCGGTGGCACACTGGCCGCTGATCCGCCGAAGGGGAGTACGTCGTGTCCATGTTCAGGAACCTGCGCCGGGCCGCGCGGCGCGGCTACCGCCGGGCCGTCGACCTCAGCCATCCGGCCCGCTCCCCGCTGGGCAGCGCCGTCGTCAACTGCGTGGTCTACCAGGATGGCGTACGCCAGGACGGCCGCGCGGAGGCCGAGGAGGCGTTGCGGAAGGTCCGCAAGGCGGGCCACGGCTTCGTCTGGATCGGCCTGCACGAGCCCTCCCAGGAGGAACTGGCCGGACTGGCCGACCTGTTCGGCCTGCACCCCCTCGCCGTCGAGGACGCCGTCCACGCCCACCAGCGCCCCAAGGTGGAGCCGTACGGGGACACCCTGTTCGCCGTCCTGAAGACCGTGCGCTACGTCGAGCACGAGGAGCTGACCGCGACGAGCGAGGTCGTCGAGACCGGCGAGCTGATGGCCTTCGCCGGTGACGACTTCGTCATCACCATCCGGCACGGCGGCCGGGGCACCCTCGGCCCGGTCCGCGAGGCGCTGGAGGCCGACCCGGAGCAGCTGGCCAAGGGGCCCGCGGCCGTTCTGCACGCCGTCGCCGACCAGGTGGTCGACGACTACCTCGCGGTCACGGACGCCATCCAGAACGACGTGGACGCCGTGGAGACCGCCGTCTTCAGCGAGCACGGCGGCAGCGGCGACGCGGGCCGGATCTACCAGCTCAAGCGCGAACTCCTCGAACTCCGCCGGGCGGTGGCGCCGCTGGGCCGCCCGCTCCAGCAACTGGCCACGCAGCCGATACCGGTCGTCCCGCCCCACATCCGCCCGTACTTCCGCGACGTGGCCGACCACCTCTCCCGGGCCACCGAGCAGATCGCCGCCTACGACACCCTGCTCGACTCGATCCTCCAGGCCCACCTGGCGCAGGTGACCGTCGCCCAGAACGAGGACATGCGCAAGATCACGGCATGGGCGGCGATCGTCGCCGTCCCCACCATGGTCTGCGGGGTGTACGGCATGAACTTCGACCACATGCCCGAACTGCACTGGACCTACGGGTACCCCGCCGTCCTCGGGGTCATGGCCCTCGCCTGCTTCCTCATCCACCGGGGCTTCCGGCGCAACGGCTGGCTCTGAGGAAGCAGAGGAAGCAGTAGAGGAAGCACAGGAAGGGCATGCGGCCGGGCGGGGCCGCCGGCCGGTGCGCGGGAGCCTGAACGCACCGGCCGGCGGGGCGGTCGGGAAGGGGCGCGCCCCTTCCGGTCACCGGGCCGGTCCACGGGGCCGGCTCACAGGGTCAGCAGCACCAGCGGCGCGCTGGTCGGCCGGGGCGAGCCGCCCGCCGGTTCCAGGGTCAGGCCGACCGCCGTGGCCCCGCCCAGGGCGCCCGTCAGCACCGTGCCGCCGTTGCCGCCGACCAGCCCGGCCGGACGCATCACGGAGCCGTCCGCGAACCACAGCTGGTAGGTCCTGCCCTCCGGCGCGGGGGGCAGTCCGGAGCTGAGGAAGGCGGCCCGGTCCTGGCGGGCGGAGACGACGACCGAGGCCGCCGCGCCGCCCGCCGACCGGCCCGCGACCGTACGGGCGTCCGGAGCGGTCATCACCGCCGTCAGCTCCTGGAGGGCGACGGCCGCCTGCCGGGCCTCGTCGCGTTCCCGGAGGGCGGCGCCGCCCAGCGCCAGGGCGCCGGCCAGGCAGGCGGCGAGGGCCAGCGGGAGCGCCCGCCGCCGCAGCGCGACCATGGTCCGGCGCGCCGGGGTGAGCTGGCGCACCGAGTCGATCCGGCCCAGGACCGCGGTCCGCATCCCGGGCGGCGGCGCCAGCGCGACCGCCGAGGCCAGCCGGGCCGCCGTCGCCGAGAACTCCCGCACGTCCTGCGCGCACACCGGGCACCGGGGCAGGTGGTGGGCGAAGGCGTCCCGTTCACCGGGCTCCAGGGCGTCGAGGGCGTACGCGCCCGACAGGGCGTGCAGGTGGTCGGAGTCGATGGTCATACGGTCACCCCCATGCAGTCGCGCAGGCGGATCAGCCCGTCGCGCAGGCGAGTCTTGACCGTGGGCAGCGGGGTGTCCAGGGTCTCGGCGACCTCCCGGTAGGTGAGGCCGCCGTAGTAGGCGAGCGTGACGGCCTGGCGCTGGAGATCGGTCAGCCCGCGCACGCAGCGGCGTACCTGCTCGCCCTCCAGCCGGATCTCCACCTGCTCGCTCACCTCGTCGTACGGGCGGCTGTGCTCCCGTACCGCGTTGTCCTGCTCGCGCGCCGTCGCCGCCGAGGCGGAACGGACCCGGTCCACCGCGCGGCGGTGGGCGATGGTCATCACCCAGGTCATGACGGAGCCCTTGTCGGCGCGGTAGCGCGGGGCCTGGCGCCAGACCTCGATCAGCACCTCCTGCGCGACCTCCTCGGACTGCGCCCGGTCCCGCAGGACCTTGACGACGATGCCGAGGACGGGGCCCGCCACCACGTCGTAGAGCGCGGCGAAGGAGTCCTGGTCGCCGCGGGCGATCCGCTCCATGAGCCCCGGGAGGTCCGGGCCGCCGGGCCGTTCCTGCGCGCCGAAGGTCACCGCCTGCCTCACGCGGGCCTCCTCCGCCCGTGCGGTGGTCGGAAGCGCGTACATGTCATGGGCTGGTCCTCCGGTACGGCGTTGGGCGGCGGCGGCGGCGGGTGACGGGTGACGGGCGGCGGGCGGCGGTGGCGGGGCAGGGGATCGGGGCAGGGGGATCGGGGCCGGTCCCTCTGCCTTCTCTCTGCTTTCGGAGCCCGCGCCCTCCCGGATGGGTCACCCCGGGGAGGAACTTCCGGCCCCCGCCCGCCTGCGCACCGCCCAGCCGGTCACCACCAGCGCGCCCGCCAGCCCGTACGCCACCGTGCCCGTCGCCCCGCCCAGCGCGTCCGCCGAGACGTACGCCGCCGCGCCCGCGACCGCGACGCCCAGCCACTCCGCGCGCCCGTCCAGCGCCACCAGGGCCACCAGCAGCAGCGCGTACCAGGAGTACCCGGGAGTCGTCAGCAGGAACACGGTCCCGGTGACCAGCAGGGCCGCGCTCCACGGCCGCTCCGGGTCGCCGCGCCGCCACACGTACGCCACCACCGCGACCGTGCCGAGCACGACGGCCGGGACGGACCACGAGTCCGGCAGCACCAGCCGCAGCAGCGCGTACCGGCCGCCCGCGCCCGGATCGTCGTACCCCTCCTCCTCGGCGTAGCCGCCCAGGTAGCCGAGGACCGAGGAACGGGAGACGAGCACGTACGGCAGGTACGCCAGCGTCACCACCCCGGCGGCGGGCAGCAGCACCGCCGCCGCCTCCCGCCATCTGCGGACGCCCGCCAGCGCGCCCGGCAGCAGCAGCGCGGGCAGCAGCTTCGCCGCGATCGCCAGCCCGAACAGCACCCCGCCCAGGGCCCGGCGGCGTACGATGACGCCCAGCGCGGCCACGGAGAACAGCACGCCCAGGGCATCGACGTGCGCGTTGTTCACCGCCTCCACCGCCACCGCCGGGCACCAGGCCCAGTACACGGCCGTACGGAGCTCCGCGCGCCGCCGCCGCAGGATCAGCAGCAGGGCCCCCGTGACGGCGAGCGACAGCAGGGCCCCGCCGGTCTGGAGGGCCTTGTGGCGCACCCCCGGCGGCGACAGGACGTCGACCAGGGCGAAGTAGCCCTCCGCGGCCGGGGGGTAGAGGGTGTGGACGGTGGGCCGGTTGATCCGCGTGCAGAGCCCCGGCGCGACGGCGACCCGGTCCGGCCCGCAGGTACCGGAGCCACCAGGGGCCGGCGGGAAGAGCCAGCCGTCGCGCAGGGCGCGCAGCGCCGGGTCCGCCGGGGCGTGGTCGTAGGGGGAGATCCCGGCCGCCTGGACCCGGCCGTCCCAGGCGTAGCGGAAGGAATCGGTGCTCGTCCGGGGCGGCCCGGCCAGCCCGGCCGCGCAGACGGCGACCGCCCCGGCCGCCACGAGCGGCACCACGTACCGGCCCGGCACCCCGCGCAGCGACCACGCGGCGGCGGCGAAGAGGCCCCAGGCGGCGGCGTACCACCACGTGAGTTCCGCCGCGCCGGTGGTGCGGCCGGGGGGACGGACGGCCGCCACGAGGACGGCGGTCAGCGCGCCGAGCAGGAGCAGGGTGAGGACGGCGCGGACGCGCGGGCGGGTCATGGCGTCAGCGTGGCAGCGCGGTGCCCCGGCGGGCGGGTGACCGGGCCGGGCCCGGACCCGGTGTGCGTGATGCGTCGGGCGGTCGACGACGTACGGCTTTCCGTACCCGTGGCCCGTTTCACGCGGCGGGCTCGATGTTGCCGAGGGCGGTGGACCATGCGAGCCCGGAGGGGGCCCGTACGTAGGCGAGTTCGGTCCAGTGCGGTCGGGCGGGTGCGTCGGAGAGGTTCTGGTGGACGACGGCCGTCAGGGTGCCCTCGGCTCCGGAGGCGAGGTCGCGGACGCGGGTGCGCGGGAGGGGGTGGGGCAGGTGCCCGAACGGCTCAGGCACCGGCCCGCCCCTGGGCCCCGTGTGTGCCGGTGCCGGTGGTGACAGAGGTCCCGGTTCCGGTGGTGGTGGGGTTCCGGGGTGGTTCGGGGTGGTGGTCGGTGGGTGCGGGGATGCCGATGCCGAGGATGCGGTGGAGGGTCCGCAGGGTGCGGGCGAGTGCCCGGGTGTGGTTCCAGTTCCCGTCGGGGTGGTCCTGGGGTCCGGTGGTGGTGAGGGTGTGCCAGTCGGTGAGTGCGGGGGCGGCGGCCTGGAGGTGGGCGACATGGCCGAGGAGGAGCTCACCGTGGCTCAGCAGCTCGTCGGTGAGCGCCGCGACGCCCTGTTCGTCGGGTTTCTCGGCGTAGGGGGAGAGGGCCCTGAGCACGAGGACCGTACCGGTGTTCAGCTCAGCGCGCGTACATGCCATGGCGGTGCTCCCTGCCGTCGTCAGTGGGTGGTGGGACGACGGTAGGGGCGGTCCGGGGAGGGAAGGGGCCCGGTCCGGGCCCCCTCGGTCAGGCGGCCGTCAGGCCGATCTCGACAGCCAGCCGGCTGGCGCGCTGTCGGCGTCCGGGGGTGCGGGAGGTGGACTCCTCCAGCACGATGGAGCGGGCGTAGCCGTTGTAGCGGATCGTCTCCGGCGCGGCCGCGTGTGCCTGTTCCAGTGTGGTCAGCGCGGTCTCGTGCCTGCCGTCCAGGTAGTAGGCGCGGGCCTGTTCGATCCGGTGCCGGGCCCGCCGGGGACGTGAGGGGATCGCCGCGGCCTCGGCCCGGTTCGCCTGGCGCACGGACTCGCCCCCGGACCGCAGCTCCACGGCGACGGTCACACCATGGGCACCCATCACCGCCCGCCCGAAGCTGGTGACACGGTGGAAGTAGCCACCGGGAAGCCGCTGCGCCACGCGGTCCGCCCGGTCCCACCACCCCCAGGCGGTGCCGGAATCCCGGCGCTTGGCCGCGGTGAACCCGGCCTCGAACTTGAGGGCTCCCACGATGGCCTGTACGTCCAGGGGAGCGCCGGACACGGTCGGCTCCAGGACGCGGAGCGCGTCCATGACGACGGTGTCGGCCGCGTCGTAGTGCCCGGGCCCGGAGTCACGGTGCGCCTGTGCGGCCAGCCATGCCGCGACGCCGATGGCGTGCGGGTCCTCCGACTCCTGCGCGGCGATCATTCCGCGCTCGGACACGCGCCAGAGCAGCGAGGGGTCCGGCTGGTACGCGACGAAGAACTGGGCGAGGAAGTACACCTCCGCCTGGATGGCCTGGGCCGAGCGCCGGGCCGCGGTCGTGTCCGCCTCCCGGACGGCGAGGCGGGCGTCGCGGATCAGCCCCGGCAGCAGACCGCCGATCACCTCGCGATGGTTCGGTGCCCCGTGCCGTGCGCTCCACGCGGCGTCCAGGGCGGCCCGCAGGTAGGCCACGGACGGAGCTTGTCGGGAGGAGGGCGCCGGGAACGAGGACAGGGCCGCACGGACCGCGGGGAGCCGGTCGTGTCCGGGCCCCAGGAAGAGGTCCGTGTGCGGCTCGGCCCCGACATCGCCCACGAGGTCGTTCAGGCGGCGGACATGGAGGACTTCGGCGATGCGGAGGATCTCCGGCAGCCTCGGCATTCTCATCGTGCCGGTCTCGATTTTCTTGACCCACGAGGTGTGGTGGCCGAGGAGCCCGGCCAGTTGCTCGCGGGTCATGCCTCGGCGGTTGCGATAGATCTGGACACGTTGTCCGAACGCGACGGGGTTGTCGGACGGGGTTGTCATACGGGTCGGGGAAGCATCTGATGACACGGCCTTGCCCCTTCTCTGCACAGCTCGACGTCGAACAGCGTAGGGGGCAGGGCCACTTGTGCGTGATCCAGACGTACGCCCCGGGTCACCGGTCCGCCGTCGGCGCCGGGGTCGGAGCACGAGTCGGGGGCCGGGTCAAGGCGGTCAGGCGGGTGGCGAAGGTGGTGGTCGGGGCGGTGGCGGCCACCAGGTGGGCGTCCTCGGCGGTGTCCACGTCGCGGAGCGTCGGCAGTCGGCCGATCCGCAGCCCGGCGGCGCGCAGCCGTTCGTACTGGACGGCTCCGGTCTCCGGGACGGACATCGGGACGCCGTACAGCAGCGCCGGGTCGGGGACGGCGAGGCCGAGCGCCCAGAAGCCGCCGTCCACCGCCGGGCCGAACCAGGCGTCGTACGCCGACCAGCCCGCCGGGCCGGTCGCGGCGGCCAGGAGCTCCGGCGTGACCTGCGGGGTGTCCATCCCGATCAGCAGCGCGGGCCCGGCGCAGCCCGCGAAGGCCGCCGCGAGCCGCTCGTCCAGGGTCCCGGCCCCCTGCGGGCCCACCTCGAAGCCGGGCGGCAGCCACGGTCCGGGGCGTCCCTCCAGGACCAGCACCCGCCGCGCGGCCGGGGCCAGGGCCACGGCCGCCAGGGTGTCGGCGAGGCAGGCTTCGGCCAGCGAGGCCGCCTCGGCGGGGGTGAAGGGCGGCGTGAGCCGGGTCTTGACCCGGCCGGGCACGGGTGCCTTGGCGATGACGAGCAGGGTGGTCACCGGGCGCCCCCGGCGGGAGGGCCGGGGGGACGCGCGGGGGCGTCCGGACCGGTGCCGGTGCCGGTGCCGGTGCCGGTGCTGGTGCTGGTGCTGGTGCTGGTGGCAGTGCCGGGCGCCCCGCTCGCCCCGCTCGCCCCGGCCGGGGCACCCGGGGGGAGCGGTGGTTCGGCGAGGACGTGGCTCATGTCGCGGACCGCCTGCCAGGTGCCCCGCCAGGTGCCGGTGACCTTGGACTTGCCCGCGCGCGGCAGGTACGGCACGTCCACCTCCCGGACCCGCCAGCCCGCGTCCGCCGCCCGTACGACCATCTGGAGCGGGTACCCCGAGCGCCGGTCCGACAGCTCCAGGCCCAGCAGCCCGGTCCGGCGCGCGGCCCGCATCGGGCCCAGGTCGCGCAGGGGCAGCCCGGTCCGCCGGCGCAGCAGCCGGGCCAGGGCCAGGTTCCCGGCCCGCGCGTGCGGCGGCCAGCCGCGCAGGCCCCTGGGTCTGCGGCGGCCGAGGACGAGATCGGCCTCACCGGCGGCGACGGCCGCCGCGAAGGCGGCCAGCAGCCCCGGGTCCAGCGAGGCGTCGCAGTCGCAGAAGCAGACGATGTCCGCCTCGGCGGCGAGCAGCCCGGCGTGGCAGGCCGCGCCGAAACCGCGCCGGGGCTCGGTCACCACGGTGGCGCCCAGGGAACGGGCGATCCCGGCGGAGCCGTCGGTGGAACCGTTGTCCACGACCAGGGCCCGCCAGCCGGCCGGGACGCGGGCGAGGACCCAGGGCAGGGCCTCGGCCTCGTTCAGGCAGGGGAGGACGACGTCTGCGGTCACGGGGGCGGCGGGGACCGTGGGGGGTACCGGTACCTCGGGGGTCACAGGGGTCACAGGGGTCACGGGTTCACCGTAGGAACCGGGGCCGGGCGGAAGGCCGTCCGCCGCCCGCGAAACGCGGACGTCCCCCCCTCCCGGTCCTGCGCGGACGTCCCCTTCCGGTCTCCCACGGGCCGTCCCACGGGCCCGGCCCCGCCCGCCCCGTGGGACGGCATGCGCCCGCCCCGTGGGACGGCCGCCCCCGCCCGGCCGGAGCCTCCGCCCGTCCGTGGAGCCTCCCGGCCAGGGGCCCCCTCAGGCCGGGGTGGCCGCCGAGGTGCGCTGGGGGGCCCGGGCGAACGCGGTCATGCCCGCCGTGAAGGAGATCCGGGGGCGCCAGCCCAGCTCGGCGCGGAGACGGCCGGAGTCCGCCGTGATGTGGCGGACGTCGCCGAGCCGGAACTCGCCCGTGACCACCGGGTCCGGGCCGCCGTGCGCCGCCGCGAGCGCCGCCGCCATCTCGCCGACCGTGTGCGGGTCCCCGCTGCCCGTGTTGTACGGGGTGCACCGGCCCGGCGGGAACCCGGCCGGGGCCCGCGCGGTCAGCGCCTCCAGGGCCAGCGCGTTGGCCTCCGCGACGTCCCGTACGTGGACGAAGTCCCGCCGCTGGCCCCCGTCCTCGAACACCCGGGGGGCCTCGCCCCGGGCCAGCGCGGAGCGGAAGAACGAGGCCACCCCCGCGTACGGGGTGTCCCGCGGCATCCCCGGCCCGTACACGTTGTGGTAACGCAGCGCCACCGCCCGGCCGTCCACGCACCGCGCCCACGCCGCCGCCAGGTGTTCCTGGGCCAGTTTGGTCGTCGCGTAGACGTTGCGCGGGTCCGCCGGGGCGTCCTCGTCGACCAGGCCCGGCGTCAGTTCGGCCCCGCACGCCGGGCAGCGCGGTTCGAACCGGCCCGCCGTCAGGTCCGCCGCGAGCCTCGGGCCCGGCCGGACCACGCCGTGGCGCGGGCACGCGTACCGGCCCTCCCCGTAGACGACCATCGAGCCGGCCAGGACCAGCGCGCGCACCCCGGACCGCGCCATCGCGGCCAGCAGCACCGCCGTGCCGAGGTCGTTGCAGCCGACGTACTCCGGCGCGTCGGCGAAGTCCTTGCCGAGGCCGACCATCGCGGCCTGGTGGCAGACGGCGTCCACCCCGCGCAGGGCCGCGCGCACGGCCGCGGGGTCGCGCACGTCGGCCCGGACGAACTCGGCGTCCACCGGGTGGGGCGGGCCGGGGTGCGCGGCCGGGAGCAGCGCGTCGAGGACGACCGGGTCATGGCCGCGGAGCCTCAGTACGGTAACGATCTGTGAGCCGATGAATCCGGCTCCTCCGGTGACAAGTACACGCATAGAGCGGACATTACGGATATCTTCCATCGCCGGGAGGCTCCCACGCCCCACCACTGAACCCCCGTCCATTCCCTTCGGTGACCTCGGGTGACGGGCTGGGAGCGGTGGGTTCCGGCGGGGGGCGAGGTCGGTGTTTTCTGGCCGTGGAAGCTGCCGGAAGGAGGCGCTTCGGCCGTCAGGAACTGGCTTGACCCAGCCATAAAGGGGGCATAAATTCTGCCCCGGCCCGCTCCAGCAGGAACGGGCCGAAGAACTGTCCTCTGGGGGGACGCACATGCACCACTACACCGATGTTCTGAAGAAGTACGCCGTTTTCTCCGGGCGCGCCCGCCGCCAGGAGTACTGGATGTTCTTCCTGTTCAACGCGGCCGTCCTGATCGTCCTCTCGATCCTCGACTCGGTGCTCGGCACCGGCTCGCTGCTCTACCTGCTCTACGTGCTCGCGACCCTCGTCCCGAACCTGGCGGTCGGTGTCCGCCGCCTCCACGACACCGGCAAGTCCGGCTGGTGGATCCTCGTCGGCCTGATCCCGCTCGTCGGCTGGATCTGGGCGATCGTCCTCCTGGCGATCGAGGGCAACCGCGAGCAGAACCAGTACGGCCCGAGCCCGAAGGCCCTCCAGGTCTGACCCGTCCGACCCGGACGCTCCCTCCGTGCCTGAGCGCCGGGGGGGGGGGGGGGGGGGCGGCGGGGGGCGGGGGCGCGGGGCGGGGGGGGGGGGGCCGGCCCCCCCCCCCCCCCCCCCCCCCCCCCCCCCGCGCCGCGCCGGCCCCCCCCGGCCCCCCCCCCCCC